>NZGT01000073.1 GCA_002691025.1 Spirochaeta sp. | reverse complement strand
AAGTCAGGGCCAGGGGCAAGAGGATTTCCAGCCCGATCAGTCCGCAGGAACTCGAACTGCCACCGGGGGAGGGCGGGGGAGATGCTTCTTTGGAGGTCNCTTCCTCTTCCTCTTCCTCCTCNACTTCGTCTTCCTCTTCGTCTTGAGGGAGCGGTTCGGCCAGGAATTCGATCGCACCGTCCACGTCAATCCGGGGAAACGTCAAGTCGTTTCGCGAGTCTGTGATGGGAACGCCCGTGAACTGGAGAGCGAAGAGGATTTCTTCCAGACTGCTTTGAGGGGCCGCTTCCTGGATGATGGCGATTGCGCCGGAGACATGAGGGGCTGCCATGGATGTGCCGCTGGCGACCCTGTATCCGCCGTTGGCGGTCCGTGTCCGAATTCGATGTCCGGGCGCGAGCAGTGAGAGGAACTCCGCTGAGTTTGAATAGGAGGGAATCCCGTCGCTGATTGACGTGGCCCCCACACTGATNGCGGAAGAAATACAGGCAGGTGAAGAGATCTCTTCTTCGTCGCCGTCATTGCCCGAGGATACGATGGTCGGGATCCCGGCGGACCTGAGTTGATCGATCATGGCCTTTCGACTCGAGTTGGCCTGGTCGCAGATCTCCTGGCTTGCATAGGTTTCCCCACCGAGACTCATGGAGACGGCGGCAATCTTGTGGAAAAGGCTCAGGTCATACACGTGCTCGAGTGCCGCCAGGATATCGGANGTCCATGCGGCGGGTTTTCCGTCGGCCTCGCTGAAGACCTGAATGGAGATCAGTCCCGCACCGCGAGCGATACCGTGGTGCGTTTCTTCTTCGTCCATGCCCAGTGCAATGCCGGCCACGATCGTGCCATGGTCGCATTGGAAGTCACAGGGAATTCCCGTCCCGGGACCGAATTCCTGCTCCGTACCTCCTGGACAATCACCTTGGCGCGAGAAGCAGGCTTCATCGGTGACACGATCCTGGAAGGCGGGATGACTGGTGTCGACGCCTGTATCCAGAATCGCAATGGCATAGCCGCTCCCATCGAAACCATTCTCTGTGTCCTGTGATGCGTATACGAGAGGGACCGATTCGGCGAGGGTGGGGTGATGTTGTTCGTCNATTTCGATTTGATTGATCTCTTGTGTTTCNATCAATTCAAGGAGGGCCTGAGGGCCTGCTTCCAGGGCCGCGTANGGGATGTACCGATAGCGGTGCCCTGAGGCGTGTCGTGTGCCAGAGAGTCGATGCTGGAACTCGGGCAAACCGGTTTGGCTGCCGACGATGATGGCGACTTGNTCGCGAACGGCAAGCTGCTCGATGATCTCAAGGTCGATGGAGAAGTCCCGGTCCTCTTGTGCGCGTTCGACGGCGTTTGCGAGTTCAGTTCGGATCTGGGCNGAGGTCGCTTCGTCGAGGGAGTCGGTGTTCGTGGCGTGGAGAAAAGGGGGTGGCTTTACTTCAGGGTCCTGTGCTGGGATGGATGGACCCGAAGCGTGAGGGGAGGACTGCGTAACCCGGCTTCCGATGGTTTCGGGATCCGAGNTGGANAAACCGGGAGCGATTTCGAGGTGCGGCCGATGGTTTCTTTCGGTGTGCGGCGTCGTTGCCCCGAACTCGAAAAGTGAGAGGACCGTAGGCACAGCCAGGATCAGGAGAGCCCCAACCCAGAGACTTCGAAAATTCTGCATTCATCAACCCGTTCGCCATCCCCGCGGGCTATGCAGGGCGGCCGTTTCTTCTTTCATCGGCCAGAACGGGTGTGTCCCTGAAGTCACAAAACCGCGACTTCGGATTTTCTCCTGGATGGAGGGGCTCAGTCCTCTCTTAGGGCGGCCGCTTTGTCTGTTTTTTTCGGTGTGAGTCGTATCAGCAGGGCTGGGAAGAGGGTGAGGTCGGCCGTCAGGCACAGAGCCATGATGGCGCTGGTGAGCAAGCCGAGATTCCGCGTGATCGTGAATTCGGAAAGACCGAGAACCGCAAAACCGATCCCGATCACAAGCGTGGTGGAGACGATGGCCGGCAGGACAAGCAAGAGTGAGTTCTTGAGGGCGGTGGCTGGGGAGTCGCCTCTTCGGGACAGGTCGCTGAATCGGATTGCGATGTGGATCGTATCGTCCACGGCGACTCCCAGAGCCAGACATCCAATCATGACTGTGCCCGCATCCAGCGGAAGGTCCAGAAGGCCGAGGAGACCGAAAATCATGAAGAGCGGGATCAGGTTCGGAACCATGGCCGCGATGGCCATGGCGGGCCAGCGGAAGATGGAAAACAAGATNACCGAAATGACAAGGAGTGCCACAACAAGGCCCCGGATCTGTCCATAGGCGATTTCATCCTGGGCGCGGGCAAACTCATACATGATCCCCGTGGTCTGCGCGGTGTACCCATCCGGTCCGTNCCTCTGCCACCAGACCTTGATGTCGGCGGCGATTTTCCGGAGGTCGGCGGATGCGTTGTTGTCGGCTCGGATCAGGATATTGGTGGACCTTCGATCCGATGAGATGAGATCATCGATGTGTTCCATGGATTCCAGGAGCATGAGGAATTGTTCGGCCTCGGCCGCAGATCCTGGAAGCGGCTGACTTTCGTCTTCGATCATACTCCCGTTGATTTGACGCAGGGGGTCGGTGATGGCGAGCGTCTGGCCCACATCGGGACGCTCTTCAAGCTCACTGCTTAGAGCATTGATGGCTTCCAATACGTGGGGCGCAAGGACACTCTGTTGAGGCGGAGCCGTGATGACCACATTCATGGGGCTGATGCCCGAAAGTTTCTCTCGGATTTGTTCGTAACTGTCTCGGACCTCATGGCCCGGAGGCAACCATCGCGTCGCGTCGGTTTCGACCTTCACTTGTTCGAGGCCCCAGAAGGCGATGACGCCGAGAATGGCCCAGAGCAGGAGGATCATCCGCCTCTTTTGCTNAGCGGTNTGGGTAATCCAGCTTGCAATNGCCTCACTCTTCTTGAAGAAGGCAGGGCTGGGCCATCTTCTTCGGGATATCGCAAGGACGGCCGGAATCAGCGTCAGAGTCACCAGGCTCACGCCGAGCACACCGATGGCCCCGTAGAGTCCGGTGGAGCGAACGGCTTCGATCCGCACAAGGCCCATGGCGACGAAGCCCACGGTGGTCGTCAATCCCGAGAGCGCAATGGGNAGCGAGACCGAGAGCATGGCCGCCTCGAGTCTCTCCGGTTGGATCTGGNCGTCGGCGGTTTGTTCTCGGGTTCCGCTTGCCGCCACCAGGGCATGCATCGCGTAGGCGCAACCGAGAGCAAGCGTGATGGAAGGGAGGATCATCGTCGTGATGCTGAGAGGCGCGCCCGTGTATCCCATGATGCTCAGGAGAAGCCACGATGCGAGGATCCCGGGGAGGAGGCTGAGGACGATGGCCAGAATGGAGCGGAACAGTACGCCGATCACGACGGAAATGAGGAGGGCGGTGATGGGGACGAACTTGAGGATTTCAGACCGCGTCTTCTCGCTTGCGACCCACCGGAAAACGGGCACCCCGGAAAGCGAGGCCGAGGGGCTGGATATGAGGGCCCTGATCTCCTGGAGGATCTCTCCCTGCCGGTCCTCTTGTCCGCTTTCAAGCAGGATGTTGATGGCCAGGACCTTCTCATCATCCGAGATCAGACTGCCCGGTGCGATCCGGTCGAGTTCCAGGCGGCTCCGTATGTAGACGCGAAGGGCCTCGGCTTCTTGGGGTGCGTCTTCGAGGCTGGGACTCAGGTTGAGAGCCCCGTCGGCATCGACTCCGATGGCGGGGACCGATGACAAGCTGTCGACTCGGCGGACTCCCTCGAGTCCTTCCAACTCTTCTGTGAGTCCAGTCAAGATTTCCAGGCTGTTCGGGTCGAGGGGGCGGTCGCTTTCCAGAGCCACAACGAGGATCTCATCCGTCCCAAACAGGCCTTGCGCCTCTTGATAGAAGGTCCACTCGGGATGATTTCGATCGAGGACGCTGTCTGTGGATGTTTCGATCTGAAGCATCGTCAGGCCCGGCGTCAGGAGCAGCAACAAACCCAACCAGGACGCGATCACGCCCCACGGGTGTCGCACGCCGGTGCGAACAAGGTGGTCAGGGATCCGAGATCGGCTTCCTTGGTTGTCAGGCAGCCCGGACACTCGTCATCTTTCCCCCCGCCGTGGCTCTGCCTCGGCCTGGACCGGTTGTTTTGCGTGCGCTCGACTCGTCAAAGTCGTTCTATGCGCTTCAGACCGACGAGAATAGGCCATACGTTCGAAACCAGCCTCTCGCAGGGGAACGATTGCTGCCGTCTCGAGCGGGTTTTCCCGCCCGGGGACGCTGCGGACACGATTTATTGTCATTCCGGCCAGAGAGGAGCTAAATTGCTGTTTGAAAGAGCTCATGAAGGTGTGAGCTTTTTCTTTGACCGTTGCGATCGACCCCCTGTCGCTGCACGAGAGAGTTCCTATGTGGGGTAGGTCGACGCCGATTGTCGAAGCATCGCTTCGACGTTTACATCCCGAATGCATCGAGAATGCGGGGGAGATCCGGCGCCTTTTGCAGGAGGCCCGTGATCAGCAGGTGAGTTTTCACCGGGGCCTGAACGCCCGCGTCGACCTTGAAGTCGCGACGCTGGAGGAGATCGGTCCTGATCACCTCGTCCTTGTGACTTCGAACTTCGATGCTCATTCGCTGGACGGTCAGATCTTCTTGAATTTTTCGGTGGAGGGGAGGCCGTATTTCTTTTCGGCGCTTCGCCAAGGCTCCTTCAGTGAAGGTCGTTTGATCCTTTCCCGGCCCAGGATGGTCTTCTACGGCGAACGTCGGGATCGCGGTCGGGAGAGTTTTGATCGCCAACCGCAATCCGCCTGGCGGGTGGAGTTGGAGGATGGCCGTGGCGAAACCCGTTTGGGACGCCTGCAGGATTCCTCGCCTTCGGGTCTGGGTGTCATGATCGAAGGCCAGCCTCTGGGAGCTTCGTCGCAGCGGTTGAAGCTTCGCTATCTCGAAGGTCCTCAGCAGGGCGAGGAACAGTATCTGAATTTGCGACACCAAAGGGAGGCCGAAGGTCAGACGGGATGGACGCGGATCGGTCTGATGAAAGCCCGCGGCCCCGTGGCCGAAGTCATTGAAATCGAGCAGAGGGAGCGCATCCTGGAGGGGCCGGAGCCAATGGTTCTGCCCAGCGAGCCTGTTTTGTCGCCGGATCCGGTTCGTCAACTCCGGATCAGAGATGACCGCGGAGAGGAAATTGCCGCTCTGGTGGATCGATGGGGCGACGCCGGCGCCGTGACGGCGATCGTGTTGCCCAACGGATGGGGGCAGACCAAAGAGGCCCTGCTTCCTCTGGCGCAGACCCTGGTCTCCACGTTTCGTCGGGCCCAGGAGCGCGTCATGGTTGTTCGTTATGACGGGATTCGTCGGAAGGGGCAATCGCACAATGATGCGGAGAGTGGTCTTCCGGGTCGGACGGATGAGAACTTCGTCTTTTCACAGGGCGTTCGAGATCTGAATACTGTGGTGGGTCACCTCCGGTCCGACCCCGATGGGTCTGTGTCGAATGTGATCGTGGTGAGCTTCAGTGCGGCCGCCATTGAGGTCCGAAAGGCCCTGGCCGAAGCGCCCGAAGGCTTTGTCGATGGCTGGGTCAGTGTGGTCGGGTCCCCTGATCTGCAAAGCATGACGCGGGCGATATCCGGCGGTGTGGATTTCGTGGGTGGAATCGAGCAGGGCCTTTCCTTCGGAAAGCAGGAACTCCTCGGTGTTCGCGTTGATATCGATCGAATCGGAGCCGACGCCACTGAACACCGCATGTCCTTCATCGAAGATTCGCGCCGAGACATGGAGGCGATTTCAGTACCGATCAGCTGGTTTCACGGTCGTTACGATGCGTGGGTCGATCTGAACCGGGTGCAGGACATCCTGTCCCATGGCCAAACCGGCAATCGCCGCCTTGTGGTCCTCCCCACTGGACATCAATTGAGCACCAGTCTCCAGGCACGCCATGCTTTTGCCAGCATTGCGTGTGAAGTGGCTCGCATAGCAAGAGGGGTTGAAGTCCAGCCGGTGTGTCCGGACCCCTCCGAGTTGCGACGGATCAGGTCTGAGGAGGCCCGGTTGGCCCCTCGACCGGCTCAAGACCTTCATGCCTTCTGGCGGGACTACCTGGTGGGTCGTGATGGTTCGCTGGGAATCGAACTGCTGACTTCGAGTCAGGCGTATCGGGCGTTGATGAAGGTGCAACTGGAGGCACTTGGGCTGGAGTCTGATCAGAGAGTGGTCGATCTCGGCTCTGGAACGGGTTCTTTCGTGCTGGCACTGGCTGGGCTTGCGAACAGACCGGAAGGCTTGCGTGTCATCAATGTGGATTATGTCCGCGAAGCGTTGGTCCGTGGGCGAGACAGGTTTGCTCGAGCCTCCGGAAGTGAGACCCTGCATGTAGATCACGCCGAGGTGGATCTCGACCTCGGGCCGGGCTCGCAGGGAATTCCACTGGCCTCGGGCAGTCAGGATCGTATTTTGAGCTCCTTGCTGCTTTCCTACC
This sequence comes from Spirochaeta sp., assembly GCA_002691025.1. Classification (GTDB taxonomy): domain Bacteria; phylum Myxococcota_A; class UBA9160; order UBA9160; family UBA4427; genus MED660. Next base: position 71,368 of record NZGT01000073.1, on the reverse strand, counting down.
TGGAGAGTCCAGAAGAAATCCTGTCCGAAATCCACCGGGTCCTGAAGCCCGGCGGCCGCTTGGTGATTTCTTCCTTGTGTCGAGACGCGGATATCAGTCGCCTCTACTCGGATGCCTATGCGGAGTTGCAGTCAGGATCAGCGACGCAAGAACTGCCTGAACTCCGGCCGGATGACTTGAGTCGGCTGGCTCGGAGTTTCTTGAATGACGCCGCCCGGATCATCGAGTTTGAAGGTCAGGGGGCTTTTCAATTCTGGGACCCGGACGAATTGTCCTCGGTGCTGGAGCGAGCGGGTTTTGAAGTCCTCACGGTTCAGCGAAGTCTTGGGACGCCTCCACAGGCTGTGGTTTTGAGCGCAACCCGCCCCTGACCGCCCGCACTGCCTCGCCTCTGGGGACAGTCCTGGGAGAGAGTGTAGAAGGGGCTGAAAAGCCTCGTCCTGTATCAAGTTTCAGGTTCCTCTGCCGATCAGTGATAGGTCATGGAAGAGGCTGAACGCGCGCGATATCTCGAGTACAGACGTGAAGTAGAGCAGGAACGTCTGCCCCCGGCACTGCGAGGGGCCATCCTGATCTTTGCGATCCTGCAAACCATCGTGTTTGTACCGGCGGACTGGATCCTCCATCCGGAGCACTTCGAGTTCTTCTTGATTGGAAGAATGGCGATGAACGCCGCCTTGTTCGTGATCTATTTCGCCACACCCCGTTGGCCCGTTCTTTCGTCCATGCTTGTCTGCGCTCTCGGGACCGCGCTCTTCATGTTCATGATCGAAAACACAGGGGGTGTCACCAGCGGTTACTACGCCGGTATGATTCTACTGGTGGTTGGGATGGGAGTCCTGACACCTCAGACAGCCAAGCACTCGGCTTTGATTGCAGTCATGATGTTCGGGGCCTACTTGTCCTTGCCGCTCTACAGTGGGCATCCCTTTGAACCCAGGCTCTTCGCCCAGAATCTTGTCTTTCTTGCGGCTGCTTGTGCTGAGGCCTATTGGGCCAGTCTTCACATGGATCGCATGCGATTCAGGGATTTCAAGCAGAAGAGGGAGATCGAAGAAGCCCGGGATGCTCTCGCTGAACTCGATCAGGCCAAGTCCCGATTCAGTTCCAATGTCCACCATGAACTCCGGACACCACTGACTCTGATCCTGGCTCCTCTGGATGCCATCCGTTCGGGCGACTTTGGCGCCGTTCCTGAATCTTTCCGGGAGACTCTTGCCACCATGCATTCCAATGGCCAGCGTCTCTACAAGATGATCAACAATCTGCTTGATCTGACGAAGATCGAGAGTCACCAATTCAAGATTGTTCGACGGCCTACCCAGATCGCCGATATGGTGAAGAGGCTGGTGGGCGAGTCGCAGCCTCTGGCTGATGGCAAGGGCATCGCCCTTTCGATGCAGGGATTGGACGATCTGCCTGAGGTGAACCTGGATCCCGAAGCCGCTGACAAGGTCCTGGTCAATCTGGTGGGCAATGCGCTCAAGTTCACTCCTCGAGGCGGAAGCATCCAGGTTTCGGCCGAGTGTCGCGAAGCCGGTGTGGCCATCTCGGTGGAGGATACGGGGGCCGGAATTGCAGCAGACAAGCTCGGCCAGATCTTCGATCGATTCGCCCAGGTGGATGGTTCGACCACACGTCGGCACGAAGGGACGGGAATCGGTCTGGCTCTGGCTCGTGAGATGGTTGAACTGCACGGCGGCGAGATCGAGGCTTTCAGTCCTGGGCTTGGCCACGGCACCCGATTCTGTGCATTTTTTCCATGGGGAGTTCCCGATGCCTTGTCGGAAGAGATGATCCTGACCGATGACCGAGGTCAGACTCACGGCCTGGGTCTGGGTGTAGGGGCTTTGAGCTCCGAACTCGGATTGGAAGACGATCTCGAGGACAGCGATCGACTCGGAGAGGTTCGGCGACATATTGATCGTCTGGACTCCGGCTCCACTGTGATGGATAGGCCGGAAGATTCAGTGGACGACCCAAGGGCCGAGATCCTCATCGCCGAGGACAATCCGGATATGCGTGCGCTTCTCTCAAGGCTTGTTGGAAGAGAGTTCCGGGTGCGTGTGGCGAGGAACGGGAAGGAAGCCCTTCAGTCCCTCCGCGAGAAGGCTCCGGATCTTGTTCTCTCAGATGTCATGATGCCTGAGATGTCGGGTACGGAGCTATGCCAGGCAATCAAGAGCGATCTCTCGACTCGGTCGATTCCGGTCGTTCTGGTGACCTCAAAAGCAGAGCGTGAAATGAAGATCGAAGGTCTGGAAATCGGCGCTGACGATTACGTAACGAAACCCTTCCATCCCCGGGAGTTGATGGCGCGCGTCCGGTCGTTGGTCAGGGTGGGAGAGTTGCAGAATCAACTCAGGTCGAGGAACCAGGAACTGGAGAGTGCGCTGATGGAAGTGAAGCTGGCGGAAGTCCAGCTTGTCCAGTCGGAGCGATTGGCCGCGGTGGGCGAACTGGCCGCCGGCATCGCGCATGAGGTCAACAACCCGGTCAACTTTGCTCTCAACGCGGTTCGTACCATGGAAAGTACGGTGGAGGCCTTGAGGGAACTGGCTGAAGAAGTAAGCGGGATGGATTCGTCGAACCCGACGGATCTGGCGCAGCGTGTAGAAGCCTTCCAGAAGAAGAGTGAAGGCGAAACGGCACGAGAGCTTGCGGCCGATCTGTCCGAGTTGTCCGTCATTGTGGCGGATGGCTTGAAGAGAACCTCTTCCCTGGTGGGAGATCTGCGCGAATTTGCGCGTCCCGGTCGGCAGAGCGAAATGAGTGAGGGAGTGGACCTCGAAGTGGGTATGAGATCCACCATGAAGCTCGTATCCCACTCCCTTCAGGCGGCCCATGCCGAGATCCAGTTGGAAGTAGAGTCGGGTCTGCCCAGGCTTTTTGCCGATGCCGGTGCGCTGAATCAGGTCTTCTTGAATCTCATCAAGAATTCGGCGGAGTCGTTTGACGGTGACTCGGGCCAGATCGTGGTCCGCCTCCAGCACAACGAGAGAGAAGTCGTGGTGGAGGTCCAGGATGACGGCGAGGGGATTCCCGAGGAAATCCAGCCTTCTCTTTTCGAACCCTTCTTTACCACGAAGGAGAAGATGGGTGGAACCGGCCTGGGTTTGTCGATCAGTCGCGGCATCGTGATCGCGCACGGTGGACGGATCGAGGTCGTGAGCAGGAAGGGGGAGGGCACCACCTTCCGCATATTCCTTCCTCTTGAAAACCCGACGAGTCAGACTGATGCCGAATCCATGTCCGCCGCCTGAGTCGGTTCCAGGGCGTTGCCGTTCGTGAAATCGAGCTAGCATCTCCATGTGACGGCGAAAAAGGCGAAGACCACGAAAAAGAAGAAGGCCCCCAAGAAGGCGGCCCGCAAGAAGTCGGCTCGTCAGAAAGCCGGGGCTCGAAAGCGCCTGAAGGTCAGTCGGGAGTCGCGAGGACTCGACGTTGGAGAAGTGGCCGTCGGCCTGGATTCGGTTGAAGTGGCGGGTCTGGCTGAAGAAGTGAGAGAACGAGGTGGGGCGCCTCTGGGAGCCTACCGTGAACCACTCTCGGGCCGTCCCATGTTGCTTGCGTCCCTGCCCATCAAGGCCGTCCAACCCACTCCCTTTCAGCGGGATCTCTCACCGACGCATACCAAGCGCCTGGCGGAGAAGATCGAAGAGAGTGGCTCATTCCTTGATCCCATCATCGTGGTCCGGGGTCTGGATGGAGAGATGTGGACGCCCAATGGGCGACATCGACTGGCTGCTGCGAAGGTCCTGGGTCTTCGCCAGATCACCTGTCTTGTTTCCTCGGACGAGGAACTGTCTTTTCGCATTCTCGCTCTGAATACGGAGAAGGCTCACAACCTCAAAGACCGCAGTCTTGAGGTGATCCGGATGGCGCAGGAACTCGCCCAGCGTCGGAAGAGGGCCAAGGAGTCGGATTTCTCCGTTGAGTTTGATGCGCCTGAGTTGCTGACACTCGGAACCGTCTATCAGCAGAACGGTCGCTTTGCCGGTGGTGCGTACAGCCCGCTCCTCAGGAAAGTCGATCGTTTCAGTGACCGCACGTTGAAGGTCAGTCTTCGAGAGCGGGAGGGGTTTGCGTCGAGGCTCCTGGCCATCGACAGTGATGTGAAGAGGATCATTGCGGAGTTGCAGGAGAGAGGGTTCAAGAGCCCGTATCTGAGGAACTATGTCGTGGCTCGTATGAACCCGGTTCGGTTTCACAGGGCGAAAAAGGGTGAAACCGAACCCCCGATGCCTCTTTCGGCGGCGCTTACAAGGATGGCGGCCACGGCCCGTAAATTCGATGCGTCCTCGGTGAAGGAGTCCGAGGTGGCTTTGGTGGCTGCGGCTTCCGGTGGGAGTTGACTTCAAGGAATGATCTCTCTTCGTGCCTGACCTCGATCTCTCTCTTGTTCGCCACGCGCAGGCTGGCTTTCCCCGTGATCAGACTCTGGGTGATCACGAACGCGTTCTCACCGAGGAAGGGGAGGAGGAGGCACTCGCCATGGCGGAGTNTCTCCGTTCAAGGTCCTTTGCTCCGGATGTGGTCTGGACCAGCACTGCGAGGCGAGCCCTGGCGACGGCCCATCACTTTGCTCAGGTCATGGAATGGCCGCCTTCCACTGTGATGGCGCGGGAAGATCTCTACCTGCCGGAGCCCTTCGATCTGCTTCAGGCTGTGCGAAGTTGCGATGAGGCTGTCCGCCACCTGGTGGTGGTGGGCCATAATCCGGGCCTTGAGGCCTTGTGGGGGTGGCTTTGTGGCGTAAAGGCGCCGAGCCTGCCGACCTGTGGCGTTGTCTTGATTCGTTTGACCGTAGAGACATGGCGGGAAGTCGATCAGGGCAGGGGCGAGGTGATGGATTTCCTCTCTCCGCGGATCCTGATCGAGGGTAGATTGTAGGTGAGGGCCATCGTNTGGAGAGGCNTTGACTCCCGTGGTGCATGGCTCGANTCAAACCTGAACTGGAGAAAACCCGATGAAGCTGGAGTTCTTTTTTGACTATGGGAGNCCCTATAGCTATCTGGCGGATACCCGCCTGACGGNNCTCCAGACGCGAACGGACTGTGAGGTCGAGTATCGNCCCATGCTCCTGGGNGGGATCTTCAAGGCCACGGGGAACCGCTCCCCGGCTGAAGAAACGGTGGTTCCCAAACTCCAGTATCAGTCGACGGAATTGAAGCGTTGGGTCGACCACTATGGAGTCTCCTTCGCCTCGAATCCATTTTTCCCCATCAANACGCTTCAACTCATGCGGGTGGCTCATGCGGCTCAGGCGGATGGGGTCTTCCAGGCCTTCCATGAAGTNGTCTTCAAGGCGATGTGGGCGCAGGAGAAGAATCTGGGAGATCCGGAAGTGCTGGTTCCGGTGCTGGAGGAGGCTGGCCTCGATGGTGGGGCTCTTCTCGCCATGGCTTCGAAGCCGGAAGTCAAGAAGTCGCTCATGGACACCAGTCAAGAAGCCGTGGCNCGCGGTGCTTTTGGCGCTCCGACTTTTTTCGTGGGTGAAGCAATGTTCTTCGGCAATGATCGGCTCGACTTTGTCGAGCGCGCACTTCTGGCAGAGTGAACGATTCTGCTACCCGGCTTGCAAAGCCTATTCATTCAACGAAGGAGAAATGATCCAGTGGGTGCTTCGGAAGAATTTGTTTTTGATGTCAANGTCCTCATGGACCGGGCCCATGCTGATACCGGCCTGGATGATTTTGGAGATGAACGTTTCAAGAAGGGGCTGTCTGCTCTTTGCGAAACCCTGGACACGACGGCGGGGCTGAGCGAGAGCGGGCGGAAAATGAACTGGCGACGCATCGTCAGGTTGCTTGGGACGAGGCTCCGTGTCGAAGCCGCCTTCAAGCGTCATCCGGAGATCCGGGACAGGCAGATCCAGAGCCCGATCTTCCTGACCGGTCTCCCTCGGAGTGGCACCTCCGCGACCTTCAACCTGCTGGGATGTGACCCGGCCTCGCGTCCGCTTCTGCTCTGGGAAGGAACCTTCCCAGACCCCCTTGAAGGCCTGCCTCCGGATGCCGAGGANCCTCGATACAAGGCCATGAAGNATGCGCTTGCCCAGATGCGGGANNAGAANTCTGANTTNGCGAANATCCATTNCNCCGATGCNGATACNCCNGAAGAGTGNGTGATTCCNATGGCGATGACCTTCGAGAATGTNCATCAGGGNTTNGANGTCCTGNTNGAGCCTTANGGNTCNTANTTCTANGGNCTNGACCTNCATCCNCAATACGNGGANTANCGNGAGATCTTGAAGATGATCGATTGGCAGNGNCCGGGNNAGCGNTGGCTNNTGAANTCACCGGCTCATCTTCTGGGTCTGGACGCGCTCCTTTCNGCNTTTCCCGATTCCTGTGTCGTCTTGAATCACCGGGATCCGGTCGAGGCCGTGGCCTCCTACTGCAGCATGATGGAGACCTTCTCTCTTTCACAGGGCTGCTCGGCTCAGCCCGGGTTGGGAAACGCCGTCCTCGAATTCTGCGCCACCGCCCTTGAGCGCGGCCTTGCGGTGAGGGACAGGGAAGACCCGGGTCGTTTTTTCGACATCCGTTTTGACGATTTCGTGGAGGGTCCCATGCAGACCGTGGACCGTCTCTACGATCATTTTGGACTTTCCATGACTGCAGAGGCGGAAAAGGTCATGCAGGATCACGTAGCCAATCATCCTCGCGGAAAGCATGGAAGCCATGAGTATGATCTGGCCTCGTATGGCCTGGATGCGGACCAGGTNCGTGAGAGATTGAAGTGGTATATCGATCGGTTTGACCTGGGCACCTGACGAGAGTCCAGAGAAGCCCCGGGGCTTGTGTCCGGCTGTGGTGGATCAGCCTTCCTGGGCCATCGGGTCCGGGGTGTCCTGGGACTTTCTTCCCAGGCGAGGGTGTTCGGGTCGGTGGAGCTTGCGCAANGCGGTCTGGCACGCCTCGGAGGTGTCCAGTGCCTGGCCGCGNAGGCATTCGATCTGTTCGCGATCGCTCTGAGCGCCAGAGCACGAATCCATCAAGGTCTCTTCACAGGCTCTTTTGACTTTTCGCATCTTCCGGCCATGTCTTTTGTCGCGATGGACTTCATGGAGTTCCTCGAGTTCTGCACGCTGCTCGGGTGTCAGGAGTGCTCGAATGGAAAGCATGGTGCTCAACCGGTGCTTGTCGGCTTTGATTTCAAGAGCGCCGATGGTGTCTACCTGCTTCATGACGAGGGCCGGGTCCGGTGCTTCTTCTTCAAGAAGGCCTCGCAGGCCTTTGCGTGCGTCATGGATCTCCTGGTGCATGTTTCTTGCCTGGACCTCGGATGATTCCGAGAGGCTTGAAATTTCAGCGCGTACGGTTTCGTCGACTCCGACTTCCTCAAGGAGTTTGTTCGGAAAAGCATCCGGTGCCTTGCGGTCGTGCCGGCGCGGTTTCGACCATGCTTCGGTCACCACGAGCAGGCTCGATACGAACAGGATGAGGATCAAGGGTGCGAGGGTGCGCGAAGTCTTCATGCGTGTTGAGTTCATTTCGTAACACTCCTTTTCATGGATCATGAGGTGGCCTTCGGTGAGAGGGCCTGTGCTCGTTCGTCGTTCGGGTGCAAGGGCGTTTTGCAGGTGTTGTATTCAATACACCCAGTATTCAAGTGTGTTGTAGCCAGGGGGAAGAGGGAGTTCGTTCTGGTAGACGGGGTCGATGGGCTCGAATTCCGGCGGAGCGAAGAGTTCGTAGCTCCACTGGCCGCTGATCTGCTCAAAGGGATCCGGGTCCGATAGGGCAAGGGAGTGGGGTTGCGGGCTTGAGAGCAGGGCGAGGACAAGAAGTCCGATGGCGGTCCCGACCGCCGCCATATTCGCTCTGAGGAAGAGAGTCCGTTTGATCGGGGGCCGGGGGTATCGGATCGGGATTTCCCGGAGTCGACGCTCCAACTGCGAAGAAGGTCGAGGGGAGGGTGCGAGTTGGCTCTGGATCAATTCAATGACTCGAGAGTCGTCCTCAGGGAATTCGCTCTTGAGATCCGGCCTATTCTGAATCATCGGTGTCTCCTGATCTCCCGGTTTGCAAGTGGTGAGGATTCTTTGTGAGATCGCTGAGTTCGGTGCGAAGGTGAAGACGCGCCCGGTGCACGTGGCTTTTGATGGTTCCGGGGCGAAGGCTCAGGATGGCCGCGGTCTCCCTTACGGAAAAACCGTCCATATGCACGAGCAGGAAGGATTCTCGTTGTCTGCGGGAAAGCCCTTTGAGGGCTTTTTGGATCCGGCCCCGAAGCAGGGGATCGGTGCTGGGCTCCGGCTTGGGATCGGCGGGGTCGATGTCGGGGGGAGCAGACCAGAGGGTTCGAATATTCTTCCAACGTCTGTGGTTTTGGGCGCGCCGGACCAGGATCCGGAAGAACCAGGTGTCCAAGGAGGCCTCTCCTCGAAACTCCGGAAGCGCCTTCCAGGCCGCCACGAAGGCATCCTGCACCACATCCTCGGCTGCGCCCGGGTCTTCCCCAAGCATTCGCCAGGCGACTCTCATGGCGCGGGCTGAGGATCGATCCACGAAGGCGCGAAAGGCCTCTTCGCTTTGATCGGTCTCGTCGCGAAGACAGGTGACTTGGCTGAAGCGGGTCGGGGTGCTTGTCTGGGACATGGTTGATTTCATGGGCTCCGTACATCTTTTGACACCCAGGCCTCGAAACCGGTTTACGCGACAGACGCCGAGGCTTCGTAGAGGCAAACCGAACCGATGCAGAAAGGTCCTGGGGGCGCCGCTTTTTTGCTCTTGGGGCTCTGTGTCGGAGATCAGGCCCATACCCATGGGGGCGCAAAGCCGGGTTCTCGGAGTACTATTCCTCCAGAATGTTGTGGCTTCTCTTTTTCTTCGGAATTCTTCTGGCCTGGGGAGTGAGGCGATTCAAGCCTCTCTACTCAGGGGCTCATATGGCGAAGCTCAAAGGGTTTCGCTCTTCACTGGCGGCGGATCGTCGCCGAGTCGTGATCTGCCTGGGGGACAGCCTGACCCGCGGTAATGCGGGTTTTGACTATGTCGAAGGGCTGGCTCGACGGCTGGAGCCGTCGGGTTACACCGTCATGAATGCGGGAGTCAACGGAGAGTTGGCCTGGAACCTGCTTCAACGGGTCGATGATCTGGTTGTCGCGGAGCCGGCCTGGGTGATCGTATGGGTGGGAACCAATGACGCTCGGGCGTGCGAGGATCAGGCTGAGGCGGCCCAGTATGTTCGCCGCATGAAACTTCCCCAGACTCCCGACCTGGACTTCTTTCGGGACAACTATGCGCGTCTCCTGGATCGATTGGAGAAGATTCCCGGCGTGAAGGTTGCGGTGCTGACTCCGCCGCCATTGGGAGAGCGGGGCGGTGCGCCGGTGGATCAGGTTCAGGAGGAAGTCAGTGATTTCATCGACGAGCAGGCTGCCCGTCGAGGTTTGCACTGCCTTCCCATGGGTCGTCTCTTCAGGGAGCGCTTGCTCGCGGACCCATCCGAGAGTGCTCCAATCTATTCGGCAAAAGCTTCCAGTCGACTTTTCATGAAGGCGGTGTTCTATCACTACCTTCTGGGTTGGAATTGGGACCGGGTCTCTTCGCGCCACCAGATGCGCCTGCTCACGGATATGATTCACCTCAATGAGCGCGCCGGGACCATGGTGGTGGATCGAGTCGAAGAACTCGTTCGCGCCCATTCCTAGCCACTTCGGGTTCGGGTCCATCATGCCGCTCGCGGGCGTTCAGGAGTCTCGTTTTCCTGTTGAGGCCGATTTCCCCGGGGAGAGGTGGGCTTTACATATGCGCCGAGCCCGAATACTCTATTTAGACAGGTAGAACGTGTTTCACTTTTGACGAATCAAGGGAGCGACTCCGATGGAATTGGACTTCAGCCCGGAGCAGAAGAAGTTTCGCGATGACCTTCGCGACTATTTCAACAAGATGATGACCCCGGAACTGGTGGAAGAACTCAGGGGCGACGGCGAGGGCGGCGGGCCCCTCTTTCGAAAGGCCATGAAGGACATGGGTCGAGATGGCCTCCTCGGTGTCGGTTGGCCGACGGAATACGGTGGTCAGGGTCGCACCCCCATGGAGCAATTCATTTTTGCCGACGAAGTGCAGTCGGCTGGATTTCCGATTCCCTTCTTGACCCTCAACACCGTGGGTCCGACCATCATGCAATACGGGACCGACGAGCAGAAGGCCGAGATCCTGCCGAAGATCCTGGCCGGTGAGATCTTCTTCGCCATTGGTTACTCGGAACCTTCTGCGGGAACTGATCTGGCTTCGCTCCGTACGGCGGGCGTGCGCGAAGGGGACGACTGGATCATCAATGGGCAGAAGATGTGGACGAGCCTGGCCGCTTATGCGGACTACGTATGGCTTGCGGTCCGCACAGATCCCGATGCACCCAAGCATCGGGGCCTTTCCATGTTCCTGGTGCCGACCACGGCAGAAGGGTACTCGAGGCAGTCGATCATGACCGTGGGTGGAGTCAGCACGAACGCCACGTTCTATGACAATGTTCGTGTTCCCCACTCCTCATTGATCGGTGGAGAGAACAACGGTTGGTCGTTGATTACCGGCCAGCTCAATCACGAGCGGATCTCGCTCACCAGCATTGGTCCGATCCGTCGTACTCTTCGTGACGTGATTGACTGGGCTCGGGATACGAAGGTGGACGGAGAGCGGGTCATCGACAAGTCGTGGGTCCGTCATAATCTGGCGCGGGTGTATGCCAAGGTTCAGGTTGTACGACTGATGAACTGGCGCCAGGCCTGGGTGGCCCAGGGAGGCGATCCCCATCCGGCCACGGCTTCAGCCGTCAAGGTATTCGGGAGTGAGCTCAATATCGAGGCCTATCGCGCCTTGATGGAGATCACCAGCACGAGAGCCAACATTGCGAGCGACAGTCCGGGTGCGATTCTTCAAGGCCGGGTTGAGAGCGCATATCGGAACGGTCTCATTCTGACATTCGGCGGCGGAACCAACGAAGTACAAAGAGACATCATCGCCATGGCCGGTATGGGATTGCCTCACTACAAGCAATAGGCAGGATTTCGGAGCAGATCATGGACTTCAAATTTACAGATGACGAAAATACAGCCACGGAACTGGCGCGGAAGATTCTCGCCGACAAGGTGACGCCTGAATGGCTCAAGGAGTTTGAGGCCAGCGAAGAAGCGGTGGCCCCCGAACTCTGGCAGGCCCTTGCGGACAGCAGCCTGCTCGGAGTGGCGATTCCGGATGAATACGGTGGAATGGATCTGGGTTTCACCGCGTTGGCACTGGTGTGTCAGGAGGTCGGTCGGGCTGTGGCCCCTGTGCCGGTCTACGCGTCCCTGGTGCTGGGCGCCTTGCCGCTTGCCGAATTTGGGACAGATTCTGACAAGTCCGAATGGCTTCCGCGAGTGGCCTCGGGTGAGGTGGTCTTGACGGCCGCTTTGACAGAATTGGATTCCAGTGACCCGCTTTTGCCTCGGACTCGAGCGGAGAAGAGTGGAGACGGATTCCGTCTCTTTGGTCAGAAGTCCCTTGTGCCTTCGGGAAACCAAGCGGCCCGGATCCTGATTCCGGCCACGACCGAAGAGGGTGGAGTGATTCTTGCCTGGGTCGAGCCGGGTATGGACGGGCTTCGGATCGAATCCCAGTCGTCTTCCAATCGGCAGGCTTATGCCATGGTGGATCTGGATGGTGTGGCGGTGACTGAAGCCCAACTTCTCGGGGGTACATCGGGAGGTCGTGAGCGCCTTTCCTGGTTGGTTGAACATTCGACCACGGCTCTTTCGGCGATTCAGCTGGGTGTGGTCGAGCGAGCCCTGGAGATGACCTCGGAGTACGGTCGAGAGCGCGTTCAGTTCGATCGACCCATTGGCAGCTTCCAGGCCTTTCATCAGCGGGCCGGTGATGCCTACATCATGGTGGATTGTCTTCGTCTCTGCGTTTGGGAGGCGATCTGGCTTCTTTCCGTGGACCGTTCGGCGACCGATGCGGTGTCTGTCGCGAAATACTGGGCATCGGAAGGCGCCCAGTTTGCTGCTTTTGCCTGCCAGCATCTGCATGGAGGGATCGGAATCGATGTCGATTACCCTCTGCACCGCTATTTCATCTGGGCCACGCAACTCGAACATGAGATGGGTTCGGCCAAGCATCAGTTGGACAAGATCGGCGCGCGGATTGCTGAATCGGGCATGCCGGAATTCTAGGATCCGATTTTGCACGGCCCTTTCCTGGATCTCCTTCCGGGTCAGGGCACGGCCCGTCTGCTCTGTGGGAGAACCGTTGGCTTTCACTTGGGCTTCAAGGTGCAGAGAGCCACATCGTGTGAGTCTGATGGGTTTGTGGATTTCCATCCCGGAGGGTCTGCTGGATGCGTGAAGTGGGATATCCGATCGATCTGCGTAGTGACACGGTGACTCGCCCGGGAGCAGCCATGCGGGAGGCGATGGCTGAGGCTCTGGTGGGAGATGATGTGTATGGCGAGGATCCCACCGTCAACCGACTCCAGGAAAAGGCCGCTGAGCTGACAGGCAAGGAGGGGGCGTTGTTCGTGCCCTCGGGCACCATGTCCAACCAGATTGCCATCCGTGTCTGGACGCAACCTGGCGATGCCGTTTTGGCGGGCCAGAACGCCCATGTCTTTGTTGATGAGGCGGGTGGGGCGGCGGCACTTTCCGGCGTCCAGATCTCCTTGTTGGGTCAGAGTGGCTTCCTCAATCTGGAGGACGTGAAAGCGGCCGTGGCGCCGGACGATGTCCACAGTGCCCGCACGAGGCTGGTGTGCTTGGAGAACACCCATAACCGCAGTGGGGGGCGGGTATTTCCGAAGTCCGAGGCCGAGGCCATCGGCGAGTGGGTTCATGAGAACGGGTTGAAGCTTCACCTGGATGGAGCCCGCGTCTTCAACGCTTCTGTGGCCTCCGCGGAATCGGTGGAAGAGATTGCCAGACCCTTTGACTCTGTTTCATTCTGCCTCTCCAAGGGGCTGGGGGCTCCGATTGGTTCCCTGCTCTGTGGAGGCCGGGATTTCCTGAAGCAGGCCCTGCGCATTCGCAAGCTATTCGGAGGGGGAATGCGTCAGGCCGGTGTAATTGCGGCCGCAGGTCTCTATGCGCTTGACCACAATGTCGAGAGGTTGGCGGAAGATCATTCGAAAGCGTTGCGGCTGGCTGAAGGGCTCGCTGAGCTTCCCGGCCTTGAAGTCCTGCGAAGGCCCGAGACGAATATCGTGTTCTTCCGTGTCCCGCGTATGGATGAATTCTGCGCCCAGTCCCGGGAGCGCGGTGTTCTCGTGAGTTCGATCGATGAAGCAACCGTTCGCGCCGTGACTCATATGGATGTGGATGACCGGGCCATCGGGTCGGCCCTGGAAGTCATGGGCGAGGTGGCTTCGAGCCTCAGCGTGTGACGGCCGCGCCCCAGTAGTTGAACGCAGCGATGCGAGGCGTGTTGGGCAGGTACATGCTGTCCAGTTCCTGGATTTCGAATCCCGCACCTTCAATGCAGGAGGGGATGGCGCGATTGAGATTGCAGCCCCCTGCGATCTTCTTCCAGATCGGGTTGATCCGATTCTGCCACTTCTGGATAGAGGGGTCGGGTGCCTCACCGTGTTCGCAGAAGAGCAATTGGCCAGTGGGCTTCAGGACGCGTCGCATCTGCTCAAGGGCTCGATTGAAATCGGGAATGGTGCAGAGCGTAAACGTCAGCAGAATCGTATCCGCACTGTCGTCTTCAAGCGGGATCTCCTCTCCGGGGAGTGAGAGCCATTTGACTTCGATGGGTGATTCGGCCAGTCGGGGTTCGGCGTGTCGTCGCATGCCTTCTGAGGGTTCGAGCCCCCAGACGAATTCCACCTGATTCGGGTCGTAGAGTCCCAGATTCAGTCCCGATCCCATCCCGACTTCCAGAACCCGACCATGTGCCTTGGGAACAATTTTTTCGCGTTGTTTCATGACCGGCGGTCCGCCGCAGCCCTTGTCGATCAGGCGAGGCAATACGCGATTTTCATAGAATCCCATTCTTCTCTCCCGGTTCTGCTTGGAGACTCTCGTTTGAGTGGAAAGACATCCACAATCAGATGATTGACTTGAAATTAGCATGTAGAATGCCGGAATTCTTCTACAGAAGCTTGACATGCATGGGCGACCCCCTGTAGGTAGGTGTGGAGGGGCCGCTCTTCTCGATCGCTCTTGAGGCTAGGGATCTGAGGCGCGGATGGAAGGTCTGGTCTGGGGAGGTAGGACCGTCTCTATCGTATCCGGCTCGGCCTGCGTATTTCCGGAGGCACAGAGTGAGCACTGATTTCCGTCCGAAATCGAGCCTGGTTCCGATGCTGTGTGTACGCGCGAGAGGCTTGAGCGCATTGGCCTGTGCGTGGGTGCTGGCTGTGTTTGTGTTGGCTTGTGGGGATGGTCCGGCCCGGGTTTTACTTGTTTCGCCAGCCAATGGGGCTTTTACTACGGCTTCCACCGTCGAAGTGACGGGGGCCTTGATTGATGTGAATCTCGAAGCTGTGGAAGATGTACAGGTCAATGGGATTTCGGTGGGAGACCTGAATGGTCAGCCCACTTTTGCGGTAACGATTCCTCTGGCTTCAACGGGCATTGAACAACCCATCGTGGTGGAAGTGATTGGAAATAGCGGCACCCTCCTGCGAGATCGGGTGACCGTGTTGATCGGCGATTCCATCGCCGATGGCGACTTTTCCCAGGAGGGGATCGCGTTACGCCTCAATGACTCGGGTCTGCAGGAGATCGAGCCGCTGGTTGCGGATCTGGTCCCGCTGGATGTGGCCTCGCTGGTTCCTCCTGGCACTGTGGTGGAAGACGATTACTGCTATTCCGACACGTGGTTCGGTTGTATCGGAAGGATCGATGCCGTGGTGAGCGGTAGCCCATCGCCCAGCATCAGTGATTTCGTCATCGACGTGGATTCAATGACTGATTTCGTGGCTGGCGATGTTCAACTCCAGGACCTCTACTTCAAGATGGATGTCGTGGCTGTCACGGGAATCGGGTTTACCTGTCAGATTGAAGTGAGCGCAGCCACTGCCGATATCACGGGTGATTTTGAACTCTCTCCCCTGGCGAGTGATGTAGAGCAGGTGGACGTTTCCCAATTGGGTGACGTGAACGTGGCGTTGTCGGGATTCAGCGACAGCACGACCTGCGACGGATTCCTGGGCTTCATCGTGGAGTTCTTCGTGGGGCTGGCGGTGAGTGATCTACAGAACAACTTCGTCAAACCCGGTCTGGAAGACTTCTTGAATGAAGTGGACGAATCAGGGAATACTCCCATCGCGGGCTCCATTGAATCTACGCTGGACGCCATCGAGATCGCGGGTCCCATTGGAAGTGCGCTGGGCGTCAGTCTTGAAGCTCCCTTCTACGACATCTACATGGACAGCGAGGGCATCACGTTTGATAGCGATGCCCGGATTCTCAGCTCTGAGCCCGACCCCGAAGCGGTGGATCTGGATGCTTCGTATGACGTGGATCAGGTCTTTCCCATTTTTGGCCCACTCTCTCCAGGGGGACAGCCCTATGAGTTGGGAATCAGCATTTCCGCTTCCGCGTTCAACCAATTGTTGAAAGCGGAAACAGAGAGCGGGCTCTTGCTGACCACGATTTCTGAATTTGATCTGGGTCTGGGGCTGGCACCGATTACGGCTGGACTCCTGGCTGCGATCTTCCCCCAGTTCTCATTCCTGGACCCGAGTGAACCACTGCAGTTCATGATCCGGCCCACCCTGGCGCCAATCTTTTCGGGGGAGGCCGGCCCGTCGGGTCAGCTTGCGACCCTGCTGATCAGCCATCTCGAATTCTCGGTCGTTCCCGTAGTGGAGCCTTCAGTGGTTCTTCTGGGCGGTCTGGTGGATTTGAGTTTGGGTGTGGATGTCGGGTATGAGGAGGGTGGCCTCAGCTTTGATGTAGAGGCTCCGGATCCGTCCAACGTGGATGTCATACTGGTGGAGAACCCGCTCTATGTGGACACCGCGACGCTGGAACTCTTCCTGCCTTCCCTGATCGGGGTTGCGGTGCCGACTCTCGGAGATTCTCTTGGATCCTTTCCCTTGCCTGAGTTCCTGGGATTGCAGTTGAACTTGATCGATGTAGATCGAGTCGGAGAGTACATATCCGTCTTCTTCGATATGAGTGCAGCACCATGAGAAGTCGGGGTACGCTTCGCTTCAGCGGTATCCTTCTGGTCAGCTTTCTTCTGTGGAGTGGCTCCGCGCATGCGACGCCCGGAACCTGGCAGACGGATGGGGCACCAGGAGCCAACCAGGTCGTGATGACGGTTCAAGTGCAATGTCCATCCAGCGGATTCATTTGCGATCAGGTCGACGGTTACTCGGATACCCGAACTTCGACTCTCTCGGGAAGTGGGAGCATGGAGATCGATGATGGCGCCGGCACAATCCAGTTCCTGACCGACGGCGATGTCGATCTCGGCTTCGGCGTACAGCCTTCCTTCGCATTCTTGACCGGTGAGGATCTTGAATTCAATTACATTCCTTTTGCCGGTATTCCGGAATTCGTGAATCTCGAGATCTTCGCAACTGCGGCTCCGCTGATCTCGCCTTCGGGGTTTTCTTCGCTCTCGGCAGGCAATCATCCAATCGCAGCGACGGTGCCCTACGCCGCCCTGGCGGATGTGATCGGTGATCTCGAGTTCAATGTGCCTGACCTGGTCGTGCCTGAACAGGATGTGGTCCTGACAGGCTTGTTTCGGGTTCTGGGCGACACGGATCTCGATGGGTTCGTGGAATATGAAGTGGAACTGGCCACGGGCCTGCTGTTGGTCCAGTCTGCTCAGATCGGCGGTGAGCCGGTCCAGATTTCGGTGAGTACGCAGTGGACGACCCACTTTTCAGGCCGGGTCGCCCAGGCTTTGCCGGTGCCTGTTCTGGGGTTTGCAGGCATGGCACTTCTGGCATCCGGGATCCTGCTTTCGGCCGGGCTCGCCCTGCGCAGGGTCTGATCTCGGCATACCGAACGGCCAGTCGCCTTGTCGCGTGGCCCCTTCGCTCCGGCTAGGCTTTCGAACGATGTCAGAATGGCCGCCTGAATTCAGTGAAATCCTGAGACGCAGCTTCGTAGTTCGGACTACGTTTGCCCGGAAAGACGGTTCGCTGCGGACTCTTGAGACGACCTTCGGTTGGTCCGGAGGGCGAGAGGTGGTGCTTTCCGGGTTTCCCGGAAAGCGGGATTGGGTTGCCAGTCTCGCCCGAAGCCCCGATCTCGTTTTGCATACGGTTGAGTTTTCGCCCGGCTATACCATTCAAGCGGAGGCGAAGGTTCTCAGGGATCGAGAAGAGAGGCTGCCCTATCTCTTCGCTTTTATCGAGCGATGGTCAGAGCGCCCCGGTTTTCCTCGTCGTCGTTTCGGTTTTCTGCTCGGTGCTGTGAAGATAAATCGTCGGCTGGGGTTACCGTGGTGGGGCCCTTTCTATCTCGCACGTCGAATCTTCGACCGGATGCCGTGCGTGGTGCTTACGCTCAAAGGCGACCCGGTGGAGAGACTGGGACTTCCGCCTGCGATATCCCCCCCGAGATTGGCGCGAAATCAGCGTTACAGGGAAATGGGATGATTTTATGCCTCTTTCCAGGGGTGAATCGTCGAATCGGGAATCATGTATGGGGCTGGACTGAGCTAGTTTTGAGCGGTGTTTCCAGGCGATTCGGGTTTGTTGATCTCGCCTGGGAAACCCGCAGTGGACAATCTGGGTACCGACCAGGAGGAGTGTTTTACCGTGCTTTCCCGTTTTGACGACTATCCGATCCACCAGACCAGTGAACCCATCAAGATTCCAGAGACTACGGATCGACATGTCTACGATCGCTATTGGTTCAACGGGTATTCGAAGCAGGGTGATTTCTATTTCGGAATCGGTGCGGCCCTCTATCCGAATCTGGGAATCATGGATTGCGGCTTCAGTCTCGTGATCGATGGCGAGCAGCACGCTTTTCACGCCTCCCGGCGCGCCCCGGTCGAGCCCTCTGACCTTCAGGTGGGTCCTTTCCGTATCGATATCCTGGAGCCCATGAAGTCGCTTCGGGTGACGCTGGACGATAATGAGACAGGGATTGCGTGCTCGCTGGAATGGATTCCGAGAACCGCCAGCTTTGCCGAAGGGCACCAGGTGACGCCACGGACCTACGCGATCATGATGAAAGCGACGCGCTTCAATCAGTTCGGGTTCTGGAAGGGAGAAATCCGTTACAAGGGGAAGACGCTTCGGATCGGTCCTGATGAAGTCTACGGGACGAAGGATCGCTCCTGGGGGATCCGGCCTGTGGGTGACCCTGCGCCCATGGGTGCGCCGTTGACCCAGATTCCGCAGATCTTCTTCCTGTGGGCTCCTCTTCACTGGGAGGATCGGTGCACTCACGCCGGCCTTTTCGAGGATCAGCATGCAGAGATGTGGCATTGGGATGGAATGCTGATGCCGACCTATTCGAATCCAGATGACCTCCCGGGTGTGGAAGATCCCGACGCGGAGCGCCTTGCGGGAGTCGAGCACCGAGTGAGCTTTGTTCCGGGCACACGGAGGATCAGTTCGGCCGAAATGACCCTACGGCGCAGGAATGGAGAACAACTCGAGATGCAGCTCGACCCGGTTCTCTGTTTTCGAATGAAGGGAATCGGCTATAGCCACCTGGAGTGGAGCCACGGTCGCTGGAAGGGTGAACTCGCCATGGCGGGCGAATCCTGGCGATGCGACGATGCCGATGAGTTGGCCATCGACAACCTGCATATCCAGCAGATCGTGCGTGCTCGGTGTGGGTCCGAAGAAGGGATCGGGGTTCTCGAGCAGGCCATCATGGGGCCTCATGCGGGGTATGGACTTACGGGTTACAACGACCCTGCACCGGGTTGATTTCCGACTTCAGGAAGTCGAGCTGGGATCGGCTGGAGATATCTTGATCGCGCAGAACTTGAACTCCGGAATCTTTCCATCGGGGTCCAGGTTGTCCAGGGTGAGCAGGTTCGCGGCGGCTTCCCTGAAGTGGAAGGGCATGAACGCGGCGCCAGGGCTTTCCTGGGGGTCGATGCGGACTTGAAGAGTCACTTTTCCTCTCCGGCTCTCTACATCCACGAACTGCTTCTCGACGACGCCGAGACTGGCTGCATCGTCGGGGTGGAGTCCGACGAAAGCATTGGGCTCGATTTCATGCAGAGCACGACTTCGTCGTGTCATGGACCCTGTATGCCAATGCTCGAGGACTCTTCCCGTCGTGAGGATGTAGGGATACTCGTCGTCGGGTAGTTCCGGCGATGCGGTCCACTCGGCGGGCACGAACTTGGCTCGGCCATTGGGAGTCGGGAATCCATCTCCGAAAAGAACCGTAGGTCCTTCGTCGTTTTCCGGGTCGGGGTTTGGCCAGAGCTTTCCTGTTGCGCCCAGGTGATCGTAATTGAGTGTCGAGTAGGAGCCGGAGAGAGAGGTGAATTCGGTGAAGACCTGCTCGGGTGAGTCATAGTCCATCGGGTAACCCATCCGTGTGGAGAGCTCTGTGATGATCTGCCAGTCCAACCGGGCTTCGCCCGGCAGGCCGTGGACGGGGCGACCGATCTGGACTCGCCGATCCGTGTTGGTGTAGGTGCCAAGCTTTTCCAGATAGGAGCTGGATGGGAGGATGACATCCGCAAATTCAGCTGTTTCGGTCAGGAAGATGTCTTGCACCGCCAGGAAGTCGAGATTGGAAAGTCCTTTCCGGACCTTGTTCGTATTGGGGTCCGAGAGAAAGGGGTTTTCTCCCATGATGTACATGCCTTTCACGTCACCGCTCAGCGCCGCATGCATGATCTCGACTACGGTCAATCCCTTTTCCTGGGGAAGATCCTTTTCCCAGGCTTTTTCAAATTTGTTCCGGATGTCTTCGTCTTCTACCGATTGATAGTCGGGAAAGACCATGGGGATCAATCCCGCATCACTGGCTCCCTGCACATTGTTCTGGCCGCGGAGCGGGTGCAGGCCACTGCCGGTGCGCCCGATATTTCCAGTCAGGAGCGCAAGGGCGATCAGGCAGCGTGAATTATTGGTGCCGTAGACGTGTTGCGAGATTCCCATTCCCCAGAAGATGATCCCGCCCTTGGCTGTGGCGAAGCTTCGCGCGACCTCGCGCAGTGTGTCTGCCGGGATTCCACAGATGGGTGCCGCCTTTTCCGGGGTATAGGGCTGAACCATCTCACGGAGCGCTTCGAAATTCTCCGTGTGGGCTTCTATGTATTCCTGATCGTAGAGATCTTCTTCAATGATGACGTGCATGAGTGCGTCATAGAAGGCGACGTCGGTACCGGGTCGGATTTGGCAGAAGAAATCAGCTTGGTTGCCAAGCGGGGATTGCCTCGGGTCCACCACGATCAGTTTGGTTCCCTGCTTGTGGGCTTGCTTGAAGAAGGTGGCCGCCACAGGGTGGTTGGCGGTGGCGTTTGATCCTGTGATGAGGATGGCCTCTGCATTCAGGGCGTCCCCATATGTGGTGGTGACGGCACCGCTCCCGATCCCTTCCATCAAGGCGGCGACGCTTGAGGCATGACAGAGGCGTGTGCAATGGTCGACGTTGTTGGTACCCCAACAGGCACGAATCCATTTCTGGAAGAGGTAGGCTTCCTCGTTGGAGCACTTGGCGCTTCCAAAACCCGCGAGAGCCTGGGCTCCATGCTGGTCACGAATGCCAGTGAGTCGGTTGGCCACGAGATCCAGCGCCTCTTCCCAGGTGGCTTCACGGAAGAAGGGCATGATCTGATCGTAGTCGACCAGTCCCCCGGCTTTCTTCCTGTTCCGTTTTTCACCTCGCACTTCCGGAGAAAGCGCACCTTTCGGGTAGGCGCTTTCGCGACGGATCAAGGGCTTGGTGAGGCGCTGGGGGTTTTTGGCGTAGTCCCATCCGTATCGCCCTTTCACGCACAAGCGGGATTGGTTGCCCGGACTGTCTCGGCCTTCGGCGAAAACGATTTTGTCGGCTTTTCTGTCGACGTGGTAGGTCAGGGCACACCCGACACCACAGTAAGGGCATACGCTATCGACCTGTTCCAGCGTGGAGGGTGGGCGCAGGGGCAGGTCGACGGGCTTGTCGACGAGCGCGCCGGTCGGACAGGCCGCCGCACATTCTCCACAGGAAACACAGGTGCTCTCTCCCATGGCGTTATCGAGGTCGAAGGCGATTCGGGCGTTGTATCCCTTGCCGGTCCGGCCGATGACTTCATTGCTCTGGACATCGTCACACGCGCGTATGCAGCGATCGCAGAGAATGCAGGCCGCATGATCGACGGCGATGACCGGCGAACTCTGGTCTTTCGGCTTTTCTGCTTTTCCCTTCCATTGGGTCCCCTGGGCATCGAGGTCCGTGGCCAGGGCGATCAATTCATTGTTGCCGAGACTGGTCTGTCGAGCGTCCAACTCCAGGTCCGGTTGATCGGCCATCAAGAGTTCGACCAGCGTCTTTCGGTGGGATGTGACTTCCGGCGTGTCTGTCTTCACTTCCATGTTGGCTTCGGCCTTGCGGACGCAGGCTGCAGCGAGGGTTCGTTCGCCCGTATCGACGACGCAGACACGACATACCCCAACCGGTTTGAGCTTGGGGTCGTGGCAGAGCGTAGGGATATCGATTCCGGCTTCTTGCGCGGCCTCAAGAATCGTCTGGCCTTCGTGGGCCTGTATCCTATTCCCGTTTATCGTGAGTTCCATCATGACTCTTCCATGTTATCACCAATTGAAAAGGACTCGCGGAGTATCGATGGCTTGGGTCATCTTTCCGGAGAGGCCGTGATCTGCAGCTCTTCGCCGGGGCCGACAGGGACCGACAATCCATTGAAGGTGAGTCCCTTCTTGAATGTGACCTGGGGTTCCAGGGCCTCGATGCCCGCCGCGCGGAGTACGTCTTGGAGGCTTCCAATGGGAGTGGAAATCGTATCTCCATTTTCACGTGTGATCACGACCTGGCCGTGGGGCGCGATCTTCCGGGCCGCTTCGAGGTACGCATCGGGAGTGTTGAATCCGGAGATGGATTCTGGATCCACCAGTTCGTGTTCGGCAATTTTCGTGAAGCCCATGGATTCGACCAGTTCAAGAGGCCTGCGTCTCCCCGCAGAAAGGATTTCATCGGCCCTGCGACTCGCCTCAGCCGGATAGACGGCGCACAGGGTCTGGGTGAAGCCGTCTACTTCGGGAGCGATCGGCTCTTCTCTTGATAGAAGGTTTTTGATGAATCCCGAAGTCAAGAACGGTGCGTCGGTGGCAGTGACGAAGGCTCGTGGGTTCTTGATCGCGGCGAGCCCTTCTCGCAGGCCGGCGAGGGGGCCCAGGTGAGGCTCGCGGTCACGAACGATGCGGGCTTTCAACTCCGGAAGCGCTTGGCCGGGTGCGGCGACTACCACGATGTCATCCAGTGTTTCAGCCAACCTCTCTACTACGTGACAGACCATGGGTTGATCATGCCAGGGAAGCCATGCCTTGTCCCTTCCCATCCGAGAGGAAAGGCCGCCACATAGCACGATGCCCGAATGCCCCAATCTACTATCCGTCGCTTCGCTGACCCGGAAAATTCCGCGCCATTGAAAGGATGGGACCGAGGGCAATCTGTCCAAGGCCGCAGATACTGGTCCTGGCCAGGGTGTCGTTGAGTGAGCACAGTTTTTCATAGGTGTTGTCCGAGAGCTCGCCGGCCTCTTCGATCATGGCGACGGCCTTTTCGGTTCCGATGCGGCAGGGGACACACTTGCCGCAGGATTCGTTGCGGAAGAAACGCGTGATGTTGAGAGCCGCTTGTAGCAGGTCTTGATTCTCGGCGATGAAAACTGCTCCGCCCGAGCCGAGCATTGAACCCGCTTTGCTCAGGGCATCGAAGTCGACTGCGACATCCAGTGCATCGGGAGGCAGGAAGTTGCTGGAGGCGCCGCCGGGCACGATGGCGCCGAGGGGAAGGCCTTCTCTCATCCCCCCGCAGAGGTCGAGGACTTCGCCAAGGTGTGTGCCGAAGGGAACAAGGTGGACTCCGGGCGTGGCAACATCTCCACTCACACTCATGAATTTCTGGCCTGAGAACTCATGAGTCCCCAACGCGTGCCACCAATCGGCACCGTGATGGAGGATGGTTGTTGCATGAGCCAGCGTCTCTACGTTGTTGATCAGGGTGGGTTTCTCGTTCAGCCCTTTCATGCCGGGGAAGGGTGGCTTGTTTCTTGGTTCCCCTCTTCGGTCTTCCAGGCATTCAAGAAGCGCTGTTTCTTCGCCGAGGATATAACCACCCGGGGAAACAAAGATCTCGATGTCGAAGCTGAATGAGCTGCCGAAGATGTTTTTGCCGAGTGCGCCCAGTTGGCGGGCTTCGTCAATGGCCGCCTGGACGAGTTGACGCTCGGGTTCGTACTCGTGCCGTATGAAGAGGGTCCCCTCTTCGGCTCCGACGCAGTAGGCCGCCAGGGCCATGCCCTCGATGACCAGATGCGGGAGCGAAGCGAGAATCTGTCGGTCCTTGAAACTTCCGGGTTCGCTTTCGTCTGCATTGGTGATGACGTGACGAGGGCCGGGCGGTGCGCCTGCGACCAGTCCCCACTTCCGGCCGGTGGGAAAGGCGGCGCCTCCCATTCCGCGAAGACCCGATTTCTCGAGTTCCGCGCTCAGCGTGGAAGGCTCAGTCCCGAGTTTCTGCCTCAGGGTTCCGTATCGCTCTTCTGGAGAGGCGTAGATCTCCATGGAAGGAAAGGCTTTTGGAGTTTCGGGCTTCGCTCTTCGTGCGTCCTGCGAAGCCTGCTCCAGATCCGCTGCTTTCAGGCTTCGTGTGCAGACCGCTTGTTCGTCCAGGGCCGCTGCGGGAGCCAGATCACAGCGACCCAGGCATGAGACCTCCACGATCTCGATGTGTTCCTTGGAGGTCGATTCGCTCAGCAGACGCTCATGGATTTCAGCACCACCCGCCAGCTTGCATGAAAGGTCTCGGCAGATCTCCAACTTCACGGATTTGGGAGGCTCGCGCCTGAAGTGTGTGTAGAAGGTGGTGAGGCCTTCAAGGCGGTGTAGGGGGATACCGAGTTCGGCCGACAGCGCCTTGAGCGCTTCATCGGAGAGCCAGCCGTCTCGATGCTGGGTCTCGAGTAGCTTCTGAATCAGTAAACCCACACTTGTCTCCAAAAAGGGAAGGATAGAGGGTGGGTACGGAGTTGGCTATATGCGAGGATTCAGGACTTAGCCCATAGAGTCGGTCGAGAATGAAACTTTCCCGTGTTAAACAGGCAGGACAAGCGGCTTCCTCCGTACGAGACCTCGTACTGGTAGGCGGGGGCCACGCTCACGTTCAGCTCTTGCGTCGCTTCATGATGAAGCCCATACCCAATGTGCGTTTAACAGTGGTTGTGGATCGATATGAGGCGGTGTATTCCGGCATGGTTCCGGGCGCGGTGGCCGGTGACTATGAGGTCGAGGATCTCACCCTTGACGTATTGCCGCTGGCTCGTCGGGCCGGTGCGCGGTGTGTGCTGGCCAGGGCGACGGGAATCGACCCTGAGGCCAAGGTCGTGGAAGTGGAAGGCCGCCCACCGATTTCGTTTGATGTCGCNAGCCTGGATGTGGGGTCCACNGTACGNGAGCTTCCAGGTCTNAGANAGTGGGCNTTTGGTCTGGCGACCCGTCCGATTTCACGGTTTGTTCGACGTATAGGCGATCGAATCGAGGAGTTGGCCCAGGGCGAAGCTGCTTCCCCTCAGGTTTCGGTGATTGGTGGCGGAGCGGCCGGAGTGGAATTGGCCCTGTGTACGGAAGCCCGGTTGCGCAAAATGGGATGTCACGCCGAGATCGAAATCATTGCCGGTTCCCAGGCCCTCTTGCCCGAAAGCCACCGATCCCTGGCTCGTCGGATCGAGAAGGAACTGACTCAGCGGGGAATCAAGGTCCGTCTCGGCACTCGTGTTGTTTCCGCAAACGAGGAGGGGCTGGTGCTTTCCTCTCGGGACTCTGGGGATGAGACCATTCCAACCGATCTGACTCTGCTTGCAACGGGAGCCGCCGCCCCGGCTTTCTTGAAGGAGAGTGGTCTGCCCACAGATGACAAAGGTTTTGTCCGTGTTGAATCCACTCTGCAAGTGGAGGGGTGCGATGACCTTTTTGCCGCGGGAGATTGCGCAAGGTTGATCGATCATGCGTGGGTTCCCCGCGCTGGTGTCTATGCCGTCCGATCCGGTCCCTATCTGGATCGGAATATCCGGGCTCGGTTGGAGAGTCGACGATTGCGCGCTTGGCGGCCGCAGCGAGACTTCCTCGCTCTTGTCAATGTGGGGGAGAAGCGGGCGGTAGGCGGGAAGTGGGGTCTCGCCATGGGGGGGCACTCGGTCTGGCGTCTCAAGGATTGGATTGACCGTCGCTTCATGAAGCGTTTTCAGGTTCTGGATGGGCACGGACGCCCCAGCCCCTTCTTCCCGGACCCGGAGGATATGGGCGACTCCGAGGAAATGATTTGTGGCGGTTGTGCGGCCAAGGTGGGGCCATCGCCATTGAATGCCGCTTTGAGTCGGCTGGATCCCTCTCCGCCCGATGAAAGTGTTCTGGTCGGTCTGGCCGAGGCCGATGATGCAGCGGTGCTTGAATGGTCGGGTGGGGACATCATGTTGGCCAGCGTGGATGCCTTTCGGGCTTTTGTGGATGATCCCTGGCTGGTGGGTCATGTGGCCACCGTCAACGCAGTCAGTGATGTGGTGGCCAAAGGAGCGGACGCTCGTCATGCCCTNGCTCTGGTGACGGTCCCGGCCGACACGCCCGGTCGCGAGTCCGAAAGCCTCTATCAGACGCTGGCCGGGATCAGGTCAGCTCTGGATCCTCTCGGTATATCCCTGGTGGGGGGGCACAGCACGACCGGTCCTGAACTCTTTGTTGGACTTTGCGTGACAGGAGAGCCCGCGACCAAAGGAGACTTCCTGGGCCTTTCGGGTCTTTCCCCAGGCGATGAATTGATCCTCACCAAGCCGTTGGGAACGGGTGTGCTTCTGGCGGCGGATGCCCAGGGGCTTGTTCGGGGGGCATGGTTGGGCGAAGGGCTGGACAGCATGCGTCGTAACAACGCCGAGGCCGCAAGGACTGCTCTTGATTCGCTTGTTTCGGTCTGCACCGACGTGAGCGGCTTTGGTCTTGCGGGCCATCTGCTTGAGGTTCTCGAGGCGAGTGGCGTGGCCGCAGAGTTGTCGATGAAGGAGGTCCCGGTTCTGCCGGGTGTGGTTGACCTGGTTCGCAGGGGGATTACCAGTACTTTCCATCACCAGAACGTGGCTTTGGCAGACCAGGTGGGCGTGAAGGGGCCGAACGGAGATCCGGCTCTTCTTGAACTCTTGTTTGATCCCCAGACTTCGGGAGGCCTGCTCATGGCCATATCGGCCGAGAAAACCGAGGCGCTCTTGCAGAGTTTGCGGTCAGGCGGAGACCCGGCGGCCTGCGTGATCGGTCGCGTGGTTGAACACGACGCGGGTCAGCCACGCATCCGAGCCGGCTTCGAGTAGGTCCTCTCGGATCAGCGCTCGATACCGGAGATCGCTCTCTGTCGTTTGAGCTCGAGCCGGGCAATGGTGCGACGGTGTACTTCATCCGGTCCGTCGGCAATCCGGAGCGTTCGCACCCCGGCGTAGGAGGCCGCGAGTCCGAAGTCGGAAGTCACCCCTCCACCTCCGTGAGCTTGAATGGCATCATCAATGATCTTGAGAGCCATGATGGGGGCCTTGACCTTGATCATGGCGATTTCTGAACGAGCGACCTTGTTGCCCACCGTGTCCATCATGTAGGCGGCTTTGAGGGTCAGGAGTCGAGAACACTCGATTTCAATACGGGCATCGGCGATCCGTTCTTCCCAGACAGAATGTTCATAGACCTTCTTGCCGAAGGCGGTCCGGGTCATGAGACGTTCGCACATCTTCTCGAGGGCTCGCTCGGCCACGCCGATGACACGCATGCAGTGATGGATTCGTCCGGGGCCGAGTCGACCCTGGGCGATTTCAAAGCCTCGTCCTTCGCCAAGGAGGATATTGCTCGCGGGGACACGAACGTCTTCAAAGAGGACCTCTCCGTGGCCGTGCGGCGCATCATCGAAGCCGAAGACAGGCAGGTGCCGTAGGACAGTGATGCCCGGTGTGTCCCGGGGGACGAGAACCTGGCTCTGTTGTTCGTGGATGGGACCGTCGAATCGGGTTTTTCCCATGACGACCATGATTTTGCAGCGAGGGTCACAGATACCGGAAGTCCACCATTTCCGGCCGTTGATGACGTACTCGTCTCCGTCTCGTCTTATTTCGGTCTGGATGTTGGTTGCGTCGGAAGAAGCGACGGCCGGCTCGGTCATCGCAAAAGCAGATCGGATCTGACCGTCCAGGAGAGGCCTCAGCCACTGTTGCTTGTGCTCCTCGTTGCCATAGCGCTCGATGACTTCCATGTTTCCGGTGTCCGGTGCGGAGCAGTTGAACACTTCCGCCGCGAAGCCCACGCGCCCCATGAGCTCGCACAGCGAGGCGTACTGAAGGTTGGTCAGCCCACCTCCGGATTCGCTCTCGGGCAGGAAGAGGTTCCACAAGCCCGCCGCTCGGGCCTTTTCCTTCAGGTCCTCCAGCATCGGAGGTGATTGCCATCGGTCGGGAAGAGAAGCGTGCTCTTCGTAATAGGCCTGCTCATTCGGGTAGATATGCTCATCCATGAATTCCTGGACCTGATTGATGAGGAATTCGGTCTTCTCGTCGGGGGCAAAATCCATAATCGAGCTCCTGTGGGGGGAGGGTGGGTAAGCAGATCTTTGAAGGACCGGAAGAGTAGCGCCGAGTGGCATATTGGCACGGGATCTGCCAATGTCTACGGTCTGTTTTGTCAAAAATTCGGTTTGAGGTAAGCGCTCCCCAGCATCCATTGGGGGGTCACACTCCTCCAGAGGGGGNTCTATTTGCCTGCTTTGGGAGTGCTCAACGAAGACGCTGCAGGGTGGCCAATCGAGTAGCCCGAAAGGCTTTGTTCCAGCTGCGCAGAACCAGGCCTTGGCGTCGTTTCCAACTTCGAGAATCAGGAGAGTCCAATCATGTCCGACCTAGATGGTTTCAGGCAAGAAGTTCGCTCATGGCTAGAGGCCCAATGCCCCGAGTCCCTGCGCGGTGGATCCGCATCGGCGGAGGATCTGGAGTGGGGTGGTCGTGCCGCTCAGGGTCGAACAGACGACAAGAAAGTCTGGCTCGACCGGATGGGAGAGAAGGGTTGGACGTGTCCGACCTGGCCTTCGGAGTACGGTGGAGGCGGCCTCAGTAAAGAAGAAGCCAAGGTCTTGAGCCAGGAAATGAGCGCCCTCGGGGCTCCGCCGGCCCTGACCAGTTTTGGCATGTCGATGCTGGGCCCTGTTCTGCTGGAGTACGCGACGGAAGAGCAGAAGCAGCGGTTCATTCCGGAGATCACCCAAGGCAAGATCTGGTGGTGCCAGGGATACAGCGAGCCGGGATCCGGATCAGATCTGGCCAGTCTCCAGACTCGCGCCGAAGACATGGGGGACCACTTCCTGGTCAACGGTCAGAAGATCTGGACCAGCTATGCGGACAATGCGGATTGGATTTTCTGCCTGGTGAGAACTGACACCAGCGTGCCCAAGCACGATGGCATCAGCTTCCTGCTCTTTGATATGAAGAGCCCGGGTGTGACGGTTTCACCCATCCAGCTGATCAGTGGAGCTTCTCCCTTCTGCCAGACCTTCTTCGAGAACGTCAAGGTCCCCAAGGATCAGTTGGTGGGACCGCTGGGTGGCGGTTGGACCATTGCGAAGCGATTGCTCCAGCATGAGCGGTCGATGATCGGTGGCATGGGATTCGGTATGGGCGGTGGAAGCTACGGCAGCATCACCGACAAGGCCAAGGACTATTTTGGTGAGGTCGAGGGNCGAATTGCTGACGCNGAGATCCGTCAACGAATCACCCAGTTGAAGATGGATCAGCAGGTGTTTTCGGCGACGACGCATAAGTCCGCTGCCGAAGCCAAGGCGGGAATCCCGCCTGGACCCGCATCTTCGATTTTCAAACTCTATGGCACAGAGCTCAACAAGCGCCGGAATGAAGTGCGTATGTCGATGATGGGCACGCGGTCCCTGGGCTGGGAGGGGGATGCGTTCAAGAGCGAAGAGCTCTCGCAGACTCGCGATTGGCTGCGTTCCTATGGGAACTCCATTGAAGGCGGNACTTCCGAAGTGCAGCTCAACATCATTGCCAAGCGCGTGCTTGGCCTTCCGGATTGATCGAGAGTCAGGGGAGAAGAGAAAATGGGATTCATACTGACAGAAGAGCAGGAACTGCTCAAACAGACCGCCCACGAATTCATTCAAGAGAAGAGCCCTGTTGCGGAATTGCGAAGGCTTCGCGATAGCGTGGATGAAGTTGGCTTTGATCGAAAACTCTTTTCGGAAATGTCCGAGTTGGGGTGGACGGGTGTTGTCTACCCCGAAGACTTTGGCGGACTCGACATGGGTTATTTCGAATTGGGCCAGATCTTTGAAGAGTGTGGACGCGCCTTGGTGGCTCAGCCCATTCTTGCCAGTGTGGTGATGGGCGGCGGCTGCATTCTTGAAGGTGGGAATGAATTGCAGCAGAAGGANGTGCTGACTGCGGTTTGTTCCGGCGAGAAGGTCCTTTCTCTCGCCTTCCAGGAGCGTTCCCACTACAGCCCTCACCATGTGGAGACGACCGCTGAGTTGTCAGGTGACCAATTTGTCCTGAATGGATGCAAGACTTTTGTCCTGGACGGTCATGTGGCGGACCAGATCGTCGTTGTCGCCAGGACTTCAGGTTCGAAAGCGGACCGAGAGGGGCTGACCCTCTTCCTGGTGGATGCCGATGNGCAAGGCCTGCAGGTCGACCGGACCATCATGGTAGACGGTCGCAATGCGGCCAATCTCGGACTGGATGGAGTCAAGGTCGAGAAGTCGGCTGTGATCGGAGAAGTGGATCGGGGTGCGGATGTGCTCGATCCCGTTCTGGATCGTGCGACCATCATGCTGTGTGCTGAGATGCTGGGAACCCTGGATCAGGCATTCCAGAAGACCTTGGAGTATCTGAAGACCCGAGAGCAGTTCGGGGTGTTGATTGGTACATTCCAGGCGCTCAAGCATCGCGCGGCCAATATGTTCGTCGAGGCGGANCTGTCTCGCTCCATCGTGATGGAAGCGATGAGTGCGCTCGATGGAGATGACCACGAACGGCTTTCCATGCTGACGAGTTGCGCGAAGGCAAGGCTGAACGATGCCGTTGTCATGATCTGCAACGAGGCCGTTCAGATGTACGGTGGAATCGGTGTGACCGATGAGGAGGATATCGGCCTCTATCTCAAGCGTGGGCGAGTCATGGTTGAGACACTGGGGTCTTCATCCTGGCACCGGGATCGGTACGCGACCCTGGGTGGTTACTAGCCTTACGGCTCACACCTTGAGTTGAATGAAGGCCGTCCAGAGGATGAATCTGGACGGCCTTTTTCTTTCGAGTCGCTCTAGAGCATTTCCTCGGCGACCAGTTCGAGCGCTTCGGTCTGTGTGGTCGAAATGCTCATGGTGTCGACCCACCTCTTGTTGCCCGCTTCTTTCCAGGCTTGAAGTCGGTCACGGATCCTGTCCGCGGGGCCGACCAGGTGACAGGCGTCGACCAGATCATCCGGGACGGCCATGGCCGCTTCCTGTTTCTTCCCATCNAGGAAGAGATCCTGGATCTTCTGGGCTGCTTCCTCGTAGCCGAGCCTCTTGGCGAGATCGTTGTAGAAGTTCTTGTCTCTGGCTCCCATGCCCCCGATATAGAGAGCCATGTGCGACTTCACGGGCACTCGAACCTGCTCGATATCGTCGTGAATGATGACACTCACTCCGGGTACGACCGAAAAGTTTTCCAGGCTCTTCTCGCCCTCGGCTTTGGCGAATCCTTCCTCGATGAAGGGAAGGTAGGCGCGGTCGACGGTTTCCGGGTCGAGCATCATGGGNAACACACCGTCGGCGACTTCACCGGAGCAGCGGAGGCCGTTGGGCGAAATTGAAGCGGTGTAGATCGGGATGTCCGGGCTGCCGTGGACGATGCTCTTCAGGGGCTTTCCCATGCCTGTGGTACCGGGACCGGTGGCGGGAATCGTGTAGTACTCCCCATCGAAATGAACGGGCGCCTCGCGGGCCCAGATCTGCCGAATGATGTTGATGTACTCACGGGTGCGCGTCAGAGGCTTGCCGTAGGGCACCCCGTACCAACCTTCTGCGACCTGGGGGCCGGATGGCCCGAGGCCCAGGATGAAACGCCCTCCGGAGAGGTGATCCAGCGACATGGCCGTCATGGCGGCCATGGCGGGCTGCCGGGCCGGCATCTGCATGATGGACGTACCGACCTTGATCTTCGAGGTCCGAGCCAGAACCCAGCTTGCGGTGCTCACCGCATCGTTGCCCCAGGCCTCGGCGGTCCAGGCTGAGTCAAATCCCAGTTCTTCCGCGCGGAGAAGCAAGTCCATATTCAGTTGTACTCTCGGCCCAAAGCTGACCGCACCGATTCCCAGTTTCATCTATTTCTCCATTTCTATTTCTGAAGCGATTTCCTTGCGTTTTCAGCGAATTCTTCTTCGGCCTTCTTGCTACGAAGAGCGCTTTCCATCTTGAAGGGGACTTCTACCCCTTTTCTACACCCGGGTTTTTCCTTCATGGCGTCAAGCCAGCGTCTCAGGTTCTCCAGTCCATCCATGTCGACTCCAGACCATTTGTAGGTCCTGACCCAGCACCAGTTTGCGATATCGGCGATGGAGTATTCGCTTGCGAGCCATTCGCTTTCTCCGAGTCGTCGGTCGAGGACCTCGAAAAGACGACGACTTTCGTTCTGGTAGCGATCGATGGCGGGTTGGATNTTTTCCGGGAAATATCGGAAGAACACGTTGGCTTGCCCCATCATGGGACCGATTCCGCCCATCTGGAACATCAGCCACTGGATCACACGTGATCGTTCTTTCGGGTCGGCAGGCAGGAGTCGCCCTGCTTTTTCAGCNAGGTAGATCATGATGGCACCGGTCTCGAAGACCGCGAAGTCATCCATATCCCGATCCACGATGACGGGGATTCTTCCGTTCGGGTTCAGGGCGAGGAACCACTCTTCCTTCTGGACATTCTTGGAGAGGTCGATCGGATGTGCCTCGTAGGGAAGGCCGAGTTCTTCAAGCGTGACGGAGGCTTTCCAGCCGTTGGGTGTGGGCGATGTGTACAGGTCGATCATGGAGGTGTCCTTTCGGAAGGTTTCGGAAGCGGAGGCCTCTTCTTGGGGATGAGCGAGCCCGTCCGGGGTCGCGCGTTCAGAAGCCTCGTAGTTCGGCGAAGTCCGAAAGGCCCGCCCGGGTGGTCTGGAGGCGGTTGATCGGGGCCTGGCCATCCGCGTGACCGAGAGCGAGCCCGCAGAAGACGATCTCGTTTTCGGGCACGCCTACTTCTTCCCGTATGGTCTTTCCCCATAGCGACCAGGCTTCCTGAGGGCAGGTGTGAAGACCCTGTTCTCGGGCGAGGAGCATCAAATTNCCGAGAAAGATTCCGAGATCGACGAATTGGGGCGATCCCATCTGTCTGTCGATGGTGAGAATCATTCCAATGGGTGCATCGAAGAAGCTGAAATTACGGGCCATGTGAGCCATTCGGCCAGCGGAGTCATCTCGGGCAATTCCCACCAGNTCATACATTTCCCGAGCCACTTCGGTTCTCCTGGAAATGAAGGGTTCGGTCAGGTCTTGGGGGTAGATGTCGTATTCAGGTCCATCTCCGAATGGCGTTTCCTTCATTTTCTCGGCTACGCGGGAGACCAGGGCATCGCGCGCTTCACCCGCCAGTACATAGACCTTCCACGGCTGCAGATTTCCGCCCGAGGCCGCTCGGCTGGCCGTTTCCAGCATCTGCTCGATGGTCTCTCGTGATACGGATTTGGAAGAGAATGCCCTGACTGAACGGCGCGACTGGATGGCTTCGTCCACGCGAAGAGTGGGTTCTGTATTCAGGGCTTCGTCCGGCATGATTCCAATCTCTTTCGATTACTCGGCCAANGCGCAGCCGGCAAGAGTGATACGGTGCATTACACGTCGTTGTCCGTGGTANTCGTTCAGGGCGTAATGCCAGGTNCAGCGATTGTCCCAAAAGGCAATAGAGCCCTCCTGCCACTGGAACCGATAGGTGAANTCGGGCTGGGACGCATGGGCGTACAGGTAGTCGAGGAGGGCTCGAGACTCGTCCTTGGACCATCCCTCGAACTGGATCGTGAAGCCCGGGTTGATGTAGAGGGCCTTCCTGCCAGAGATCGGGTGGGTAATGACAGCCGGGTGATGGGTGTCTTGCACGGCCTTTTCGGCATTTCCCAGTCGATCCTTCAAATCGGCTGGCATCTTCGATGTCTCGCCGAAGACGTGCCGGCTTGAATGCGTGGCTCTTAGATGGGAAAGAGTCTCCTTCAAACCATCCGAAAGTCCTTCATACGCCGCGTACATGCTTGCGAAAAGAGTGTCCCCGCCGCGGTCGGGTACGGTCCGGGCCAGAAGAATCGACCCGAGCGCAGGAATCTGGTCGTAGGAGTGGTCGGTGTGCCAGCCGCCGCCGATATTGAATTTCTGTTCGGGTTCTTTTCGTACTTCGGCAATTTCCGGTTGACCCTCCACGGTGCCGAAAAAGCGGTTGATATTGATCTCCCCTACAGAGCGAGCAAAGCGGAGGTGTTCGTCGGGTGTCAAGGTCTGGTCGCGGAAGTANGTCATTCCGAACTCNCCCGTCGCCCGGAGGATTTCATCCGCGGCCCGGGAATCGATGGGTTTGCTCAGGTCGATTCCACGAATTTCCGCACCAACGGATTCTTGATTCGGCTTCAAATCAATGAACTGATAGGAGTGGGATGTCATTTCACTTTTTCTTGGAAGCTTTTCAAGGCCAGGGAACGAAGATGGATGGATTATCCCGCACCATCCCCTAGAAGGTTGAGCAGCGCTTTTTCGGTCACCTTCATGGCTCGGTTCCGACTCAAATCCTGGGTCACCCGGAGTCGACTCCAGGTTTCGAAAGAGGTCAGCGCGTCACAGGCTTCCACGATGTCCGGGGAGGCACTGTCGAGTTCCGGTAGCGAGAGGACCAGGTGCTTTCTCAACCGGACGGCTTCGTTCTCTCTCTCTTTCTGCAGAAAGGGAGAGCGCCACAGTTGCAGTTCACTCGACTTCCTGAAAGGAGCGTATCGTTCATAGAAAATGGAACGGTTCATCAGGAGGGCTTGGCAACGTTCAAGGAGCGTCCCGGGTTGAGGCTCACCGAGGAGCGGAATCAACTCGGCCGAGAGCTTTTCGTGGAGTTGTACGAAAAGGGAATCCATGTCGGAGAAATGCCTGAAAACCGTTCGGATTCCCACGCCCGCTTTCTCGGCGACCCGTTCGGCGGTGGGCCGAGGGGCTCCCTCTCGCACAAGCGAAAGAAGGGCCTGTACGATGGCTTCGCGGCTTCTTTCCGAGCGCTGCAGTCGGCCGTCGGAAAGGGCCAGATCTTTTTGGGATTCCGCCATCGAGAAATTATGACATAGGGCATGCTAAAATTCCATGCGGAACAAGGTCGACACAGCAGGGCCTGACTCGGTGATTGAAGCGCGAGATCCGAGCGGGTCCGACAAAGGGAGGTCCCAGAATATGGATTTCGAGATACCCGAGCCCGTTCGCGAGATCAGGCAGCGCGTACAGCATTTCATCGAGACGGAGATCTATCCCGTCGAGAGCGTGTTGGAGGAAACCGGGTCCAAGGGTGAAGTCATGCAGGGGTTGATGCAGAAGGCGAAAGAAGCCGGACTCTGGGCACTGGGGCATCCAAAGGAAATCGGGGGTCATGGACTTCCGTTTCTTGACTATGTCTTCGTCAACGAGGTCATCGGACGTTCCCCGGCCGCCATGGTGGCGCTCGGCACCCACTCACTTCAGGACTCCATCATGCTCAACCTGCATGCGTCCGAAGCGTGGCGAGACCGTTATCTCGAGCCCCTTGTCCAGGGAGAGGTATTTCCGAGTTTTGCAATGACCGAGCCCGATGTCGCGAGTTCCGACCCGACGCAGCTGCAGACAAGAGCAGTTCTGGAGGGTGATGAATGGGTAATCAACGGTCGCAAGTGGTTCACGACGGGCGCCAATGTGGCGTCCTACACCACGGTCATGGCCCGGACCGAGTCCGATGAAGTGGCTCCGCACGATGCCTTCAGCATGATCGTGGTGCCCACCGACGCGCCCGGTTACGAGATCCTGCGTAACGTCAAGGTCATGGGACAGAGAGAAGGTCACTGTGAGGTGGACTACCAGAACGTACGGGTTCCTGCAGAGAACCTCCTCGGTCCGAGAGGGGGCGGTTTCAAGATCGCGCAGCAGCGGCTGGGCCCGGGTCGCATTTTTCATTGCATGCGTTGGTTGGGTCAGGCTCAGCGTGCGTTTGATCTCATGTGTGAGCGGGCCAATAGCCGTGTTTCATTCGGGAAGACACTTGGAGAGCATCAGCAGATCCAGAAGTTCATCTTCGACAGCGCGGCTGAAATCCAGCAAGCCCGTATGCTCACCCTCTATGCGGCGAGCAAGATCGACCAGGGCGATGAAGCCCGTGTGGAAATTGCGCTGATCAAGGTCGCCGGAGCCACCATGCTCCATAATGTGGTCGACCGGGCGATTCAGGTGCATGGCGCCATGGGGATCACCGAGGATACGCCGCTTGAATCAATGTATCGTCACGCTCGTGCGGCCCGAATCTATGACGGGCCGGATGAAGTCCACGTAGCCAGCGCGTCTCGACGGATCTTGCGCTCTTTCAAGGCGGGCGATGGCTGGGATTTCGGTCTGCGATAGAAAGGGCAGGGGGTCAGCGTGGTACGGCGTCCAGTTCGATCCTTATTCCGGCCACATCCACGCCGCCTTCATCATGGGGCAGGCCCAGTTCCTGGGCGCGCGAGAGCAGGCTGGGAATGTCACTGTGTCGAAGTCTGAAAGCAGGGAAGTCGGAGTCTTCATCGCTTCCGGTTTCGAACTGCATTTCGCCATGATCGAGTTTGAGTGCATCAGGGTTGGCTGCCGAAGGCTCGAGGTTGAGGACTTCCTGCCACCGCGCGGCGGCACTCACAGCATCTCGTGAGCGGATGACAGCCCCGTTCAAGCCGACGACCCCATTGTCCCTGCGGTGGCTCTTCCAGTCGGGCCCTGCCCAGTGCCAGCGTGCATCGGGGCGACAGTAATCGGGATTCGATTCTTCCATGGAGTCTATGGAAACGATGGCTCCCGGAAGACTGCGTGGGTGGAAATGGGTCGCGTGGATGCCCGATTCATCGTGCTGCCAAACGGCTCTCGCTCCGGCCTGAACGGCGTGATCCCGGGCCGCCTCACCGTCCGCACATTGGAATATCACCATGTATCCCCCTGGGCCACGTCTCTTCAGGTGTCGCCCGCCCGCCGTATCTTCCTGTTCGGGGGCAAGGACTTCGAGGAAGTCTGATCCGAGGGGGATCAATACATTCCGCAACCCAAAGAGGGCCACGCCTGGATCACGGAAGCAGACTTCCGAATCCAGGAGGTCCGTCAACTCTGAGGTTGCCTTTTCCAGGTCGTCGGTCATCAGGGCGATTTGTCTCAGGCGCATGATGGGGTTCCTTGGGTTTGGTGGACTCGTGAATGTGTGGGCTTGTCTCTTGAAAGACCCTTCCGCGTTCATGCTACACGAAGAGGGGGTCTGCTTCCGCATGGATCGAATCTGACCGGCTTGGTGGCCATGCTACCCATCCGCTCTTTGTGTGCGTGATTCGCTACCATCCGCCCATCATGGCTACCCATCAGGCATCCATCGCTGTCATCATCCTGACTTTCAACGAAGAAGACCACGTCGGTCCGGCGATTGAATCCGTCCAGGGCTGGGCAAGAGAAATCTTCGTGGTCGATTCATTCAGTACGGATGAGACGGTGAATGCTGCGTTGGAATACGCCGACCACGGTGTTCGGGTGGTCCAGCATGCTTTCGAAAACTATTCCAGCCAGTGGAACTGGGCACTGACAAATCTGCCGATTTCCGCCGATTGGACGCTGAAACTCGATGCCGATGAGAGGGTCCCCGATGATTTCAAGGCGGAAGTCCTTGATGTCCTGCAAGATGCGGATCCGGAGCTTGCGGGTTTCTACTTTCAGCGACGCATGATCTTCATGAACAAGGCTCTGCGCTTCGGTGGGAATGTCAGCTACGACCTTCGGATGTGGAAGACCGGAAGCGCCCAGTTTGACGGGAGACAGATCAACGAGCACGCCATGGTGGACGGAGCCACTCACAGTTTGAAATGTCTGGTGGATCACCACGATACGAAGTCAATCACGGAATGGTGGGAAAAACACAATCGCTACTCGTCGCTTGAAGCTCTAAGCATGATCGACGAAGCCCAATTCGACGTCATCAAGCCGCGTTTCCTTGGAAGCCCTGACGAGAGGATGAAGTGGCTTCGCCGGATGTACTGGGGGCACCCGTTCCGTTTTCTGTCCGCTCTTGGCCTGTTCTTGTATCACTATGTCCTGAAGCTTGGATTCCTGGATGGGACTCGAGGCTTCCAGGTCGCTTTTCTGCGAGCTACGTATTTCTACCTGACCGACCTGAAATTGATCGAGTACCGAAGGACGGGAAAGCGCCCCACGATCCACTGGCCCACAAGGGGGCGCCCTCACCCCACGCTTGCAAAGAGCCTGGACGGTGAAACGGACTCCTGAACGGGGTCTGTTTCGGTACAGGTCGGGACGGAGTCCGAGGGCCCGCCCAGGCATCCGGGGTGCGTGCTCAGGGGGCTCATTTTGATGGGTTTTCCGCCGGCTTCGATGAGGGAGACGACGGGAAAGTCGAGCTAGAGTCAGGGCATGACGAATCATTTTGATACGCGCCCCGATGATCGGCTCGGAGCCTTCCCGGCGGTTGTGTCGGGGAAGTCTTGTCGGTTCATGTCGAGATGGAGTTGGCTTTTCTTCTGCTTTGCGGTGAGTTTGCTCGTGATGGGTGCAGCCGGACTTCCGGGTGCTGCCCTGGCGCAAAGTGCCAGTCTCGCTGGTGCGACCGCTGAAGCGACCGCGACTGACGGATCAACAGTCGAGACGGCCAAGGTAGTCAAGCCGGAGTTTGTTCCGATGCCCGATATCGGAGTGCGTTCCGAGCAGGCCAAGCAGCGTGTCAAAGAGACCCTGATCTCGACCAAGCCGAGCAAGGAGGAATACAGGGCGATTGAAGATATCCCGGACCTCAAGGTCTGGGTGAATCGACAATTGAATCGCTCTTCAAGAATGCGCACGCTTGAGCCGTCTGTTCTTTCCCTGGATCAACTCCAGGCTGGCTGGAATCAAGTCGGGCGGCGTCTCCAGGATACGCAAGATGGCTTGCAGGAAGAAGGAGAGAAACTCGAAAAGCAGATCCAGGTCATCCGCCAGATCAAAACAGTCTGGGTCAACACACGCAAAGAAGCCGTCAAGCTCGATGTAGCTCCGGATGTGCTCCGTCAGATTGATGAAGTCCTGCAGGTTGCAGCGTCGGCGACGGTAGAGGCGAATGAGCGCCAGGCCAAGTTGTTGGCCGTGCAGAGTAATGTCGCCAGCCTGGAGGAAATCGTACAAGGGGACGAGAACCTGATTGCGGACGCCCGTGGCGATGCGGTTCGTGAGGTCCTGCAGCGCGATACCATGCCGATCTGGAGTCCCGGTTTCTGGAAAGCCACGGCCGTGGGCTCGGTGGGGATGAATCTGCGGGAGCAGGTCGAGAGGGATCGAGATCTACTCGTCCGCTATTGGCTCCACAATCGAGAGTCTGTATCGCTTTTTGGTGCCGCCGTATTGATCTTGATCGTGCTCATGTGGTTGGCTCGAGGCCAGGTCGAGGCCACGATTGGAAACGAACCGCACATGCAAGCGGTTCAAGCGATGTTCAGGAGACCCATCGCGCTCAGTTTCTTGATCGCATTCTTTTCAAGCTTGTGGTTTTTTCGAGATCTGGCCGTAGGGCCCCTGGGTCCGGTCTTTGGTGCGGCGACGTTGATTCCGGCAGTTCTGGTTCTGCGCCAGATTGTGGATAAGCCGGTCTTTCCATTGCTGACCGTGGGGATGTCAGTCTATTTCATCCATCATGTACAGCAGGTCCTGCAACAGGCAGCCATCGTCTCCAAGTTGCTCTTCCTGATCAATCTCCTGGTGCTGATTTTCTGGACAGCTTGGACTCTCCGCCCGTCGAGAATGAAGGCGATTCCGCAAGAGGTGGCCTCTAAACCCTCTTTCAGGGTGATTGGTCGTATCCTCAGGGTCATCCTGATTGTGGCCTTGGCCTGCTTGGTGGCTGAATGCGTGGGCTTCGGTGCGGTGGCTGAACTCGTGGGCGGCACCTTGATGATGGGGATCTACGGCGCCATTGTCCTCTACGGGACAGTCCTTGTCATCGATGGGCTTCTGGTCTTCTTGATGCGAGTGCGCCCCCTGGCCAGTCTCGCCATGGTCCGTCGGAATCGCGAGCTGTTGAGGAATCGCGCCTATCTCATCCTGTGGCTGACGGCATGGTTTCTGATCATCCAGACCTTGCTCGCTCACCTCGAAATCTGGGATCAGACCAAGCTGATCTTCGATCGTGTGCTTTCGGCTCAGTTGCCGCTCCCTCAGGTGACACTCACCGTGGGCAGCATTCTGGCCTCTGTGGCCGTGTTCATCGGAGCGATGTGGACGTCGCGTTTCATCCAGTTTTTCTTGTCAGAAGAGGTTTTTGATACGGCCGAAGTCGAGCGCGGTCGTCCCTATGCGATCAAGACACTGCTCCACTATGCCTTCCTGATAGCAGGCTTCGTGTTTGCCGTGACGGCTCTTGGGTTTGATGCCAATCGCGCCACGCTCCTTACGGGTGCTTTTGGAGTGGGCGTGGGCTTCGGATTGCAAACGATCGTGAACAACTTCATTTCGGGCTTGATCTTGTTGACGGAGCGACCCATTCAAGTCGGTGACACAGTCGCCATGGGTACCGTGGCGGGCTCTGTTCAGAGGATCGGAATCCGTTCAAGTACGGTCCGTACCTGGGAGGGGGCCGAGGTCATCGTGCCCAATGCAAACTTCATTTCCGAGGAAGTGACGAATTGGACGAAATCCGATCGGAAGCGTAGATTCGAGATTCCCATCGGTGTTGCCTACGGGAGCAACCCCGAGGAAGTCATGGAGTTACTGGCTGCGGCGGCTGCAGAGACCGAGGGTGTACTCGAAACGCCTCAACCCTATGTGCTCTTCAAGGACTTTGGAGACAGCTCGCTGGATTTTGAAGTCCGAGCGTGGACGGTGGATTTTGACCATTTCAGTCGAATCCGAAGCCGAATCTGCGTTTCCATCAACAAGAAGCTTACGGAAGCGGGCGTCGAGATCCCGTTCCCGCAACGGGATGTCCACCTTGTGGATCCCGGCAAGGTGTGAGACAAGGATTGCTTTTTGTGGGAGTGTTCGGAAGCCGGGTGTGGGGTGCGTCAGCGAGGCGGTTGAAGACTGTATGGCGGGCTGCAAGATCGAGAAAAGGAGAATTTGAATGTTGAGAGGGTGGATTCAGGGCTTTCTGGCCCTGTGGTTGGTGTGCGTTTTGTTTTCGGTTTCGGCCAGCGCAAAGACCTCGTACGGAAAAGAGTTGACTGATGCACGTGTCGTCACGATTGGGGAGTTGACGGGTTCACCGGAGAAGTATCTGGGTGAGAAGGTACGTATTGCGGGTCTTGTCGAGGATGTCTGTCCCATGAAGGGGTGTTGGATCGATATTCTTGAAAGCGGGGGCCGCGAGACCATCCGTTTCAAGGTGGATGACGGTGTGATCGTCTTTCCCGTCGAAGCGAGAGGGAGCGAAGTCGTGGCGGAGGGCGTGCTGCGTAAGCACGAGATGTCGAAGCGTCGAGCGACATCCTGGATGCGTCATCTGGCCGATGAGAAGGGAGAGCCCTTCGATGAAGCCTCGGTCACCGGTCCCATGGTTTTCTATCAGATCGAAGGCCACGGAGCGGAGTTGTCCCGATAGCGGACCCTCTTGCTTCTTACGGATTCGATTTCAGCTTCCAGGGGGCACGCCGACCGCTCTGCCCTGGTGTTGCTCATTGGAAGCATGGGTGTCGAGCAATTCTATGACCTCTGAGATCAGGCCATTCACGGTCTTGGCGAAGAGGACGTACTCCACCGCATACGGATGTTGGTGCCGGCTGGTTGCGCGGTAGATGAAGCGGACCACGCTGGAGGCTTCGTCCCCGATTTCGTCAAGTATCTCGACCTCAACTGAAGACGGCTTATAGAATTTCTCGAATACAGCTCGGTTGAAAGCGCACACCGCAGCCTTGCCGCGGTGTGGCCCTGCAATATTTGGAGCCAGGGAGTGGTTGAGGCGCCAGGTCACGTCTTCGGTGTACATGGCCTCAAGGGCTGAACAGTTTCCGAAGGCTTCGACGAGGCGTCGGGCCGGTGTCTTCATTGTGGATCCTCTCTCAGGCTGGTCCTAATTCCCGCGAATCGTCTTGGAAGTCATCATGCACCTTGCGCTGGGCGCCGGTGGGGATCCGCTTTCCGCTCATGACCTGAACGAATTCATCGATGGGAATAAGGGGGTATAGAATCATCTCCGTATTGATGTGTTGCTTGATCTCGGTCATCTTCCTCTTCCAGGGTTCATCTCCCCAGGCGATGGCACATCACTCTTGAAGAGGAAGTATGTCGAAGATACTCACGATTGGCGCCCACGGAGGGATCGGTCGGCTTTTCTGCCGAAAAGCAGCTGAAGCAGGTCTTCCGATCCGGGCCATGGTACGAAGCGAGGAGCAGCGTTCGTATTTCGAAGCTCAGGGCGTGGAAGTCGTTCTTGGGGATCTGGAAGCCGACTTCTCCCAGGCCTTCGAAGGCTGTGACCAGGTGGTGTTTACGGCAGGCTCAGGGGGTGCGACGGGGGGCGATAAAACGCTGCTCGTGGATCTGTATGGTGCCATCCGGTCGATTCGCGGGAGTGAAGAGCGCGGAGTGGTTCACTTTGTGATGGTCAGCGCCTTGCGGGTAGAAAGTCCACTGGAGGCTCCGCCGGCCATGCGGCACTACATGGTGGCCAAGCTGCTCGCGGATCAGCGACTTCTTGAGAGCGGCCTGCGGTCCACGATCTTGCGGCCCGGTCGATTGACCGACGACGCGGGCAGTGGCCGGGTTCGGACAGAGATCGAGGGGGAAGGGTTCGGGATCAGTCGCTCGAATGTGGCGGACTGTATCGTTGAGGCCTTGCGACATCCATCTGGGTCCAATCGGGTCGTGGACCTGCTGGATGGAAATGTGCCGATTGCGGAAGTGTTCGCGAGTCGCTGAACAGAGTGGGCTCATGGAGGGCTGGCCTTCCACGGTGCCCTCGTGGCCCGGTCATGCCTGGCCTTCCACGGCGCTATTCCATGTTGATGACGACCAGTTCGCGGTATTTCTCGGGCATATCCCAGTAGCCGACATAGCCTTCGGGAAGAGTGAACGAGTCTCCCGTCTCGAACTTGAATTCCTGGCCATCGTCGAGGGTCAGGATGAGACGACCCTCGAGGATATGGACGAATTCGTCGTAGGGAAGCCCTTCGATGCGGACCTTCCCGGGGCCGGCCTCGATCACCAGGACCTGGATCTTGCCGGTGTGGGACACATGCGAGTAGCTGGGGGCCCGGACCTTTCCTTCCGAATCGGTATAGGAATCGTATTCTTCCGGCTTGTCGAGAACCAGGCCCTTTCCTTCGAGAAAGGATTTTGCGATGGGGACCGGAATGACCGTGCTCGAAGCCTTTTTCCCG
This sequence comes from Spirochaeta sp., assembly GCA_002691025.1. GTDB lineage: Bacteria > Myxococcota_A > UBA9160 > UBA9160 > UBA4427 > MED660. The sequence continues at coordinate 28,613 of NZGT01000073.1, read as the reverse complement.
TTTCCCATCGCTGCTTTTCCAGGTGCGTCAGCCGCAGAGGAATGAAGCGGCACGAGAAGCAGGGTCATCAACATCAGTAGAAGGCTGTAGTGCATCATGATCCTCCTGTGGGGAGTGGTCTCAAATCGTGTCCGACCATCAAGGCCGGTGTCACTGGACGCTCAATAGCTATATAATAGAACCGATTAGAAGGCCCAGTAATTGATGGCCGACGAGCCTGATCGAAGAGCAGGCGGTCTGGCGGGCCTTTGCGTTTGAGTGGGCCTGGAAGGCAGGGCAGGCAGAGGGGCGACGATGACCCGATCCCGAGAGCGAGAAGAAGGCAAGCCGATCGACGAAGGCATGGGCGGCGAAGAGCACGATGCCAGGCTCGGCATGGATCAGCCGATTGATCGACGCGATTTCCTTCAAGGTGCGGCGGTGGCCCTGGCCACCACGGTAGGTGGATTGACTCCGGGGCTGTCCTTTGGTGACGCAGCAGCGATCCCGATCGGTGCTGCGCAGGATCAGTCGGGCTATTACCCGCCCACCCTGATGGGGATGCGCGGCAGTCATCCTGGTTCATTCGAGAGTGCGCACGCAGTGAGGGACAACCCGGCCTTTGTGACCGAGGCCCAGGACACCGGTGAGTCCTTTGATCTGATTGTCGTCGGCGGTGGCATCAGCGGTCTCTCGGCGGCGCACTTCTATCGCAAGGCGGTCGGTCCGGACGCCAGGATCCTCGTGCTCGACAACCACGATGATTTCGGAGGCCATGCCAAGCGCAATGAGTTCCATATCGACGACAAGCTTCTGATCGCGAGTGGTGGGACCGCCTTGATTTCGAGTCCAACCCCATACAGCCCTGTCGCGGATGGGCTGCTCAAGCATCTTGGGATTCATCCGGAAAAGTTGACCAAGGAGACCTACGACAAGGGACGCGATCGCGATTTCAATCTTGTTTCCGGCGTGTTCTTCGACAAGGAGACCTTTGGTGAGGACAAATTGGTCCCACGCAAGGGTGGCTATCACCCGTCCGTGGAGCAGACCACCGAGTTCCTCGCGCAGGCACCCCTGAGCGATGTGGCTCGTAAGGACATTCTCGAGCTCGAAACAAGCCCCAAGGACTACATGCCAGGTCTTTCGCCTGACGAAAAGAAGGATCGCTTGTCGCGGATGAGTTATGCGGACTACCTGTTGAAGGTCGTCCAAGTCGATCCCGCCGCGATTCCCTTCTACCAACGCGCGACCGATCTCTATTGGGGGTGTGGGATCGACGCGATTTCGGCACTGGATTGCTGGGGGATCGGGCTGCCGGGCTTTGGCGGCCTGGATCTGCCTCCGACGGCGACAGCCCGTATGGGTTATACGCCCGGTAAGCAGATGGAAACAGGCGGTTCCTATACCTACACCTTTCCGGACGGCAACGCGTCGATCGCAAGACTGCTGGTGCGCGATCTGATTCCGGCCGCGCTGCCCGGCAGTACGGTGGAAGATTCCATAGCGGCTCCAACGGACTACACCCAATTGGATCGTCCTGATAAGCCTGTGCGTATCCGGCTTTCCAGCACGGCCGCGCATGTGATGAACGCGGATGATGGCCAGGTTCATGTCACGTACCTAAGGGACGGTAAGGCGTACCGGGTCAAGGGCAAGCAGAGCGTGCTCGCGAGCTGGAACATGATGATTCCCTTCATCTGTCCGGAACTGCCGCAGCCCCAGAAGGAGGCGCTCCGCTCCCTCATCAAGACGCCGTTGGTGATTACCTCGGTGGCGCTTACGAATTGGCGTGCATTCGCGAATCTGGGTGTGTCGGATATCGTGTCTCCGGGGGGATACCACGCAACCATCCAATTGGTTCAGTCGATGGATATCGGCGGCTATCACAGTGCCAAATCACCCGACGAACCGATCATGATCCAGATGATCCGCACACCGGCGAAGCCGGGGCTGAGTGAACGCGAGCAGCATATTGCCGGGCGTACCGAGCTTCTGGCCACGCCGTTTTCGACGTTTGAGCGCGAAATCCGAAGCCAATTGAATCAGACCCTGGGAGCCGGAGGCTTCGACGCGTCGCGTGATATTGCCGCTATTGCGGTGAATCGCTGGCCGCACGGCTATGCGCCTGAATACAATGCGCTGGTGGATCCGGATGAGGGGCTTCCCTTGTTGACAGCGCGAGCCCGCCGAGGCCAGATCGCCATCGCGAACGCCGACAGTGGTGGCGGTGCCTATACGGATATCGCAATCGATCAGGCTCATCGTGCGGTGACCGAGTTGCTTGAACCTCAAGGCGCCTGATCGGAGTGTGCAGGTGACAAAGAAAACGTGGCGTACCTTATTGCTCATGGTGGGAGTCATGCTGCTTGCGGCGGGGGCCGTCTTGTTCTGGCCTTCGCCCGAGTCTGGGGTCCCGGGNCCGAGCACCGACGGGCNTCAGATGGAGCGTGAAAGAGCGGGAGGCCCCGGGCCAGTGACCTCGGCGGGAGCACCAGAGAGTGAATCGGTCTCAGAGCCGAGCCCCTCTTCATCCCCCGAATCGGATTCTTCTTCTTCTGTGGCCTCTCGCGCGACTCGGGGCTCTTCTTCTTCGTCTGTGCGGCCTCGGGCCGAGGCGAGGGAAAGGTGGGCGCAGAAGCGCTCCAGAGACGTTCAGGATGATGAGGAGGCCTCACCGGAAGGCGAGGGGGCCGAGCCTGAGCAACTCCGCAGAGCCGGTGCCTTGGCGCGCGTAGACGCGCTTCGGGTCGCCGGGGCCGCCGATGCACAGATTCTCGATGAGATCGGACCCGCGGCCTACGATGAACTTCTCTACGAGCAGGGTAGAGACAACCGTTCCAAGGTTCAATTCGTGGCGGAGCGTTCGAACGCGGGGCAAGCCGGCATCCAGACAGGGGATGTGATTCTTTCGTACGGCGGCGAGCCGGTTTTTGCACCGCGCTCGCTTCGTGAAACCAACCGTCTTTTTGCTCCCGGCGGAGAAATCGTGGTTGAGGTCGATCGGGGTGGGGAAATCCTTGAATTCACCGTGGTGACCGATCCCATTGACCGAGGGCGCTCGGCCGTAGTAAACGGGATGGTGCTCGCCCCTGTTTCGCAAGACCCGAACGCCAGGTCGACTTCAGAGTAAACGGCNTCNTNGATCCGCTCGTTTCGTTGTACGTCGGATTCGAGCAGAGTCCATGCTTTCGGGCAGGGCTNTATTNCCCGGNTTNAGNCCGTTTCCTGCTCGCTCTTTGCCTCGCTCTTTCCTTGGNNCTTTCAAGGGACGCATGGATGCGTNGAACGGCNACTTCCGGAATCTCACCCTTTTCCAGCCAGGCGCTGGCCGCCGCGGGATTCTGATGCATCCAGGCCTGAGCGATCTTTTCCAGCGTTTCTTCTCGCCGAACCGGCTCGGTGATACGNCCGGCCCAGGGGATGGCGCTCTCGGNATCCTCGCGGGCAAGGCNACGAGAATACACGGCCAGAACCGGGTCGAGGGACACGTCGANTTCTTGTTCCGGCANCCAAGCCCGGGCCGCCTCTCGGTCCCNGNTCANCCAGGTGCGATAGCTTTCCTCGAAGGCCCGAGCGACATCGATCGACTCGGGGTCGGGGAGACCGCGCAGCCACTCCATGGCGGCTTGGCCATCCTCTTGAGCCCATTTCTGTGAGACCGCTCGGGCCAGACCGTCTCTCCAGGGTCCATCGCGCTCACTTTCTACCCAGGCGGCCGCCCGAATCGGATCCACTCCGGCGATTGCGCCCGCGACGCGACGGTAGGCGAGCTGTTTGAAATCACCGNCTGAGCCGTCGGGCAGGGCCTCGACCCAGAGAATCGTGTCATCAATGCCGCCACGCTTGACCTTGTCGACGGCGAGATCCGTGAGTGCGATCTGACGACTGACGTCCGATCTCAACCCGATGAGGTACTCCTCCANGCCTGGCGCTCCGGAAGCATTCCATCCCTGCACGAGAGCGCTGACGACTTGATGTGCTTCCTGTTGCCTTGGCGAAAGTACNTCGATCCCCATGCTGGCAAAGACGGGTTCTCGACTCGCCCAGGAGTAAACGAGGCTCGTCAAGATCACGGGGTTTCCCTGCCGTCGGTTGGTCTTCAGCCAGGTGAAGGCCCCATCGGGGTCGTAGCGAGCCCACCAATCGACCAGCAGAGCGAGTTCCACGGTCTGGGAGCCAGGAAGGCCACCTTCGATCAGGGCCTGGGCCTCTCGGACCTCTCCGAGTGACTCCTCATTGAAGCCCTGTAGAGCCGTGGCCAGCTGAGCTGCGCGGGCCAGTGGATCTTCGACGGACATCGCGTCCGCGACAGCGGAGGTCAAGTTCTCGTACTCGGGTACGCGATCCGATTGCGGAGCACTTTTCTGTCCGTCACATCCCGGGGCGCAGAAGAGGAACGCGAGACCAGCGATGAGTAGGTAGGTACGTGAGCCAAAGACCCGCCGTTGTACTGACGTAAGAAGGCGTCGTCTCTCATACACTGACATCAGATCAAGCTCCGCTTGTTCATGGTTTGGAGTCCACCTCTTGAGGCGGTGGGGAAAGGCGCGTTTCGCCGTAGCCTTTCGCCAGAGTAGCAAGTGCCGCGCCCAGGTTGGTCCTGAACGCGGCACTTTTTCGAACGTCAAACACAGAGNCCGTTGTCGCGGCCCGTGTTCATCCTTGCTAGGCAGAAGCCCGTCGTCGTACGAGTCCGATGAGACCGAGGAGGCCCACACCAGCCGCAAACATCGAGATCTCTTCTGCTTCCGGCACATTGATCGTGAAAGTGATCAACTGCGGGACGACCAGGCCCGAATCACCCGTGAGCACACCGCCGGCCACCATGCTGATGTTGCCCGCGCCCGCCGGCGTTCGGTTGTCCGCACCCATGCCCGTGATGGTCTTGTACGGTCCCGGGTACCACGGAACCTTGATGTAGACGGTGCCCGTGGTGAAGGGGAATCCCCAGCCCTTGGAGCTGAGGCCCGGAGCGGTCGAAATGGCGGTGCCCGGGTCGGTGATGATGTTGTAGGCCCCGTAGTAGGTCGGAACAAGCGGGGGGCTGGCGAAGATCTTGTCTCCGGCTCCCGCTGTGGCGACGTCGTAGTTTGAGTAAGCGCCCCCGCCGATAATCGTGTTCGGCGCTGACCCTACATCATAGCCCTGCTGTCGAACCTTGTAGGTCGGAGCCGTGGCTTCAACCGTGTACCACTGGAAAGGCCCGGTATTGAGGATCTTCATCGTGCCGCCATACTGCGGCCCTGCCAGACCGGACTGGTATTTGACGATGGCGGAGACGGAACCCTGCGAGCCGCCGGCGAGGACGGTGGTACAGGCCGGATTCGCGCTTGCGCCGGGGCACCAGGAGAAGTTCGCCGGACGTGAGGTCTTGGTTCCGGGCGCGAAGTTCGCAGTTGACCCATTCGGCGCATAGGCGGCCAGACCCGTCGTGAACTGAATGTACGTCGGGAGTGAGGGAACAGGCAGGATGACCGGATAAGGGGGCGCGAAGTTGATGAGTCCGGGCGGGACCGTCAGGCTCACCGGGCTCGTGCCCGTTCCTGTGATGATGGGGGAACCCTGCGGTCGCCATCGAAGGGCAGGTGTGCCTCCATAGGAGGTCGGCAGATTGCCGAGAATCGGCAAGACCGAGCTACCGGTTTGGTAGGTCAGGTTGCTCTGTTCGGTTGTGACGGTGAAGTACTTCGCCGCGTTGGCCGCACCGGCCAATAACACAATGAGCAAGGCACCCGCGAGCGGAGCTGCCCATCGCCGAGCCATGGATTCGATTTCTCGCATTTTCATGTATCTCCCGTGGGTAATTTAGTGGGATGCTGTTGCACTGATCCGCACCAGCATCGGACTTCTGTCTAATCAGTTAAATCATTATACGCACAGGCCATTTTTTTTTGGGGAAAAAATGGCCTTGGGCGAAAAAAAAAGGTCAGATGACATGTAGCCATCTGGAGGACCTGGGAGTCGAGGCCAAGAAAGACGAAAAGATTTTCTAAGTAATCGAAAAGAAAAAGCTTTTATCCATACTCTCGCATTTGTGAAACGAAGCCGGGTCTGACCTTTTCCCTCAGGGGCGTTTCGCCTCGGGGTCGAAACGGGCCGCTCGCGCTTCCAGTTCCAAAGTTCGCGCGTCGGCCAAACTTCGATTCCTGCGGAGCGAGGCCAGGGTCGCCGCCGCGCGCCCGTCATAGGGGTTTCGGTGGAGCAGTTCTTCAAGGGCCTGCTCGGTCTTCTCGGGTTGGCCGGCCTGGGTCCACAACTCCGCTGCGGCACGCCAAGGCGCATCCGACTCAGGCGAGGCTTCGGCGGCTCGAGCCAGGAGCAGATCGGCTTCCTCGACCCGACCCTGGGCGGCCTCCAGTCGCGCGAGCCCAAGAAGCGCGTGCTCGTGATCGGGGTTGATCTCCACCGCTCGCTCGAACGCGGCACGCGCCTCAGCGGCCGGCGCTCCGGTCTGCTCAAGCCAGAGTCCCTGAATTTCATGAAAATCCGCCACATCCGGATGCCGCTTCAGGCCGGCCTGCAGAGCAGAGGAAATGGTTCCGTCCCCCTCTTTTGAGCCACGATACACGACGAGCGCTCTCAGCAGACCGGTATTTCCGGCATGGGAAAAGTTCAGATTCTCGGCATCAGCCAGGAGAGCGGCTGCCTCATCGGGGCCCATGCGGACTTGAGTTCCCTCGGCGAGAGCGATCAGGCCACGCGCTTGCAGGGTATCGACCCCTCGCAGACTCTTCAAAAGGGGCTTGATGCGGTCCTGGAGGCCGCCACTGGCTGCGGCGCGGACGGCGATCATGGTCGCCTCGGCGTCGATCGGTGCGCGCCCGGTGGCGCTTGAGGCCGCCGTAACAGCTCTGTCGTATCGACCTTCGGCTTCGTAGAGCATGGCCAGTCGGTATCGCGCGTCGGTGACCGCCGCGTCCGATCGAATCGAATATCGATAATCCTCGATGGCTCGATCAAAATCGCCGAGTCGCTCTGCGGCCAGCGCAGCGTAATAGCGTGCCCCGGGATTTTCCGGCCAGAGTCGAATCGCGGCTTCGATCCGCTCAAGCGCTTCCTTCATTTCGCGACGTTCATACAGGACGCGGCCCACGATCAGGTCCCGGTGAACGGGAAGATCAAGGGCCTGGCCCGCGGCGAGCGCTTCATCGAACCGCTGAGCGCCGAGAAGAGCATCCGCCGCCGCGAATCGGAGATCCGCAGTTGGATCTTTGGCTACGTCGACGGCTCGTTGGTAGGCAATCGCCATGGCGGGAATATCTCCCAGCGCAGCATGATGCCGAGCCAACTCCACCCAGGCGGCCTCGGGGGTCGCTGTATCCTGCTCTGTCGCTGCTTGCAGGAGTTCCTCGGCCTCGGACACCTGACCCAGGGCACGCAGTCGGCCGGCCAGTTGAGATCGATAGGAGAGGGCAAGGGGTTGCTCTTCAAGGACTTGTCGCAGGATCTCGATCGACTGCGCGCCATCCCCGGAGTCGTCGAAGAACTCAAGCGCGTTGTTGATCACCTGAGAATCGGTCGGGAATTTCTCCAGGCAGTCGTGAAAGGACTCTGCGGCTGCTTCCGGGTCGCCCTTCTCGTTGACAAAGACCGACCGAGCCGCGCAGAGCCGCGCCGCTACCTTGGGGTTGACGCTCTCATCGTCCGCCGAAATCTCCATTGCGATCAGCGCTTCGCCGGCCTCCTCGGCCCGTTCCAGGCCGAGCAGAGCCACGACTCGCGCCATGCTCGCTTCGCGTCGATCCGGGTCGATCTCAAGGGCCCGTTCTGCATCTTCGAGCGCCTCTTCGAACTGCGATCGCAGGGCGAGCCGGATATTGGCCCGGATCACGAGGCCATCCACGTTTTCCGGATCTTCGGCCAGCACCCGGTCCACCGTCTCAAGCGCGATTTCGTTGTTTTGTGCCCTGAACGCAGCCGAGGCCAGTACCAGTCCAGCCCGTGAGAGCCATTCAGGGTCTTCCATGGCCTTTCTCAGGGACCAGACGGCTTCCGTGGGGCGTCCCATCTGGGCCAGCGCCACGCCTTTCCGGTAGTGGAGTTCCCGGTTGTCCGGATCCTTTTCAAGGGCACGTCTCAACGGCTCGAGGGATTGCTCGAACTGGCCGGCTTTCTGGAGCGCTGCCGCCTGATCGGCATCGCTCGATCCGCTGCAGCCGCTGAGTAAGGAGAAAGATAGAATGAGTAGGAGTAGAAGGACTGAGGTCCCAAAGCGGGATAACTGGGTCATGGGTCGGTTTCCACCTGATCCGAGGGCCGGTAAGCGCATCATTTTGCGACGATACTCTATGATCTTGAATTAGACTAATTATATTACTTAGATAAACTGTTGCTCTATGTCGACCAAAAAGCGATCTCTAAAACGTCCCTTGCTCTTCATTCTCGTGGCCGTGGCAGGCGTTCTGTTCCTGTTCGTCGATGTCAGGCTTGTCGGTGAGGATCCGCGTCCCGTTGGCTCAGCGGAGGATCTCGAGGCCTTGGCCGAACGCGACGATCTGAACGTGCTGTTCATCCTCGTCGATACGCTGCGCGCTCATCACCTCGGTAGTTACGGTTACGAGCGGGATACCAGCCCCACCATCGATGCGCTGGCCGGGAGCGGGGCTCGTTTTGCGAAGCACCTCTCCCAGTCGTCCTGGACGAAGTGTTCCATGGCTTCGATGTGGACCTCCCTCTACCCGGCTCGCTCGAAAATCACTCGCTACGAAGATGCGCTCCCCGAAGCGGCCATGCTGCCCGCTGAGATTCTCCAGGAGGCCGGCTTCCGGACTACGGGGGTCTACAGGAATGGCTGGGTGGCGCCGAATTTCGGGTTCGCTCAGGGTTTTGAGGTCTACGAACGTCCGCTCTCCAGGAATGTCGCACCGGGCGTGCGGCGTGAAAATCCGACGGTTCGTCATGGCGGATCGGATGACGACCTCCTGCATGCCACCGAGGAGTTTCTCGATGTGCACGGGCATGAGCGCTGGTTCCTCTACCTCCATTTCATGGATATCCACGAATATCTCTACGATGAGGAGACGGCCCAGTTTGGAACCGGATTCGAGGACAACTACGACAATGCAATTCTCCGAACCAATGTGGTGCTGGAAAAATTGCTTGAGTATCTGAATGAGAACGGATACCGCGAAAATACGCTGATCATCTTCGCATCCGACCACGGTGAAGCGTTCAGTGAGAGAGGTCTTGAGGGGCATGCGCGTTATGTCTATCCCGAAACCACCGAGGTTCCATTCATCCTGAGTTTCCCCTTCCAGGTCGATTCGGGGATCGAGATCTCGGCGCGGACGGAGAACATCGACATCTGGCCCACGGTCCTGGATCTGCTGGGCTTGCCCGCCATGGAAGGGGTGGACGGGCAGTCTCGCGTTCCGGAACTCCTGGCGGCGATGCGCGGTGAGCCTTTGCCGGAGCGTGAGCAGCCCGCCATCGCCCATCTGGATCAACATTGGGGTCAGCGCGATCGCGAGAGTGCGCCTCACGTGGTTCTCGCCGATGGCGACATGCGATTTTCGTATACGACGGTCCCCAACCAACCGCCGATCCTGGAACTCTTCGACGCTTCGGAAGACCCCGACGAACTCGAGAATGTACTGAGCAAGCATCCCGATGAGGTCGAGCGTTTGCGGGGCATGACCCGTGCATACATCGACCACAGCCCCGATCCACCCTGGGGAGACGCGGCGCCGCCGTTGGAGATCGATGAAATCCAGCTCAATCAGTTGCGCGCGCTGGGTTATCAGATCCCATAGACGGCCGGGCTCGGTGACGGCTCGATCGCGGGTCCCTTGCTCTTCTGCTCTTGGCTAGAAGGTGAGCCGCACCGAACCACCGAAGGTGCGGGGTTCTCCCACCCAGTTCACGGTGAGATTGGCGAAGAAGGAGGCGTCGTAGGCGAAGCTCTTGTAGCTGGCGTCCGAAACGTTTCGTACCCAGCCCATGACCTCCACATTGGGGATGGGCGGCTGATAGATGAAACTCACGTTGTGGAGCCAGAAGGCCTCCTGACCGATGGCCATGTCGGGAAGTCTGGACTCACCCGTGCCGTCAATGGATCCTCGACCGCCATTCGGGCCGAAGGCGACGAAATCGGACCAGCTTCCGTCATACCGAGGGGTGATATAGCCGAGGTCCCCCAAGGAGAATTCCCATTCGACGCCGAGGCTGACTTTGAATTCGGGTGCATTGATGAGCGGGTTTCCACTGTAGTCGGCCGTGATCGGGAGTGCCCTTGCTTGCTGGCCGAATCCTGTTTTGACGACACGAATGATGTCCTGGGTGAAGTCGAGGAACTGGGTATTCAGCCAGCCGAAACGCACAGTCACCAGAAGATTCTCCATCTCCTCCGGAACGATGTAGAGGAGCGGCGAGATGCGCGCCTCGACTTCCGCACCGTAGTTCTGCGCCGCATTGGCGTTGATGATGATTTCCTGGGGAAAGGCGCCCGGGCTATCTTCGACGACGAAGACCTGGTAATCGTTGTACATGTAGTAGAAGAGAGAACCGGTCACGCCCACACGGTCCTCCCAGAAGTACCCGCTCCACCCGAGTTCGAAGGCATCGATGCTCTCCGGATCTGCGGGTCGGGTATTCAGCGAGGTCGCCGAGGCATTGAACTGGCCGCCTTTCCATCCGCGGCTGTATTTCCAGGAGAACGAGAGATTCTCCAATGGCTCATAGAGCAGACTCACGCTCCCCGTTGGGGCCTGCCAGACCTCTGTCTGGGTGAAACCTTGCGAGTTGGCCGGAGTCGCGGCGATGAACTCGAAGTCAAATGTCTTCTCCTCCCAGTTGTACCGAGCGCCGCCCTCCAGGGTCAAGGTCTCGGAAAACTGCCAGCTGAAGTCCGCATAGAAGGCAAAGCTGTAGAGTTGCTCTTGGTAGGCTTGATTCGATTCAACCGTATTCTGGAAGAACGCTGAGTTCGACTCCAGTTCCTGGATCAACGTGTAGCCGCCGACCTCCCAGCTCAGGAGATGTTCATCCAATTGGCCTTCAAGGCTGACTTCCTGGCTGAACTGCCAGGCCTTGTCATTCGTGATGCTTTCAAAGATCTGATCGGATGTGAAGTCGTCGTCTTGATCTCGAAAGCGTTTGTAACCGTCGTAGGCGGTGATGCTGGTGAACGTCATTTCCTCGATGGGGATCGTCCCCTCAAGGGAGCCGCCCCATGTATTGAGCCGGGTCTGACCTACGCGATTGTAATCGCCGCGGTCCGGGCGGGGGTCCAGATTTCGTGCCAGATCATTCTGGAGAATGGGTTGTGTCGCAGCATTACACCCGGTACCGCCCGCAGCGATACAGTCTGCGATGAGTTGATTCTGCAACGCCGTGATGTCTGGGTCTTTGTATCCTAGAGAGGTTCTACCGTACCCAAACCCCGGGCTGGTTCCGATCGCCTGCCCCAGTGTCGATTGCTGGTCGATCTGGCTACCGCGTGCGATCAGCAGCCATTCCGAGTCGTTGCTTTCCGGAAGGAACCTGAAGATGCTCCGCGCCGCCCAGTCCCCGAGATCATTGACGTCTTTCGGAAGCCCACCCGGCACGCGCGAAAGCTGGAAGAATTCCGGATAGGTCGATTGGTCCCCGCGAACAAAGTTGGGATTCGCAATGGGGAGATTCTGCTGCTCCGCACAAAAGGGAGGAAAGCCTGGCTGAACAAAACGGTTCTCCGCGGCGAACTCCGGCGCATTCGCCACACGATACGCCAGGGGGGGCGCGCCGGCGCAGCCATTGGTCCCCCAGCCATCGCGTTTGTTGACGCGGAAGGAAACACGCGTCGAGAGGGTGTCGAGGATGGGCGTTTCCAGGGCTCCCTCGATATTGATGGCGTTGTAGTTCCCGTACGAGGCCAAAAGGAAGGCTCGCGATGCGCCGTCGCCGGCGGGCTTTCTTGAAGTCACCTTGATCGATCCGCCGGAGGCATTGCGACCCGCACCCGTGCCTTGGGGCCCTCGTACGATTTCGACGCCACCGATGTCGAACAGCTGACCCAGTTGCAGCGCCGGTGCGTTCATGGCCACACCGTCCTGGTAGATTGCGATGGCGCCGCCCGCATTGGCGTTGAAGTCGCTGAGCCCAACGCCTCGAATGAAGAACGTGGGCGAAGTTGCGCCCGCTGTACGGATTTCAAGATTGGGCGTGAATTTGGCCAAATCCGACAGATCATTGGCTCCCACCGCATCGAGCAGATCGGAATCAAAACGTGTCGTCGAATCGGTGGCCGAGGTGAGCACATTGGAAGAGGCCTGGCCGGTGACGCGAATCTCCTCGACGTCGGACCACGTAGCCTCCAGGTCCATTTCATCGGAGACCACGTCCAGGGGGTCCTCCACCTCCGGGCCGAATTCATCCTGCGCGCCGGCGACGTTGGCCAAGGCGAGACCGAGCAGGAGAGCGAGTAGCAGACAGGCAGTTCGCGAGGGGTCGACTGATCCCCTACGGACTCCGTTTGCCTTAGGGAGGACTCTGGGAGATAGCGAGCGCGTCATAATCCGTGATGACCGACAACAAGCCGCGTGGCTTTGGGTGACGTCGGCCTTTCTTGTCTCCATTTTGGGAGAGGGACTCTCCGAGATTCGGCTTCTGTCTGGTCTTGCCCGAGTCGAGGGGCCTCGCTTTCGAGCGACCAGTCTTTCTTTACATGTCATATGACATGCTCTAGCATGCGAGTCCGGATGTCAAGCATCGGGACGGCTCGTGAGCGGTCGCCGGAAATCGGTCCTTGGTTCATCCATCGCGACGCGGAATGGTATAACTCATACAACCTATTCGCACCCGATCAATCGACTTTTTGAGTCGCACGGAGACTTTGCATACTGCCACTCGAAGGCGAAGGAACACCCATGGATCCTGGTCATAGCCCCCATCGCGGGACAGGTGCGTTACTGCCTGGTCGGTTGCCTCTTGGTGCCGGAGTGCTGTGCGTGAAGATTCCGAATGGAAGAGGGAGCGGATGAAATACATCATCGATGTCATCGTGGTCGCTCTCTTCCTTCTGGTCTCCAGTGCTTCCATTGCGGAGTCTTCGGGCGAAGATGATTCTGGAAGGTGGATCCCTTCTCTCAAGATCAGCAGTGGGATGCTGATGAGTTCGGCGAGCGGCTCCCTCGTAAGCACCTTGCAGGAGCAAGGGCAACCAGAACCTGTGATTGAGAGCGCCAGCGGCGCCTCTGATTTCGTATCGCCATGGATTGGTGGCTCTCTTGAGATCATGACGCCTGTCTGGAAACCGCTGGGTGGAGGAACTCGGTTCTTTCTACATGGAGGACTGGCCGGGAACGTCGGATTCGAACGCGATCTTGCGAAAGAGGGTTCTCCGGGTCCGTTCAAGTTCCCACCATTGCTTCCGCTGTTCAGCAGCCCCACGCTGGTGCGCGGCCAGGGAAGCGTGACGCGCGCGGCCCCCACTGGGTTTCAGGCCTCCGCGGGGATCGGCATCTCGTTCACCATTGAGACCGACTGGCTTCCGATTCGTATCAAACCCTCATTTGAGTATCTGGTCGAGGAAATCGAGATCTCAGGACTGACGCATCGAGCGACAAGCCTGGACCCCGCCATTCCGAGCTGGAACCTCTATGCGGTCACCGGCTCCCAGACGCGATTCTTCCACAGCATCGGCCCGGGTCTGGAGGTCGAAGCAGACATCTTCCGCAAGGGATCGGTGCTGATGGCCCTGACGGGATCGGGGGGCGCCTATCACCTCATCGGGAATCGCGATGTGGAGTTCTCCTCCACGGATCCAACAGGGTCTGTGACGGGAGAGTGGGCCTATCGCAAGGACCCCTGGACCTACCGCTTCGACCTGGGGCTGCGCTTCCGGTGGGCTCCCATCACGGAGTGATCTGCCTGGCGCGAGGATTTATTCGTTTCCGCTTCCCGCTGATTTTGAGGCTGTCGAGGTAAGTCATGATCATCTCCCGCTCGGCCTTTCCGCTTTTCTTCGCCCGGCGATCCCAGTTCAAGAAGAGCAAGGAGGACTCCAGAAGTACAGTGAGAGCCCGCGCATGTACGCGTGGATGGGGGACGCCGGAGTCGGCCAGGATTTTCTCAAGCACGTCGATATAGCGTCCGTAGATCTCGGCCATCAATTTGTTCATGATGGGTTCCACCTGGGCCATGGCCCATAGCTGCGGGAAGAGCCTTTCCGAGTTCAAGGTCACGCCGGCGGCGTCGTCCATTACGTACTGTACGACGTCCACGATATCGACCGGGTGCTTTGGTCCGGCGGAGGCTGCTGGCAGGGAGTATTGATCCATGATGTAGTCGGCCATGCCTCTGAGGAGATCGGCCCAGTGCGGAAAATGATATTGAAGAGCGCCCAGTTTGAGCCCGCTCGCTCGGGCAACGGCCCTCATGCTGAGATTTCCGTAGCCTTCTTCCGCTACGATCTTCATCGCTTCTTTGATGATCTGTTCTTTTCGATCGCGCATCGGTTCCTCAGTCCGATCGGCGGATCGGAATCGTAGAGAGAGGCTAGGACATGCTCGGTGACACACAAATCCTATTTATAGACCGCTTCACGCCTGCACCGGACACGGTCTGTCGGCCCCACCCGCCGCTTTGAGGCCCTTGGCTGGGTTGTAGTGGCGTCTTCTGATCGTTACCAAATTCGTACGTGAAAGGAAAAACCATGCCCGGTCCCCTCGCTGGAATCAAAGTCATCGATTTTTCGGCCGTGATCTCGGGGCCACTGTCCTCCATGATCCTGGCCGATCAGGGTGCCGATGTGATCAAGGTAGAGTCGCCCGGGCGGCCCGACCTCCTGCGAAAAGAGTGGTATTTCCGCGGGGGTCTGACATCGATGTTCGCCAACTGCAACCGAGGCAAACGCAGTGTCGCCATCGATCTCCAGAGCGAGGCCGGGCTCGAGGCGGCTTACAGGCTCTGTGATGAAGCGGACGTCGTCTTCGAGAACTTTCGACCGGGGGTGATGGAACGGCTGAAGGTGGGTCCGGAGCATCTGCATGCACGCAATCCCGGGCTCATCTACTGCCGGATCACCGGGTATGGTCAAACGGGGCCGTGGTCGGGTAAGCGTGCGTACGATCCCGTCACACAGGCGACCACCGGTTATGTGGCCATCCAGAACAACCCGGAAGTACCCATCCCGGATCTCGTGCGAAACGCCCTGGTGGACAAAGCCACCGCCTACTCGGCCGCGCAGGCCGTGACGGCGGCACTTTTTGCACGCGAGAAAGGCGAGGTCGGCCAGACGATCTCGCTTTCGTTGCTGGATGCAGGGTTGGCCTTCTTCTGGCCCGATGGAATGATGAAGCATACGATGCTCGGGGAGGGTGTCCGTGAAGGACCGGCTCTTTACGATCGTTACCGATTGACGGAGACGAAGGATGGCCACATCGTCATGTGGGCTGGGGCGGATAACGAGTGGCATGCTGTATTCCGTTGCCTTGGCCTGCCCGAGCTCTGTGGAGATGAACGCTATGCAACGGGCCGGGCACGGATGGAGAATGGGGAGTCCCTGGGTGTTCTCCTCTACGAGGAGTTCCGGAAGTGGACCACCGCCGAAATCGTAGAGCGCATGGAAGCGGAGCATGTACCGGGTGGTCCTGTTCTCCCGCTTGAGGAAGTGCCGGAGAATGTCCAGATCCAGCACAACCAGACCCTCTATGAGGTGGAGCACCCGACGGCCGGAAGAATGAGGCAATGCCGGCCTGCCGCTCTTTTCTCGGGAACCCAGGCTGAGATCGGTTCAGTGGCGCCTCTCTTCGGGGAACAGACCGATGAAGTACTGGGTGAAGTCGGATTCAGCTCGGATGAAATCGCGGCCATGAAGGCGTCGGGCGCGATCAAGTGAGTCCTGTCAGCGGGGTCGCCAGGTTTTCCCTTCCTCGGGTCTGCCTTTTCTTGTTCTTGTAATCCGCTGCCCCCCGAACCAGCCAAGCCAATAGGCCCGCCACCGCGAACACATAATTGATCCATGGCGGGTTCTCCATCACGAAGATGTCACCCGTGTAGGTTCCCCAGATGGCAAGCCAGAGGAAGTAGATGCCCCCCTTGTGGAGAAGATGCCAGGCTCGGGCTCCCATCCATTTCCTTGGGCCTGCAAACGAAGTGACCGTAAGGGAAATCAGCACCGCATAGGCGAAGAGTCGTATGAAGAGTCCCCCCAATGGGTGGACGACCTCGACGTAGAAGCGCCAATGGCCCAGCAACATCCAGAAGATGAAGAAGAGTTGCCACCCCATGGCCGCGGCAAAAGAGAGTCCAAGCATACGCCGGTTCCGCATGAGCCACCGGGTCGCCGGACTCGGAAACAAAACCACCAACGAGGAAGCCGAAAAGGCCAGGAAGAGCCAGGGGACCGAGAGCCTGACCGAGTTGCGAATCATCGCAACCACCCCGGGTCCGGTGCCGAGATCGACGTTCATGGAAAGTATGCATATGGCCAGGAACGTGAAGGCCGACACCCATGCAAAGAACGCCCAGCCTTCCGGGACACGGGACTTCATCATGCTCATGGTCAACGCCCTCGTTTGTTTTTCATCTTCGACGCGCGGTCTATTGGACTTCCTTCACGGCCCTGGCCGCCGCATCGATGGCTGAATGCAGGTAGGCGTTGGCTTCAGCATCGCTGTTGGCGATGCTGATGTTCCCAATGGCCTTCCTACCCTTTTCGTGAGGGGCCTGGCCTTCCTCCCAATCCGGGTCATAGAGTTCCATGTATTCGTACGCGTAGCCGTGGGGCCAGCGATTCACCGTGATGGCTTCAATGTCCCGCTCGCTTTTGAACCCAGCGTTTCCGAACATGGTGTCGAGCTGACTCTTGATCTCTGATTCGTATTCGGAGAAGGAAGTGCGGTAGATGCGGTGGCGCCCGAGCAGGAGGAGGTCGCGGCCCGTCTGAGTGCCATCGTTTCGCGGGGCAGGGGCATGGGCCATCCAGAGTACGCCGGGTTCACCGTCTTCGGGTACTCCGTCGAAGGATCCCAGTGAAACCGGAGGGGCCTGGGCCACAGCGCAGTAGAAGTTGCCAGGACACAGGAATCCGCTGACACCTTGATCACGAATGGGCTTGATGTCCCTGATCAACACGTTGGCCATGACAAGGGGAACCTTGACCCCGTAGTTGAGGCTCTCTTTCTGCTCGTCGCCTACTTCGGACACGAGGTAGGGGATCATCTTGTTGTAGCCTGCAAAAATGCATTTCTTCCCCCGAACCATGTAGGCGTGCCCATCTTCCACATACGAGACCTCGACCTGATCGTCGACGTTGGTGAGATTGACAACAGTGCTGTTCAGGCGGATTCGAACCGGTGAGTCTGCTTGATCGAGTCGGCTGTAGTCGAATCGGGCCTCCATGATGTCGTCCATGGTATTCCCAGGAGCGACCTCGGGGTTGATCTTGCGGACCAGGAGCCGTGCTATGGAAGCGTTCCCGTCCGCGAACAAAGGACTTCGGTACCCGCTGGCCAGAGAGCTGATGATCTTGTTGGCGATCTGACCTGTATAGCCGATGCTCCTGAGTCCCGGACTCCCTCCCATCAGGGCCTCGCTGACGGAGATGTTTTCAAGGCCGAGGCCCCAGACGAGTTGGTTCAGTGGGCTGAACAGGCCCGCAGTGGCCAGGTCGAGGCCCGCGCGTTCAGTGAGGAATTCTTCGTAGGAGGTTTTTTCGATGTATTCCTTGGTTTCAAGGAGGGATAGATCCCCAAGGAGATCCTTTTCTCCCCCGATGAGCTGGCTCAGCCTTTTTTGCTGCAAAGGAGGAAGTCCGAGCTTCTTGATGTTCTCTTCGTAATCGTCCTGGGCCCACCATGTGTTCTGCCAACGGGCCGTGACGATTCGGTTCCTTCCGTATTGCTGGGCATTCAGGAAGTATCCGTAGTTCGAGTCGGGTTGTGCGAGTATGAAGTCCTGATCTCGAGCGGCATCGAGTTTCTCGAGATCGACACCGAGATCGGACATGACGCTGTTGACCGTTTCGCTGAATTCGTCCTGTTCAAGATTGAGACTGCCGCCGACTCCAAGCAGCATCTGGCCGCCGGATTCGAATTCATTGCGCTTCGCATGTCCGCCGAAATCGTCATGGTTTTCAAGAATCAGGATCCGGGCGTCCGGGCCGGCTTCTTTCTGGTACAGGTAGGCGGCTGTGAGCCCGCTGATACCCGCTCCTACGATGATCAGATCGTATTCTTCCTTGAGTGGCGTGTATTCGGCGGGTTTCTGCCCCCCCCACGCCAGGGCATGAGCAACTTCGAAAGAACCCTTGTGGCTTCCGCGCATACCGGTCAACGAAGGAGGGTAGTAATCCGATGGGCGGCCAGAGGGTATGGAGCCGGATGGGCCTTCGTCGAGTGCGAGAAGATTCCGAGGAGAAAGTGCAGCTCCCGTGGCCAGGGTGGCGGCTGCGCCATTGAGGAAATCTCTTCTTGTGATTCGTTGTTTCATGGATTCCCTCTTCATGGCGATCTTCTTCCCGGTCCGTCGGGAAGTACGGTCCACCCAGTGCAGGTGGCCTCAGGCCGTTCGGGTCTGGGCGGCGGCCTCGAGACCCAGTTCTGCGATGGCTTGCTCCCGCATCTCGATCTTCCGGACCTTTCCGGTGACCGTCATGGGGAATTCCGTGACGAAGCGGATGTATTGGGGAACCTTGAAATGGGCAATCTTGCCGTCACAGAAAGTCCGGATGTCGTCCTCGGTCAAGGTGGCTCCTGATTCGAGCTGGATCCACGCCATGATGACCTCTCCAAAGCGTTCGTCGGGTACCCCGATCACCTGGGCGTCGGTGACATCCGGGTGTGTGTAGAGGAACTCTTCGATCTCTCGCGGGTAGATGTTCTCCCCGCCGCGGATGATCATGTCCTTGAGCCGCCCGACGATGTTCACGTACCCATCTTCATCCATGGTGGCGAGGTCACCTGAATGCATCCAACCGGCTTCATCGATGGCTTGTGCGGTCTTTTCAAGGTCGTCCCAGTAACCCAGCATGACGTGGAATCCGCGCGTGCAGTATTCGCCCTCTTGCCCGTGCTCGAGGGTCTCGCCCGTCTCGGGATCGACGATCTTGGCCTCGGCGTGCGGGAGTACCCGACCCACGGTCGTGACCCGATGCTCGACGGAGTCCGTGGCGGCGGTCTGTGTCGAGACGGGAGAGGTTTCGGTCATGCCGTATGCGATGGTGACTTCTGACATGTTCATCACGTCGATCACCTTGCGCATCACCTCGACCGGGCAGGGTGACCCCGCCATGATCCCGGTTCGAAGTGAAGAGAGATCGAAATCCCCGATATGGGGCAGGCCCAACTCGGCGATGAACATGGTGGGGACCCCGTAGAGGGAGGTGCACTTCTCATCCTGGACGGACTGCAGGACGGCCTCCGGGTCGAAGGTCGGAGACGGGATCACCATGGTTGACCCGATGGCCGAGCAGGCGAGGTTTCCCATCACCATGCCAAAACAGTGGTAGAAGGGGACGGGAATGCATACTCGATCGTCTGCCGTATGCATGCAGGCCTCCGCCACAAGGAGCGCGTCATTGAGGATGTTGCGGTGGCTGAGGGTGGCACCTTTCGGGAAGCCCGTGGTGCCCGAGGTGTATTGGATGTTGATGGGGTCGGTGTTGGAAAGCGATTGGCCCCGCTCCTTGAGGGCCTCGTCGCTGACGGAGCTCCCACGGTCGAGAAGGGCGTCCCAATCCGGAGTGTCGAAATAGATCACCTCCTCGACCCCCGGCGTATTCGCGCTCACGGCCTCGACCATTTCCTTGTATTTCGACGTGAGGTATTCGGTTCGCGTGACGAGAAGTCGGCAGCCCGATTGGTTCAATGCGTATTCGAGTTCGGATTTCCGGTATGCGGGGTTCACGTTGACCTGGACTGCGCCGATCTTGGCCGTCGCGAATTGGATGTAGACCCACTCGGCATAGTTGGGGCTCCACATCCCCACCCGATCGCCCGTTTCGATCCCCATGGCCATGAGGCCCTTGGCCACCCGGTCGACGGTTGCGTTGAACTCGCGCCACGTCTGACGGATGGACTGGTGCGGCACGACAAGCGCTTCCTTGTCTCCGTGGCGGGACACGGTGGCTTCGAGGTTGGAACCGATGGTTTCTTCAAGGAGCGGCGGTGTGTCGGCGCCCCGGTCGATGGCTTGGCTCATGACTTGACCTCAACGACGTCTGGGTTGCATTTCTTCCACTCCTCTTGCGGGAGTGGGTCCTGCATCCGAAAGGGTTGCTCCCGTGACCCTGATGAGTGGCATCGGGCGGGTACAGGGAGGGGGGAGGGCGTTCCAGGCGTCCTGCCGGCCCTGATTCGAGTCTCGGCAGGACGCCCGGCGCACGCGCCGTAAAGGCGCGTCCTCTATTTCTTGACCGTGATGGTCTGGCTGTTCGTGTATTCGGTCAGCCCTTCAAGCGAGTTCTCAACTCCCATGCCGGACTGCTTGTGGCCACCGAAGGGAATGTTGGGTGCAAACTGGTGCATTTCATTGATCCAGATCGTTCCCGTCTCGAGTCGCTCGGCCAGGGATCGCGCTCGCTTCAGATCCTTGCCCCAGACCGATCCGGCCAGGCCATACTCGCTGTCGTTGGCCCGCTTGATGACTTCGTCATCGTCCTTCCACTTCAGAAGCGGGAGGACGGGGCCGAAGGGCTCTTCCTTGACGATACGCGAGTCGTCCGCAGGATTGTCGACCAGCGTCACCGGGATGAAATACCCAGGTGAATCGTCGACCTCACCACCCAGTCGGATGGAGGCTCCGGATCGTTTGGTGTCAGCGAGAAGGTCCCGGAGCTTGTCATATTGGGGCTTGTTCTGGATCGGGCCGAGAAGTGTATCGGCCTCGGCTCCGTTTCCGACCTTCACGTTCTTGGCGTACTCGATCAGTTCTTCCATGACTTCATCGTAGACGTCTTCGTGTACGTAGAGCCGCTTGGCCGCAACGCAGAACTGTGCGCTGTTGGCGAAGGCGCCCCAGAAGAGCGGTTCGGCGACTTCTTTCGCATCCACATCGGGCAGGACGATGGCCGCATCGTTGCCGCCGCATTCGAGCGTGATCCGCTTCATGTGCTCGGACGCGCTCCGCATGACCGCTTTGCCCGTATCGGTGGATCCGGTGAATGAAATCTTGGCGATGTCGGGATGTGAGGTCATCCATTTTCCGAGTTCGTCGCCTCCGGAGATGACGTTCAGCACGCCGGCAGGAAAGACCTTGCTGGCGATCTCGCCCAGCTTGAGGGTGCAGAGCGGTGTGAAGGGCGAGGGCTTGAGCACCATGGTGTTGCCGGCCAAAAGGGCAGGGCCAATCTTCCATACGGCCAGGAGAATGGGGAAATTCCAGGGTGTGATCCCTCCGACCACGCCCAGGGGAGTGCGGCGAACGAAGACGGTGTGTTCTTCGTTGTCTTCAATGATCTCCTCGGGGAGCGCCTGCTCCGAGATGCCGGCGCACCAATCGGCTGAGCCGCCGACTTCGAATTCGGCGCCGTCACGCCCCTTGCCCTGTTCGGTGGTGAGCAGCGCCATGAGTTCTTCCGAGTGGGCTTCTATCGCTTTGCCGAACTCGCGGATCATGTCCTGTCTCTCGGAGACGGGTCGGCTGCTCCATGCCGGAAAAGCATTGCGGGCTGAGGTGACCGCTTCTTCGAGGTGGTCACGAGTTGCGTCCGGAAAAGAGGCAATCACTTCTTCTGTAGCAGGGTTGATGGCTTCCAGTTCAATGTGGGAGGAAACCGGCTTTCCGTCGATGGTCATCGTGAAGTCACTGTTGAAACTTGTCATGCGATTCTTCTCCATGAAATGATTCGGGTTGAGGGTTGGAAATCGTTTTCGTGGTTTAGGCGGAGCCTTGGCCTTCGTGGGTGGCAGGGCTTCGGAACAGGAAGAGGGCGGCAATCGAGATCACCAGGAGCAGCAGGGCGGCCGTCATCAATGAGTCGGAGATCTGGAGGCGGCCAATTGAACCCGCGAGAATGAAGGCCGTGAGCACATTGTAGATCACACCAAACAAGCCCAATGTAATGCCGATGATCTTGGCGCTCAAAGAGCCCCGGGTCATGGGAATGCAGACAAGCAGGGCGAACACGCTGTAGAGCCAGAACCCGAGATAGTCAAACGATGTATAGAGCGAGTATGGGACTGTGACGTTCAGGACCGGCAGGAGCCCCAGGGCCATCTCGTATCCCGTCGATTGCGTGGCAATGGCTTCGGAGAGCATGGGGATGGTCCAGACGGCCATGAACTTGGGGATGAAGAAGGCCATCGTGGCGAAGGCGACGAAGACGGCGCCGAGAAGAGCGCGCAACGGGTTCCAGCGTGCGGTGTACCAGGCCATGGCCGCGAGCATTCCGGAGAGGGCGACCATGGATGCGATCTGATTGAGCCACGAAAGGATGAAGAGCCCGGAATTCGCATTCAGCCACTCCACACGGTCGGCCAATGTGGCTTCGTATGCGTTCGGTACATCGAGAGGCAGGAAGGCGCTGATCAGGCCCGTCGTGAGTGTGAGAACGGCCGACCAGAAACCGGCTTGCTGAATTTGCTGATCAAGGTTTTTCAAGGGGGTCTCTCTGTCGGTTTCGGGTGGGGTGGGTGGTCGATGATGGGTGGAGGATCAGCGTCCGAAGGCCTCTGGATCGGGTCGTAAAGAGTACAATAATTTATATCGTCAATCCAAGACCCCGGAATCCGCCGTCGTTCCAGATTCGAGCGTCATCCTGCTGCGTGTTTCGATGGTCCTGTTTTTGAGGGTTTCAGCTGATTTCGTCCACTGCGCGGGCTCCAGAGTCGATGGCGGCCTGAACCGAGGCACTGGCATGGGAATCCGCGTTGGCGATGCTGATCCGCCCGACGGGGTTCCTGCCCAGTTCGTGGGGCGCTTGACCCTCGCTCCAATCGGGGTCGAAGAGTTGGAGGTACCCATAGGTGTAGCCGTGAGACCAGCGGTTGACCGTGATGGCACCGATATCGCGTTCAGCATCGAAACCATTGTTCCCGAACATGGATGTCAGCTGGTTCTTGACACTGCTCTCGTACTCCTCGAAGGGCATCCGGTACAGGCTGTGCCTTCCGAGACGGTAGACGTCGCGGGCCGTCTGTCCCGGCTGTCGGCGAGGTGCGGGGGCGTGAGCCATCCATAGAACCAGGGGCTCGCTTCCTTGGCCGCTTTGCTTGTAGTTGCCCAGATTCACGGGAGGAGCCTTGGTAACCAAAGAGTGGAAACTTCCAGGGCAGTGGTACTGGGCTGGACCCGCTTCATTGACCGAAGCCCCATTTCGAAGCAGGACGTTGGTCATGACCAGGGGGACCTTGACGCCGTATTTCAGGTTCTGCTTCTGTTCTTCGGGAACCTCCGGGCAGAGGTGTGGGATGAGTCCGTTGTAGCAGGCGAGGATGGCGTTCTTGGCTCGGACTTTGTACGCCTCGCCGTTCTGGACGTAGGCCACTTCCACGGCTTGGTCTTCGTTCTTGACGTTGACCGCTGTGCTGTTGAGTCGGATACGAACCGGGGCGCCCTCTTGATCGAGCTGGCTGTAGTCGAAGGGCGCATCGATGACGTCTTCCATCGAGTTCCCGGGAGCGACACCGGGAATCAACTTCCGCACCATCATGCGTGTAATCGACGCATTGCCGTCGGGAAACAGGGGGAATTGTATGTATTCCTTGGCGAGCCCCCAGAGGCTGTTGCCCATCTTGCCCACGGTTCCCACGCTCCGCATGCCCGGATAGCCCAGCAGGAAGGCTTCGGCGACGGAGCTGGAATCCGTGCCGAATCCCATATAGACCTTGTGGTAGGGCTCGAAGAGCTGGATGGTGTTGCTTGACAGTCCCGCCTTGTGGCGCAGGAATTCCTCGTACGGGGTGCTTTCGATGTACCGCTTTGTCTCCATGAGGGAGAGGTCTTCGAGCAGGTCCGTTTTGCCCTCCGCCAGGGCAATCAGGCGCTCTTGCTGCTCGGCGGGAAGGCCCAGGGAGTGGACGAGCGGTCGGGTCTGTGAGCCACCGCGCCAGGCATCGGCCCAGTTTCCATGGATGACCCGGTTCTGTCCGTAGGTATCCTCATTCAGGAAATAACCGGCCTGTGCGTCGAGATCGGAGAGCAGGTAGCCGGGCTCACGAGCAGCATCCAGGCGTTCGAGATCGACGCCAATTTCTTCAAGAACGCCTTGTGCAGTGTCGGTGAGGGATATGGCTTCGAGATTGACACTGCCTCCGACTCCGAGAAGCGTCCGTCCTCCTGAATTGAACTCGTTGCGTTTTGCGTGCCCTCCGAAGTCATCGTGGTTGTCCAGGATCAGGATCTTCTTGTCGGTTCCGGCCTTCTGCTGATACAGATAGGCTGCGCTGAGCCCACTGATTCCGCCTCCCACGATCACCAGGTCGTAGGTTTCCTGGAGTGGGGTGTAGTGGGCCGGCTTTTCTCCCCGCCACGCCAGTGAATGGGCGACCTCGTATGAGCCTTCATGGCTGCCGCGCAGTCCCGTACGGGTCGGAGGGTACTCATCGCCGGAGAGAAGGTTCGGGGTAGGCCCCCTGTTGCCCATGGCCAGCAGGTCCTTCGGGCCGAGGGTGGCTCCCGCAGCCACGGTGAGGGCGGCTCCGTTCAAGAAGTCTCGTCTTGTGATCATGGGAAATACCTCTTTTCGGAGTGGCTTCCTTCAGGGATGGGGTGAGGAGTCAGGACACATCTCCCCGATGCCATCCACGAAACTCCGGGTACACCGGAAGATCTTCGTATCATTCATTCGGAAGGGTTTGTTGCGCCAACTTTCTTGAGCTTCTCATATTTCTGCCCGCTTCCAGACGAGGCTACCTTGATGCCGCAAGCCGACTCTCAGAAAGATTCGGAGGAAGGTCCGATCTGTCTCCGGATGACTTCGGCGACGCGTTCGGGTGTCTCCTGCGGGAGGAAGGGGCCGCCATCGATCTGGACTGATCTGGCCTGCAACACCTGTACGTGCTTTTCGTGGCACTCCTCAGGAATTGAACTCCGGCGACCTCGCAGCACGGTGCAAGGCGTCCCTGCAGCCGGTATTTCCGCGATCCTCTGGTCGATCCAGTCCGTCTCGATGGCCGATCGAGATGGGTTGTTGTAGCCGGCTTGCGTTTCAGGAGAACAGGTCAGTTCGAATTGGCCATCGTCTCTCGCCGAAAGGCCCCAGTCCGCAAAAGCCCTGAGGGCTTCTGGTGCAAAGCGGTCGAAGGGCCTTTTCTGGCTGTAATGTGAAACCAGTTCCTGTTTTTCCTTCCAGACGGTCTGGATTCTGGCTGTCCCCTCGATGCGCCTGCGGGCTCTCGCCTCGCCGGGGGCCGAATGGGTCGGTGTGGCTGTTCCTTCGCAGGTCATCAGGCTTTCGAACAGACAGGGGCGCTCGATCGCGGCGCGCAGGAGCACCCCACCTCCGAGCGATTGACCGAATCCGTGAGCGGACCGGATACCGAGCGCGTCGAGCATGGCGAGTACGTCGCCGGCCAGCGTCTTATAACTGAAATCGGACATTTTCTTAGGGGGAGTCGATCCTCCGTGGCCCCGAAGATCCACTGCAATGGGCCGGCAGAAACGGCTGAGCCTCTCTGCGAGAGGGGCAAACGCGCCTGCAGACAGACCGCTCGCGTGAAGCATGAGAAGAGGGGGCTTTCCGCCTTTCCAATCCAGGGCGGAAATGGTGGTCTTCCCTCGGTGGAGGATATGGATTTCGGGTTGAAGGGGCTCCCAATCCCGCTTCAAGTCCATACGCCAACAGATCGATCTTGCGATCTCAGTGGTTCCCTCTTTGATCCCTGTGCTCATGGCCTGCCCTCGTTGACCTGGGAAGAAGAGAGGATGCTATTGACGAAAGCCATGACGCATTCCCTCTCTGTTTTCTTGGTTTCGCTTGAGGTTGGATGCAGTTCTATGAAAAGGGCGGTGGACTCAAGGAGTGTCATGATGCCCAGTGCATAGATCTGCGGGTTGGCGATTCCTTCGGCGGTCAAGGCTTCCTCCAGGATCTGGGTATAGCGACCGTAGATATTGCCCAGGAGTTCTTTCATGACGGGCTCAACCTGTGCCATGGCCCAGAGTTGGGGAAAGAGCCTTTCCGACTCGAGTTCGGTGCCGGGCGCATCGTCGAGTATGAATTGAACGGTTTCAAGAAGTGTGGGTGCTTCACTGTCTCGGCTGCTTTCCGAGTGTGCCGTCCAGTACTTGTCGCCAATCTGATCGGCGAGGCTTCGAAGCAGATCTTCCCAGGTCGGGAAGTGGTATTGAAGAGCGCCGAGTGTGAGTCTGCTCCCTCGAGCTACAGCTCTCATGCTCAGGCTGCTGTAGCCCTCTTCGGTAATGATCCGGATGCTTTCAAATAGGATCTGTTCTTTGCGGGCGCTCATCCCGACTCCCGTTGAGATGAAAGATTGACATTCGACGCTCAATCGTAGAACATGTCATATGACATGTAAACGAAAAAGTAGGTTCTAATGTCGGTNCGAATGACTCGGCGCGATTTCATTCATGGCGTCTCGCTGGGCACCGTCGGTGCAGGCCTTCTTTCGCCGTTGGACCTTTGGGCTCGAGATCCGTCTGGAGTTCCCGAACCACTCTCGGCCGCAGCCTATCCGCCTGCGCTTACAGGCGAGAGAGGTAGCCACCCGGGTTCGTATGAAGTGGCTCATGCCCTGGCTTGGGGAGGGGAGAAGCCCGACNNGTATGAATCTCTCGANGAACANTANGATCTNGTCGTGGTGGGNGCGGGGATCAGNGGNTTGGCGGCNGCCTGGTTCTATCGCAAGCAGATNGGGCCNGAAGCGCGGNTNCTCATCCTNGANAATCACGATGACTTTGGCGGTCATGCCAANCGGAANGANTTCCACCACAAAGGGCGGATGCTTCTCAGTCTGGGCGGAGCCCAGAACCTGGAGAATCCTTCAAGCTACAGCGAAGTCGCGAGTGGCCTGGTTCGGGACCTGGGGATTGACGTCGATGCCATCAGCCGGGGCATGGCCGAGCCTCATGCCATGTCGGATCTGAGTTTGGAGAACGGGATGTCGATGGCCGGCCCGGATGGATACGTGACGGTAGGCGGCAATTGGACCTACTTCATGCACGGTAAGGGTGATTATCAGGAAGCCGTTCGTGCTTTGCCTCTTCCGGAGGATCAGCAGGAGAAGCTGATTGCCTTCTTTGGAGGAGATCGGGACTTCCTGGATGATCTTTCTCTTTTCGAGAAGTACGAATACGCCAAGACGCACTCCTACAATCAGTTCCTCACGGAGCGCGTGGGTCTGGAGCAGAGGGCCATTGACATCCTGAATGCCCAGATCCAGATATACGGCGGTNTGACAGGNTGGAATACGAGCGTTCTGGAAGCCNTGNGCGCCGGGGCGCCGGGTCTGCAGGGAATGGGCTGGTTGGGCGAGGTGGCCGATTCCCTGGCCTTGAGCCTGCTTCCGAACTTGATGGAAATCCATCAGTTTGCTGATGGCAATGCCACGGTGGCCAGGCTGATGGTTCTCAAGATGATTCCGGCCGTGGCGCCAGGGAGCAAAGGCTTCGAAGATGTCGCTGCGAGTCGTTTTGATTACCAAGCCCTGGATCAAGACAGCCAGAATGTCCGGATCCGCCTGAACAGCACCGTGGTCGGTGTCCGGGAAGATGGGAATGGAAAAGTCGACGTCGACTACGTGACCCGGGGTAAGCCGCTTCGGATAAGCGCAGACCATGTCGTTCTTGCCTGCTACAACGGTCTGATTCCCCATCTGTGCCCAGAGCTTCCGGAGAAGCAGAAGGAGGCGCTTCGATATGGCGTCAAGATCCCCTTTGTCTACGCCAATGTTCTTCTCGAAAACGGTCATGCCGTCTCTNAATTGGGCCTGACTCGAACCACGTGTCCCGGAGAGATGTTCCAGATGATCGGAACCGCTCCCCCGAATACCTGTGGNGGATTTGAGCCGCCTCGCGGGCCCGATGACCCCGTGGTGTTGTTGATGATGTCGAGTCCCACTCCCGCNCAGCCNGGAGCGCCGGCTCGGGATCTCTTTCGATTGGGTCGTCACTCCATCTATACGACCTCTTTCGAAACCTACGAGAAGCAGATTCGTTCCCAACTCCAGGGCGTCCTCGGAAAGCACGGTTTCGATCACGAGCGTGATATCCGTGAAATCTCGTTGAACCGGATTCCTCATGGATACGCCTATGCGTATCTCGATCTCGACGATCCGGACTGGGCTGAGGGCCAGGCGCCTCATGAGATCGGTCGGGCCCGATTTGGACGTATCTCGATCGCCAATACCGATTCGGAAGCGACCCCTACGATGAATGCAGCCATCGATGCAGCCTGGCGGGCGGTGGGCGAGCAGACACCCGAAGTCTCCTAGCCGGTTTTTCTTTCTCTTGGATCCAGGCTTTTTCGATCGCTTTGTTAGGCTAGAGCCTTCATGCGGGGAGTGTGATTGATTGGACACGGTCTATAGCGAGAATCATATTCGGCATGCGGGGCGCGTCGAACTCTATGGTGGCCGGCTTGTGCCGTGTTTCGAGAAGCCGGAGCGGGCTCGATTGGTCGTGGAGCAGGTTCGGTCGCGTTCCCTGGGAGATATCCTCACGCCGCAAAGTCATGGTCTCGAGCCCTTGCTCCGGGTTCATTCCGGACCCTACCTGGAATTCCTGCAAACAGCCTGGTCGGATTGGTGCGCCGT
>NZGT01000072.1 GCA_002691025.1 Spirochaeta sp. | reverse complement strand
TGGTCAGGCGATACTCTGATCCCTTTTTCGCCCAGGCATTCCTGCGTGCATCGCATCCGGTTCTGGGCGGAGCCGCTGCCGCCCCGGCCCTCGATATCTGGGGCATCGACGGGGCCGAAGATTGGGATAGTGGTCTTCTGGTTCGCTACCGGAGCCGTCGCGACATCATGGAGATCCTCGAAGAGGTGGTGACCTCCGGCGACTCGATTCATGGCTTCAAGGTCGCGGCTGTGGAAAAGACCATTGCTTTTCCCCTGGATCCCTGGTTCCACCCGGGCGACCCCCGCATCTTGCTCGCCCTGATTTTCGTCATTTTCGGCTTGCTTCTTCAGATGCGTCACAATGCGCGCTCGCGTCCTTCTTCGTAGAGCGGAAGCGAGCCGGCTTGAGCCGGACCGGATTTTTCATGAAGGGCAAGCCGATTGCGTCTCTCGTGGGGAGAGCCTGCGTGGGTAGAGCCTGCGTGGGTAGAGCCTGGCTGTATCAAGGGTGACAGAAGCAGGGCGCGCGGAAAGTCAAAAAAGAAAGCCCCCAGGAGTGCCGATTGAAGCACTCCGGGGGCTTTNTGNGTCAGNGAANNNNACTGGGTCTAGAANTCGTAGGCCTTGCGCAGTTCTTCGTCGGATTCGGCCAGCATTTCGGCGAGTCCCACCATGACGTGGCATTGCTTGACGGTGGCGTCGTCCTGCATCTTNCCGTCGATCATNACGGCGCCNGTGCCGTCGCCCATTTCCGAGATGACGCGCTTGGCCCAGAGGACCTCGTCCACCGGCGGGCTGAAGACGTTGCGGGCGATGTCGATCTGCACCGGGTGCAGGCTCCACGCGCCGACGCAGCCCATGAGGAAAGCGTTGCGGAACTGGTCTTCGCAGGCGAGCGTGTCCTTGATGTCGCCGAAGGGGCCGTAGTAGGGNAGGATNCCGTTGGCCGCGCAGGCGTCCACCATGCGCGCCATGGTGTAGTGCCAGAGNTCCTGNTGCATGCTGGGGCGCGGGGCGTCGGCGTTGTTCTCGTCCGGGTCGGCTCGCACNACGTAGCCCGGGTGACCGCCGCCCACGCGGGTGGTCTTCATGCGGCGGCTGGCAGCGAGGTCGGCGGGGCCGAGTGACAGGCCCTGCATGCGCGGGCTCGCCGCACAGATCTCTTCCACGTTGGCCACACCCAGGGCGGTTTCCAGGATGGCGTGGATCAGNAGCGGCTTCTTGAGTCCGGCCCGGGCTTCGAGTTGAGCCAGCAGGCGGTCCATNTAATGGATGTCCCAGGCGCCTTCGACCTTGGGCACCATGATGACGTCGAGCTTGTCCCCGATGGCGCTCACGAGTTCGGTGACGTCGTCGAGCATCCAGGGGCTGTCGAGGCTGTTGATGCGGGTCCAGAGCTGGCAGGATCCGAAATCCGTGTCCTTTCCGATCTGGATCAGGCCCTCTCGCGCGGCGATCTTCTTGTCGGCCGCCACGGCGTCTTCGAGGTTGCCCAGCAGCACGTCGCACTTGGGGATCATGTCGGGGATCTTGGCCGCCATCTTCGCATTNCTCGGATCGAAGAAGTGGATCATGCGCGAGGGGCGCAAGGGGATCTCGTGCAGCGGGTTCGGGGCCCCGAGGGCCATGGGTTGGAAGAAGTCTTTGGGGTTACGCATGGAAAGCCCTCCTGGGCAGATTGGATTTGCGAATGGATTTCGCGGTCTTCATTTTTTAAGGATTGAACAGAACGGGTTCCGGGCTGACCCGGCCTCCCGATCAGGCGTAGTGGCTGCGGCGCTTCAACGCGAGGGTGCGGTCCAACTCAAAGATCCGCACCTTCTTGAAGCCCGCCGGAGCGTCTTCGTTCTCGGCGCCTTCTTCGGCGACGAATTTGTGACCGAGGAGCCTTGTCTTCACCAGGCCGAGGTCGTCCCGGTCCGGGTGATCGCTCTTTTCGAGCACCTCGGTGGCGGCGAAGACCGTATCACCGGCCTGAAGCGGCGCCGTGTGGCGGCCCGTGGTGTAGACCACATCGCCCAGGGCATTGTCGGAGACATCCGGGCCCGAGATACCGAGGCTCAGCACAAAGGGAATGCCGCCGAAGATGATCAACTCGCCGCCGACATAGCGATCGGGATTGAGGTCGATCATGAACTGGTTGCAGTGCACCTGGCTTGTGTTGTCGAGGATGCCGGTCAGGTGGATGTGCTCGTCGGTGACGGTGCGGCCTCGGGAATGTTCGATCAATGTGCCGGGTTCCAGATCCTCGAAGTAGCTGTCGGGGCTGGAGAGATGGCTCATGGCGGCATAGTCGGTGTCCGCGCCGTAGGGCGGGAGCCAGAGTTCACAGGCCACTTCTTCGGGCTCCACGTCAAAGCCTTCGACGTCGATGTTTTCGTCGTCTTTGTAGACCTGGACTTTTCGTTGCCAGGTCATGACCACGGCTTCGTCTGGGCTGCCCACGGCTTTTCGCGCGGTGGACTGCACGTGTACGATGCCCAGGTTGGGGCGGCTGCTTGAAGGACGCACGCCGAGCACCCGGGTTTCCACCTCCAGGGTGTCTCCCACATAAACGGGCGCCCCGAAGCGCATGTCGATGTACTCAAGGTTCGCGCGGGCATTTTCCGAAATGTCTTCCACGGTCTGGCTGAACGCCACGAGCATCACGAGGCCGGGNGGGCAGACGAGTCCCTCNTATCCGTACGCTTGTGCGTATCGGAGATTCTTGCAGAANGGGTTGGTGGCCATGGAGAAGTCGGTGAAGGTGGTAAAGAGACCTTCGGTGACCGTCTTGCCGCCTTTGTGTCGGAAGACCTGTCCGGGCTGAAAGTCCTCCAGGAAATTTCCGGTTTTTTTCCGAATGGTGCGGGGTGTTTCACTCAAAGAGGGGCCTCCTCAGGCTCTGTGGGCGCGGGCGCCGATTCTAGTGGTGTGTCGTCTGTATGCAAGTTCGGCCCTGCGGGGCAANTCGGACCGACGAGCCAATACGGGGTCCGGCTCCGTCGCGAGGGTATTTCAATTGTGGCACGAGTGCGTAAGACTGCAGGCCCGCGCGGGGGACGAGTGGCTCCGAGCCNTTTCGTTCCCGAGTGTCATGTTCGCGGTTTTTTTACTTTTACCTTTATTCGGATGGGGCAAGGCAGTGATAATCGGTGTGCCCAAAGAGATTGTTTCGGGAGAACGGCGCGTCGCGCTGGTCCCCGATTCCGTGAGTCAGGTGATCAAGCTGGGCCCGGAGGTCATCGTGGAAGCCGGAGCGGGTCTCGCTGCAGGCTTCGAGGACTCGGCCTATGAGGCGGCGGGGGCCCGTATCGTGCCCAATGCGGCCGAAGCGTTTGCGGCGGATCTGGTGCTGAAGGTGCAGCCGCCGGCCGCAGGAGAGAGCGGTCACGAAGTCGATGCGCTGCGGGAAGACGCGGCGCTCATCAGCTTCATCAAGCCCCTGGACCAGACGGATCTGACCGAGAAGTTGGTGGCCCGGGGTGTGACCTCTTTCTCGATGGAAATGATGCCTCGGATTACCCGCGCCCAGTCCATGGATGCGCTTTCCAGCCAGAGCACCATTTCCGGCTANCGGGCGGTGCTGCTCGGGGCGACGCATCTTCCTCGTATCTTTCCCATGTTGGTGACGGCAGCCGGCACACTCAAGCCCGCCCGGGTTCTTGTGGTGGGTGTGGGGGTCGCGGGGCTTCAGGCGCTCGGAACCGCCAAGCGCCTGGGCGCGGTGACGTTCGGCTATGACACCCGTGCCGTGGTACGCGAGCAGGTNGAGAGCCTGGGNGCGCGTTTCGTNGAACTGGANCTNGATACCGGCGACTCCGAGGATTCNGGNGGCTANGCGAAGGCTCAGACCGAGGAGTTCTATCAGAGGCAGCGGCAGGAACTGGGCAAGCACGTGGCTCAGGCCGATGTGGTCATCACCACGGCGTTGGTTCCGGGCCAGCCGGCCCCTCGGTTGATCGAGGCCGAGGCGGTGTCCCAGATGCGACCCGGCTCCGTGATCATCGATCTCGCGGCCGAAAAGGGTGGCAATTGTGACGTCACGGAAGCCGATCAGGATGTGGTCGTGAATGGGGTCACCGTCATCGGGCACACGAACCTGCCCTCGGAGGTTCCGGCCCATGCGAGCCAGATGTACGGGAAGAATCTCGTGACCTTCCTGGAACATCTGCTGGAAGAAGGCGAGCTGGTTTTGGACTTCGCCGATGAAATCACAGCGGGGACCCTGATTTCGCATCAGGGTCAGCTGGTCAGCGAGCGTCTCGGAGGAACGTTGCCTGAGATGCCGGCCGCCGCAGAGGAAGATTCGGATAAAGAGAATGATGGAGGAGAGAGCTGATGCTTGAGGCTCCCGCGATTGCGGCGTTGACGATCCTGGTGCTGGCTCTTTTTGTCGGNGTGGAAATCATTTCCAAGGTTCCGCCGCTTCTGCACACCCCTTTGATGTCGGGGTCGAACGCCATTTCAGGTATTACCATTGTGGGCGCAATCCTGATGACGGCCAATCAGGCCGAGAACGGCGCGCTGGCCACCTGGTTTGGCTTTGCGGCCATTNTTTTTGCGACCATCAATGTGGTCGGCGGCTTCATGGTGACGAACCGGATGCTGGCCATGTTTAAACCCAAGCAACCCAAGAGCAAAGAATGACAACGACCCTGATTCAGTTTGCATACCTCGTCGCGGCCGTCCTNTTCATCCTGGGCCTGCGNAACCTNTCCTCGCCGAAGACNGCCACACTGGGCAACCAGATGGCNGCCGTGGGCATGCTGGTCGCCATCGTNGCGACTCTCATGGTCAANGANGTGGTGGATTANCCGATNGTCCTGGCGGCCATTGTGGTGGGTTCATTGATTGGCGCAGTNGCNGCGGTGCGCATCGAGATGACNTCGATGCCCCAGATGGTGGCGCTGCTCAATGGCTTTGGCGGTGCGGCCTCGGTGCTCGTGGCTTCGGCGGAGGTCTTTTCGCGAAGCCTTCANGNNAATGAACCNACNGGGATCGTNCCNNTCGCCATNGTGGCNTCGGTNCTNATTGGTGGNTTGACGCTGACGGGAAGTCTGATTGCCTTTGCGAAGTTGCAGGAAGTNATGACCGGGTCTCCCATCCAATANCCGGGTCAGCAATACCTNAACGGTCTGCTNGCNATCGGGGCCCTTGTGCTTTCGGTCATGCTCNCCATGAGCCCGCTTGACCCCGTTCTGCTCTGGGCCTTGATCGGTATTTCGCTCCTGCTGGGAGTCCTGCTGGTCATCCCCATCGGCGGAGCGGACATGCCCGTGGTGATCGCTTTGCTGAACTCGTATTCNGGCTTGGCGGCGTGTGCCACCGGTTTCGTGCTGGATAACAGCGCTCTGGTGATCAGTGGTTCGCTGGTCGGGGCATCGGGGCTGATCTTGACCAAGATCATGTGTGATGCCATGAATCGTTCGCTGGCCAACGTGCTCTTTGGGGCGTTTGGAGCGGCCGATGAGTCGCAGGCGGGTGGTGCCGCAGTGGATCAGGGGACCGCGACGGCGTACACGCCCATTGATGCCGCGGTGATCTTCGCCAACGCGCGTTCGGTGATCGTGGTTCCGGGATACGGTATGGCGGTCGCCCAGGCACAGCACGCCGTGCGCGAACTGACCGATCAACTGGCCGAGAACGGGATCGAAGTCAACTTCGCCATTCATCCGGTGGCGGGTCGGATGCCGGGCCACATGAATGTGCTCTTGGCGGAAGCCGACGTGCCGTATGACCGTTTGATCGAGATGGACGAAATCAATCCTCAATTTCCCGAGACGGATGTGGTCCTGGTGCTCGGTGCGAACGACGTGGTCAATCCGTCAGCGCGCGAGGATGAAAGCAGTCCCATCTACGGAATGCCTATCCTGGAAGTGGATCGGGCCGAGCATGTGTTTGTCATCAAGCGCAGCATGAACCCGGGCTTCGCCGGCATCCAGAACCCGCTCTTCTTCAAGGACAATACGATGATGATCTTCGGGGACGCGAAGAAGGTCGTGATCGAACTGACGGACGCGGTCAAGAACTACTGAGATCTGGACCGGATCCAGGGTTGCCTTGGGGAATGGGTTCAGGCCCGCGTTCCTGGGCAGGCCTCAACACGAAGAGAGCGAGCGTGCGTGAGCGCGTGGCGAACGTCGTGATCGTGCCTTCCACCGGAATTTCCTGGCCCGAGATGTCCCGGAGCCGGNCGGTGAGGTATCGGCTCTCGGCTCCTTCGGCCGTGCCGTCGAGGTGAGCCCACCAACGGTCTCGCTGGCTCTCGGGCACGACCGAGAAGAAGTCCAGNCCCAGGAGCGCATCGCGTTCAAGCCTGAGTAGCGCTCCGGCCGCGGGATTGGCATCGGCGATGATCCCGTCCGTGGCCCCGACGGCGAGAAAGATGTCGGCCACCCGGTCGATGGCTGCGCTGACGGCGCGTCGGGCCACTCGAGGTTTTCCCCTGGTCTGACGGCTTGCGGACCGCGTCCTCAAAGCGAGACCGAAGCGCGTGGTCAGCGGAGTGAGTTCGGTTCGCACCTGCTCGGCATCGGGGCCGGCCAGTTCGCAGGCGGCATTCACCCACTCGGAGAGGAGGGCCACCACCCGACGCTCGTTGGGACGGAGCCCGTCGAGAGCGGGGTCGGCGGCTTCTCCGCGCGTGAGTGCGGTGGCCGAAAACGTTCGAAAGCGTCGCAAGGTTTCGGCTTCGGGTCCCGAAGCCTTGGGAGCAGCCGGCCCGAGTCGGGCCACCAGCTTTTCTTCGATGGCCCGTCGGTGGGCAATCAGCCATTGGGCGAGGCGGGGGTTGGCGGACATGACGTGGATTCTAACCGTCGAACCTCTGGCTGGGTACGCCTGGCCGGGGAGATGGATGGAACCGGCGCCACGGGTTTTTGGAATGACATGGGACGCCTGGGGCGTAAAGCGGTAGATTCATGATTCCCACCGGGGTGATGAATTGACTCCGAAGAGTCCGGGGCAGTTGGAGAAGAGAGGATGTGCGGGTCATGAGCGAGTCAATGAGTCCGGGTCAGGATTGGATGGGTCTCGACCTGTTCGCGCCCAGCGATGAGCACGAGATGCTGGCGCAGACGCTGCGAGCCTTCGTCGAGCAGGAGGTGGAGCCCCAGGCCGCGGGGTCGGATCGCGCAGAGTCCTTCAACCGGGCTCTCTTCAAGAAGGCGGGTGACCTCGGACTGCTTGGCGTCACCATTCCGGAAGCCTACGGGGGGGCAGGGCTCGACGCGGTCGCGGCGGTTCAACTTTACGAGGCCCTTTCGACCTCGGATCCGGGTTTCGGTCTGGCGGTGCTGGCGCACTCTGTTCTTTTTGCCCACAACCTGGCCATCAATGGCAGCGACGAACAGTGCCGCCGTTTCCTGCCGAAAGCCGTTTCGGGCGAATCGGTTGCGGGTATGTGCATGACGGAGCCGGAGGCGGGCACGGATGTGCTGGCCATGCGGACCCGGGCAGAACGCGATGGGGACGACTGGGTGATTGACGGCGTGAAAACCTATATCACCAACGGCGGCGTGAATGACACGACTTTGGGGGATGTGTTCATCGTCTATGCGCGGACAGGGGAGAAGAGTCTCAGTGCTTTTCTGGTGGAGAAGGAAATGGCCGGCTTCCGTCTAGGTCAGAAGTGGATGGACAAGCTGGGGATGCGTTCTTCCTTTACCGCGGAGCTGGTTTTTGATGGTGTTCGCGTGCCGCACGCAAACCTGATGGGCTCGGAGGGCGAAGGCGTTGGCCACATGATGAGGAATCTCGAGATCGAACGCTTGACGTTGGCCGCACAGGGTCTGGGCATTGCGCAGCGGTCGCTTCGAGTGATGGTCGACTACGCGAAAGAGCGCCAGAGCTTCGGCCAGCCTCTCCAGATGTTCGGGCAGATTCAGCGATACATTGCCGAGACCTTTTCCGAGTATCGTGCGGCGCGCTCCTACGTGTACGACACGGCGCGGCGGCATTCCTTTGTTGAGGGCGGTCAGAGGGTGGATGCGGACGCCACCAAACTCCTGGCCTCCCAGGTGGCCAAACGCGCGGCGGACGCCGCGATCCAGGTTCTGGGTGGGGCGGGTTATATGGGCGAGTATGTGGTGGAGCGATTGTGGCGGGATGCCAAGCTGCTTGAGATCGGGGGCGGGACTCTGGAAGCGCATCAGAAGAACATCACCAAAGATCTGGCTCGCGACGCTTCATTGCTGGACTGACTGGGAGTGGAGTTAGGGTGAGCGATCGATTTCTGGACAACAGCAAGCTGGCGAAGCGAGGGGAGACGCTCTCTTCCGATGAGATGACGGTCCGCTTCCGTGACTTCGTGGCTCAGCGGGAATCACTGGATCGGGAAGCCGTCGCAGTCACAGGGCTTCGGCGTCTGCCGGGAGGATCGAGCCGATTGCTCTGGTCCGTTCAGGTTTCCATCGATGGGAGCGGGAATCCAAGAACCATGGACCTCGTGCTTCGGCAAGACCCGCCCGGTCGCATCCAGAAAGGGGGGATGGAGCTGGAATTCCATCTCCTGAAAGCGGCGGCCGGCGAGGGAGTTCCTGTCCCTCCCGTGCATTGGTGCGAACCGGAAAGCGATTGTCTTGGCGCGCCCTTCTTTGCCATGGACCGCATGCAGGGAGAAACGATTCCGCGCCGTCTTCTGCGTGACCATCAGTATGAGGGTGCCCGAGAGAGATTGTGTGCCCAGTTGGCCGCGACGCTGGCGTCCATCCATCGAGTGGATTTTGACCAAGCCGATCTGGCCGGCTTGCAGGGGCCCAAGGATCCGCAGTCGGTGGCCCGCGAAGAAGTGGAGCGTCTGGTGGCGGGACATCGCGCGTTTTGTCTAGAGCCTCATCCCGTGCTTGATCTCGCGGGGCGATGGTTGCTCGCGAACCTGCCGGCCCCCGAGCCGGTGACCCTCGTCCATGGCGATTTCCGGATCGGGAATATCATGTTCGACGAGTCCGGGCTGGTGTCGGTGTTGGATTGGGAGTTGGCCCATGTGGGGGACCCGGTGGAGGATCTCGCCTGGCTCTGCGTCCGGGCCTGGCGATTCGGCCAGAATGATCTTCCGGTGGGCGGCGTGGGAACGCGAGAAGGACTTCTGGCCGAGTATCAGGCGGCGGGAGGAAGGCCGGTGGATCCGGCGGCTTTGCGCTTCTGGGAAGTCCTGGGCAATTTCAAGCTGGCTCTGGTCTTCATGACCCAGGCTCGTGCGTATCTGGACGGTGCGCACGCCACGGTGGAGTTGGCCTCTCTGGGTCGCCGGATTGCGGAGCCCGAAGCGGAGCTTCTTGCTCTCATGCGGGAAGCGTGAGACCTGTCGGGTGCATCCTGATCACAAAGGGAAGGGGAGAGACTCATGAATGATCGACCGAGTTCACGTGAGTTGCTTGACGCGGTAGAGGGGTTTCTCAGGCAGGACGTCATTCCGTCTGCGGAAGGACATGTTCGCTATCAGGCGCGAGTGGCGGCCAATGTCGTGGCGATTGTGGCGCGTGAGCTGGATCTCGCAGAGAGCCACACGGATGCGGAGTGGAAGAGCCTCAAGCGCTTGCTGGGCCGGCAGATGGAGGCGCCTTCGGGGCGCGGAGCGATGGAGTCTGAACTTGAGAAAGCCAACGAGGAACTCGTCCATCGAATTCGGGCGGGCGAAGCCGATGATGGTGACTTTCGCCAAGACGTGATGGCCCATCTCGAGAAGACCATCCAGGCCAAATTGGAAGTGGCTTTGGGAGATTCGGGTTCGAGCTGAGGACGATAGAGTGTGTGGACCGCATGGGATGCCCCGGTCCTGTTTTCATCGAGTGCGAGAAGAAGGCGAGGAGCGTAGAACATGAAGGTGGATGGATCGTTGTTGGTGGACAACCCGGCTGAGGCTGGGCCCATGGCGCAGCAACTGGAGGCCGAAGGCTTTCACGGTGGTTTTACCTTTGAGGGGCGTCACGATCCCTTCTTTCCCCTCTCTGTGGCGGCTCAGCAGACCAAGGATCTGGAGCTGATCACGGCCATCGCCATTGCATTTGCTCGGAACCCCATGATCCTGGCGAACATCGCCTATGACCTCCAGCTTCTTTCGGAAGGCCGATTCATCCTGGGGTTGGGATCACAGATTCGCCCTCATATTGAAAAACGATTCAGTTCGGTCTGGTCGAGTCCGGCGGCCCGTATGCGTGAGATGGTTCTGGCCATTCGGGCGATCTGGGCCAGTTGGCACGAGGGGGCAGAACTCGATTTTGAAGGAGAATTCTACCGGCACACTCTCATGACGCCGGTATTCAATCCGGGTCCCAACCCGCATGGATTGCCTCCCATCTTCCTGGCGGGATTCGGTCCGCGAATGACCGAGATCGCGGGTGAGGTGGCCGATGGTTTTCTCATGCATCCCTTCCACAGTATGAATTATGTGCGGGAAGTCACTTTGCCGGCTCTCGAGAGGGGGCGGCAGTCCGGGGCCAACCCGGATGCGGATTTCCAGATCTCGTGTCAGGTGATCCTGGCCATGGGGGACACCGACGAGGAACTGGAAGCCGCCATGAATGGAGCCCGCGCCCAGATCTCCTTCTATGCCTCGACCCCCGCCTATCGGGGCGTCTTGGATTGTCATGGCTGGGGAGACCTGCAGCAGGAGTTGAATGTGCTGTCGAAGAGGGGAGCCTGGCTTGAGATGGCCGGGCGGGTACCCGATGAAGTCATCGAGGAGGTGGCGATTGTCGGGCCTCGATCGGCTGTGGCCGATCGTATTCGCGAACGCTACGGGGCGTTCGCCTCGAGAGTGAGCCCGGTGGCTCCTTTTCGGCCTGATCCAGAAGCGATGGCGGCGATTGCGGCCGATCTCCGTTCGGGAGAAGACGCCTCTTCTTCGTAGGGCTTTGAGAAGAGCGGCGGAATCTTTCTGGCGCAATGCAAATAGCGAACTAGGCTGCTGAGATCGGGTTCCCAAGCGGGGCCAGGAGACTCGATGTCTGGAAAACCATCGTCGGGATCCTGTCGGGTCGGCCGCCATTCCGGTGGTCGAAAAAATGAAAAGGAATCAATATGTCCTCCGTAACAAGGCGAGAAGTGGGAGTGATCAGCTCGGTTCGAGGCAAGGGTGCTCTTGCGGAGGTCTTGAAGTGGGGACTTCTCCTGCTCGCCTGTGGCCTCTTACTGGCTCAGGGGGCCTCGGCCCAGGGCGCGGCCGGTTCTGACGCGGCGGGTGGCGCGGAGACTCCGCCTTTCCAGATGCCGACGCCCGAGGAGGCCGTGACGCAGATCATGACGGGACTCAATGAGCGACTGACCCTCAGTGACGAACAGAAGTCTGAAATCCGTCCCACCGTGGTCGACATGGTGGCCAAGATCCAGAAGCTTCGTGAGCGTTTTGAGGCCGGCGAATTGAAGCCGATGGCTCTGGGGATGCAGTTGCAGATGACCGAGAAGAAGGCTTCCGCCTTGATCGACCCCGTACTCGACGAAAAGCAACGCGCCGAATACGCGGCCCTGCGCCAGGAGCAGCGCCGGCGAATGATGCAGGAAATGCAGAAACGAGCCGCATCGGGTCAGCCTCCGGGGTTCTAGCAGGCTCAGCCCGGTTCCTCTTCCAGTCCCGCTTGGGTCCGGACCAGGCCTCGGTACGCCTGCAACGCGGTTCGTCCTTCGTGGACTGCGGCATGGACTTCCCGCGCGATGGGCATCTCGACCTTGTAGCGTTCCGCCAGTTCCATGACGACGCGGCAGGTCTTGACGCCCTCGGCCACCATGCGCATCTCACTGACGATCTCAGCGGTGCTTCGCCCCTGGCCCAGTTGTTCGCCGACATTTCGGTTTCGACTCTGCCGACTGGTGCAGGTGGCGACCAGGTCGCCCATGCCTGCCAGTCCGGCAAGCGTTGCGCTTTCGGCCCCCATGGCGATGCCCAGGCGGGTGAGTTCGGCGAGGCCTCGCGTGATGACGGCGGCTTTCGTGTTGTCTCCCACGCCGACGCCATCCCCCATGCCGGCCGCGATGGCGATGACGTTCTTGAGAGCCCCTCCGATTTCACAGCCGATGACATCCGTATTGATGTAGATGCGGTAGAGCCCGGAGGCGAAGACCCGTTGGAGGTCCCGGGTCAGCGTGAGGTCATT
Organism: Spirochaeta sp.; assembly: GCA_002691025.1. GTDB lineage: Bacteria > Myxococcota_A > UBA9160 > UBA9160 > UBA4427 > MED660. The sequence continues at coordinate 4,172 of NZGT01000072.1, read as the reverse complement.
CATGGCGATGACGCTGGCTGCGGCGTGCCCCGCCATGATTTCACCGGCGAGATTGGGACCCGTCAGCACGCCAAAGGGATGGTCTGGCAGGATTTCCTGGATGATCTCGGTCATGCGCAGGAGGCTGCCTTCTTCGAGGCCCTTGGCCAGACTCAGGATGGGGACACCGGGCCGGATGAAACCCGCCGCTTGGTGTAGAACAGAGCGAAAGCCATGTGAAGGCACACCCATCACCACCAGTTCGGCTTCGGACAGGGCTTCGGGCAAACTGTCCGTGGCGCGAAGGTCTTCCGGAAGTCGGATGCCCGGAAGGTAGACCGGGTTTTCGTGGTCGTGTGCGACGCTTCGGGCCAAGCCCGCATCTCTTATCCAGAGCGTCGTCGGAGCATTCTGGCTGGCCAGAGTGGCGACCGTCGTGCCCCAGGATCCGCCGCCGAGCACTGCGACACGGGGCATCATGGGGAAGCCTCAGCCAGGCGGGGCGCACCCGGGTTCCCATACCGTCGGTCCAGTCTCATCACTGTGGCGTTCTCCTGCTTCAAGGTTGTTTCGTTCCGCTCTTGGAATGGGTCTCGAGGCTTTCCTGGATCTCTTCCAGGGTCATTCCCTTCGTTTCGGGCGCGTATCGGAGAACCAGGATCGCTCCGAGGATCGGCCCGACCGCCACAATGGCGATGGCATTCGAGATGCCGCCGATGGGGATGATCAAGGCCCCGATGACCATCGGGGTCAGGACTTCGGTCAGCCTCCCGAGGAAGTTGGTGGTCCAGCCATATCCCGTGGCCCGGATTTCAGTGGGAAACAGTTCCGAAGCGTAGACATGGGTAGCCGTCATGGCGGCCCCAAAGGCGAAAACAGTCGAGGTCATCCAGAAGTATTGGCCTGCCAGCGTGGGATGGTGATAGAGCCAGTAGATTGAAATAGCCGCGATGACATAGAAGGCCGAACACGAGATTTTCCGACCGACCCGATCGATCAGCCAGCCCGCTACAAAGTGACCCGCTACGCCGCCTCCGTAGCCCCAGAAGACGATGTCACCCACCTGGCTTGTGGTGAGGCCGAGTTCTTCGCGGGCGTAGATGACCCAGTAGACGACCGAGGGAGCTGTGACCAGATGGGTGCAATTCCAGAGCAGGGCCACGATGGCCGTCCTCTTCCGGTAGAGAGGTTGCCAGGGGCGTGTGGCGTTGTGCCAATGCTCGGCCCAATCGATCCCCCTTGACGATTTCGGGCTTGCGGATTGTTCGGCTTCAAAACGACGTGTTTCGCGCAGTGAAAAGCGCAATCCGAGAATCAGGAACAGGGGGATGGCGCCCAGGGCATACAGGGCTCGCCAGCCGTTCGCCTGATGCTCGAGACCCAGGAAGTCCTGGCCGAAGAAAACCATGTTCATTCCGAGTTCGTGGAGCCAGCCTCCTTGCTCTCCATCTGGGATCAGGATGAAGGGCTGGACCTTGGCCATGACCATGACGCCCACGGTGGAGAGGCTGGTGAGAATCGCGATGGCTCTTCCGCGCAAGCGGGTCGGATACTCTTCGCCGATCATGATGACGGCCAGCGCATATTCGGCCGTCAGGAAGAGACGCGCGAAGAACTGAGCGGTGACGAAGCCGGATTTGGTTTCGACGAACGCGGTAAGCCCGTTGGCGATGGCAAAGCCCGCCACCGTAACCATCATGATGAAGCGCCGACCCATCCGGTCCGCCGTCATCATGAAGAGAAAAGAGGCGAGTACGCCCATGCGCGTGAGCCCGGAGATGAACCCCCATTCTTCAAGGCTGATGCCAAGAGAGGTCCGCACATCGGGGGCGGCGAAGCTCAGCATCGCCGCGTCGAAACCTTCGAAAATGGTGGCCGAAGAGAGGAGGGCGAAGAGAGAGATCAGATAAGGGTTCAGCCGATCGGCTTCAAGACGGTTCCTCTCGTTCATGCCCCCAACGCTAGCAGGGTCTCTGTGAATCCCCGGGGCTAGGCCCCCTCTTCGTAGTTGTTTTTGCGGCGGTCTTTCCCTCCTCGCGACTTTCCCTGTTCGCGTGTTTCGACGGATCCCGTTTCCCCCTTCTCAGGCTCCGGGATACAAAGGTCCCGATGCCTCTGCACCCAACGGGCAGAAGGGGAGTTTGCGGATGCGCGCTGCGGGCGGGGTCTAGGGATTCGCCACCGCGGGCTGGGACTCTCCGTGAGTAGCGATCGATGCGGTGCTCCGCGATGTGGCCTCGCTGGCCTCAGAGCGGAAGACCGGTGAATCCAGGATGGGACGCACCGAATCGAGATCGCTGGAAAGTACGAGGGCCATGGCCGAATGAGATCCGGCGTTCTTCCACGAGTAGGAATAGGGGGAATCGAAGTGCAGACTGTCTCCCGCATCGAGGGTGTACTCATGGCCGTCGACATCGATCTGGAGCTGTCCTTCTTCGACGAAGACGATGATTTCGCCTTGATCAGACCGCGGAGGTTCGCAATGGACTTCTGTATTTGCGGGCTGAACGACGCGCCAGATTCCCATGGAACGGAAGTCGCGCTCTCCGGCCAGTGTCTGCAGATACGCTCCAGTCGGGCCTTTGGATTCAATCCGGTCGCTTCGGCGAACCACCGTTGCAGCATGCTCACGGGCTGTGTCGTCGAAGAGATCGGATGCTTGTCGCCCCAGGCCATCGACCAGACGTAGAACCACCGCGATGGTGGGGACCGTATGCCGATGCTCGATCTTGTGAATGGTACTGGGTGAAACTCCAGATCGGTTGGCCACTTCCTGGAGGCTTAGCCCTGCATCCATTCGCCATCGCTTGACTTTTTCAGCGACCCGATCAACTGCACTGTCCACGCTGTGTCCTCTCATGTCGTTTGAACTTTCTGAGCGGCATGTCGTTTTCCGAGGTCCCTGTGTCGGGCGGCGGGGTGGGGGTACTGTGGGGGAAGGTTTTGCACTCCTGGCGGCCTATAGGTCAGTGACATCCTATGGGCGGGGGCTGAGAGTGCGGTGTTACTCGCCAGAGAGACTTAACACTGATATTTTTGCAGAATGAGTGTAGTCACATCCGACTTGGTATGTCTAGTTTTATCACATACGCCACGGAATGCGAAATGGTTTTGGTAAAACATTCAATATTCCCGAGGGAGCTGATCTGAGGGGCGCCTCTGCGAGATGGAGGCCGAAAGGAAGGCAAAATCATGTCTCGAAGTGCAGCGGAATATCTCAAGGACTATGTGGCCATTCCATCGGTGAATCCGATGGGAAGAAGGGACCAGCCGGCCGACTGGGTGGGGGAGGCACGGTTGGCCTCTCATATTCTGGAGGAACTCCGAGGGCTGTCGGTGGACGCTCAACTCGTGGGTTCGCCGGATCGTCCCAGTGTCGTGGGCTTCGTCCAGTCGGGTCGCCCGGAGGCGGATACGGTTCTGGTGGCTTCGCATCTGGATACGGTTCCCGTCGATGGCATGGAGATTCCCCCCTTCGATCCGACTGTGTCTTCGGGGCGCCTGTCAGGGCGTGGTTCGTGTGACACCAAGTCCGGCATGGCGGCCTTGATGGCGGCGCTGGGTCGTGTCCTGGAACGCGGCACGCTCAAGCGAAACCTGATTGTCGTGGGCGAGTCCGACGAAGAGTTGGGCAGTCGCGGTGTGGACGATGTGCTGGGTCTACTGGATCAGCACCGCCCCGACTGGGTTCTGGCGACCGAGCCCACCGAGTTGAAAGTCGCGCACAAACACAAGGGTGTGGCCCTGATCCGTTTGGAAGCGAAGGGCCGGGCCTGTCATTCTTCGAACCCGCTTGAAGGGCGGAACGCGTTGGTGACGTTGAGCCATGCCGCCATCGCGCTTGATGATCTGTCGCGTCGGCTCGCGGATAGTCCAGACCCGGAACTGGGGCCGGGGACTCTTTCCGTGGGTCAGATGGGGGGTGGCTTGGCGCCGAATATCGTTCCCGATCAAGGCTTTCTGGTTGCGGACCGACGTCTGCTGCCAGGCGAAACGGCGGACACGGTTCGCGCCCAGGTGGAGGAAGCTCTGAGCCAGTCAGGCCTATCGGATGACGTCGAAATCGTGTCTTGCCTCATGGGAAAGCCGCCTCTTTCGACCCCTGCGGACCATGTGAGTGTCCGCCATTGCCATCACGCCATGACTTCAGCGGGCCTCGAGCCCGCCACCGGGGTCGTGGCTTTCGGCACCGA
>NZGT01000071.1 GCA_002691025.1 Spirochaeta sp. | reverse complement strand
GGGGCTCGCACTTCATCAAAAGCTCAAGATTGATCGCGAATCAGGCGATCAGGTGTTTTTCACACGTGTCCATCCATGGGGGGAGGCGCAGTTATGGGACCCGACGCGGCCACGATTCAGATCGTTCTACTGCATCCCGCCGAGCCCGATTTTGATGCCTCGGTTTCTTGGGTGGCCCTGAATCGCATCGGTGGGGAGGTAAACATCCTTCGTGCGACCGATGTGAACTCGGCACTGGCTTTGACGTGTCGGGATACGGTGGATCTGGTCGTCCTGGATCGTTGTCCGAGTGACTGGGTGGTCGATGTTCTTTCCTCCGAGGCGGAAACCAACGCACCCGTGGTCGTCGTGGTGGGCCCGGATGCGGATGAGGCTGATTGCCTTGAGACCTTTCGAGCCGGAGCGGCCGATTGCATCCGATACGGGCCGGACCATGCCGAGGTGCTTCCCCTGGTTTCTCTTGAGCAGGTGCGTCGTTGGAGGCAGTGGCGTGAGCGGACTCGCACCCGGGATAAACTCGACTGGTTAGAGCGTCTTCATGAGGCCATTGTAAGTGAGTTGCCGGTTTCGCTGGCGGTTGTGGATCGTGAAGGCCGAATCGTGGAGATCAATCCTGAGTTCAGTCGGGCGTTCCGCATTTCGGGGCGACTGGCCGCCGGACGTGCGCTCGTGGAGTTGTTGCCGGCCGACCTGGTCTCGAGCGGTGGGCTGGAGGATCTCTCCGCATTTTCAGAGCAGGAGGGGTTTTCCCGTATCGCGCGGAGCTTGGATCACGACCAGGGAGTCAGGGTGTTTGACCTTCGTGTCAGGGCTCTGGACCACCGCGGGCACGTGCTGCTGGCCCTGTCGGACATCACACGGACGGAGTCCCTGAGTCGGCGCTTGGGAGAGGTCGAGCGCTACAACGAGAATATCGTCCAGAGCATCAACAGTGCCCTCCTGGTCGTGGGGTTGGACGGCCGTGTCACCTTCGCCAACTCGACGGCGGCTGAGATTCTCGGAACGGACCCAGCGAGTCTGGAAGGACGCTTGGCTGATGACTGGTTTGGTGCGGTGCACGGTCAGAATTCGTTGATCGAGAGGAGTCTGGATCAGGGTCTTCGCTTCAAAGGCCGAGAGACGATGATCCAGACAGAGTCAGGCGCGCGTCTTCCGATTGGAGTTTCCTGTACTCCTCTTTCGGGGGAAGACAGCCGCATCCAGGGAGTGGTGGCTATTTTCCAGGACCTGACCGAGATCAAGCAGCTTCAGCGACAGGTCCTGCAGCGCGAGAAAATGGCCTCCATTGGAGAATTGGCGGCTGGGGTCGCTCATGAGATCAACAATCCGGTGGGGTTCATCCACGCCAATCTTTCGCAGATGTCCGAGTATCTCGACGAGTTGTCCGTCTATCTGGACTCCGTAGAGGCTTTGCGTAGTTCGAGGGTGGGTACGGTCGAAAACGCTTCTCTTGAGGCGGCCTTGGGACAGTTGGATCGCGTGGCCGAGGAAGTGGATCTGACCTACTTGCAGAAGGATTTTCGGGCGGCGGTCCAGGAATCACTCGAAGGCTCGGAGCGGATTCGCCATATCGTGTCTGATCTCCGGGACTTCTCCCATACCGGGACAGCCGAACGCAGTCTTGCGGACGTCAATCAGTGTCTCGATACCACTGCGAATATCGTTTGGACGATGATGAAACATTCCGTGAGCCTGGAGAAGGACTACGGAGAGTTTCCCGAACTCCTGTGTTACCCGATGGAATTGAAGCAGGTCTTCATGAATCTCCTGGTCAATGCCTATCAATCCATTGAAGAAAAGATTGCGGGAGGCGAAGGCACAGGAAGGATCCGGGTCGAGTCCAGTCGGCGCAACGAGGGGATCGAGGTTTCGATCAGCGATACGGGTGTTGGCGTAAGTAGTGAGGATCTGCCGCGGATTTTCGATCCCTTTTTCACCACCAAGGAAGTGGGTGAAGGGATGGGGTTGGGTTTGTCGACTTCGTACGCCATCGTGAAGCGTCACGGTGGAGAGATGCGCGTCGAAAGCCTTCCGGGTGAGGGGGCTACGTTTACCTTGAGCTTGCCTTTTGAGCCACCGCCGGAAGGTCCGGATGTCGACTAGCCCGGGCATCGGTTGAAGGGGAGCCGCCGAGTTCTCTGCTTGTCGATGATGATTCCCGGGGCTTGAGTGCTCTGGAGAGAGCACTTCGGCATGCGGGCTAGCCCATGTCTTCGCGGCTGAGCCTTCTGAGATACTCCATGTCCGAGTCCTGGGAGTTCTTGGCTCCGATGGCAAGGATCCGGAACTGTCTCTGCTTGCCCCGGGCGTAGTAGATCCTTCCTTTGCCTGCGAAACCCATCTCGAAGATGTTGAGGTGATTGGGAAGTCCTCCGACCTTGCGTCGGACGGTCACGTTGTCCGCCTCTTCACCCAATCGCTTCAGCACTTCTTCGGCCTTGAGTTTCATGGTCTCATCTCGCAAGGCCACCATGGTTTCCAGCGCGTGGTCATCGACTTCGAGGTTCTTGTAGAGGGTCCGCAGCCTTCTTGCGAGGGTTTCGCTGGCCTTGGACTTGCCGGATGAACCCGTGGCCTTGGTGGCGCTCTTCAGGTTCTTCTCGAGTCCGGTGATCTCGTTGTCCTTGGTTTCGATGTCGCTTGCAGCCTCTTCCAACAGATCTTCAAGAGCCCGGACTTCCTGGGTGAGGCTCATGGCTTCATCGGCCTTGCCTCTCAATTCTTCTTCTCGGGCCGTGAGGCCAGCGAGCTTTCGTTGAAGCTCCTGTCTCTCATGGTTCAGGACCGAGATCTCCTGAGCCATGGCCTTCTCGCTCGGCTCGACATTGACAAGGCGTTCTCGAGTGATCTTGAGTTCCTTTTCGATCTCGCCTACGCGATGGGCTGTCTCGTCCCTGCTTTCGAGAGCGGAGTCGAGTTCGCGGGTATAGCGTCTTTGGTTGGATCGATTGTTGAGATAGAGACCCCAGAGCAGGGCGGACGCGTAGGCGATGAGGATTCCATTGGCGAGAAGGGAGTTGTGGGGAACGGTGACCGTCACGGCCGCACTGGCGGGCAGCAGTGCTACGGCTTGCTTGAGGACGTCGGTGGGACGAAGCCCTTCGCTCTGGGGTTCGATCTGGCCCTGGACATAGATCCAGGTGATTCCGTCGCTGCCGAGAACCAGGGAGTCCACCTTGACGCCGCCCCAACGGATCCATGAGGAGCGCAGGATGCTGGCTTCCATGTTCTGCTGGATCTGCAGTGCCACGGGCCGGTCGAGGTTGGTGATGTTGATGGCGCTGTTGGCCAGGCTCTGGAAGTGCTCGTCGAGTGCGTATTCGAAGACGCGGACGGTCGTGATGTAGAGCAGGATGAAGACGAATACGGCGATGTAGATGGTGCGGAAGGAGCGGAGTCGCTCGCGCGCGTACTGGCTGGCGCTGCGAAGTGAGGTTCCCAGCGAGTAGCTTTCCCGAGGTGAACTGTCGGCTTTTTCCATCATGTCGGAAGATACCTCTGCTCTTCATTCAGGCAAAGGATTGTCTTTTCATGCGGATTGAAGTCGGGGTGAGAACGGACAGGGGATGCGAGACGGGCTAGCCTCCGCTCCATGCGAGTAGTGGATCTAGACCGAGATATGAGCGATGTGATTCCCACCGGTTTGACACCGGATAGTGAATTCCTCTTTGATCAGATGACGCAGATCACGCTTGATTCGACGGGGGCCCGTCCGGGTACTCGGGTGCTCGATGTGGCCAGCGGTGTCGGGCAGGACTCCCTGGCGCTTGCGGCTCGGGGAGCGTCTGTGATTGGCGCGGAGCCCTCCCAGCGTATGACGGGGATGGCTCAACTCTTCGTTGCGGAGAGGGAAGGCCCGCACCCTCTGTGGGTCAGGGGCTGGGCAGACGATCTTCCCTTCAAGGAGGGGAGTTTTGATGCATGCATCTGTAAAGGGGCCATGGATCATTTTGATTCTCCGGAAAGGGCGATCGCGGAGATGGCGCGTGTCACCCGTGAAGACGGTGTCGTGGTCCTGGCGATTGCGAACTTCGAATCCCTGGCCTGTCGGGCGGGTCGCGCGCTGGATGACTTCAGGCAGGATGTCTTGAGGCTGAAGCCTTTGCGAGAGCGCCGGGGCTACGATGCGCCCAGTGACCACTTTACCCGCTATGAGATCGATCTGATCCGAGAGCAGGCGAGTGCCAGTCTGCGGATCCAGAGTATCGAAGGGGTTTCACTGGGCTGGGGGATGCCGGGTTGGTCGAAGACCATGGCTCGCTTGCCGAAGAACGTGGCCGACGGGGCTGTGCGGACCATGGGTCGCCTGGGTCGCCTTTGGCCTCAGCTCTCGGATGTGATCGTGCTGGTCGGGAAGCCACGTCGTTCCGCAAGCACATCGAGGTAGCCCTCGCGCGTGACCCGCGCGATTTCCCGCCAGGAGAGATGGGCTTCGACTCTCTTCCGGGCGGCTTGCCCCAGTTTCATCCGGTGTTCCGGGTTGGAGATCAGGTCCTTTACGCCCTGAGCGAGGGCTTCGGGGGAGTCCCGGTCCACCAGAATGCCGCCCTGGCAGAGGTCCATGACTTCAGGCAGCGCACCCGCTCGGCAAGCCACCACCGGGGTCTCGCAGGCCATGGCCTCGGCGGCGGGGAGTCCAAAACCCTCGTACCGGGAGGGCACGATGGTGAGGGCCGACTGTCGGTATAGATGGACCAGGGCTTCGGTCTCGATTCGTCCGGTGACACGAAGGCGCTCGTAGACGCCGGCTTCTCGCGCCCATTTGAAGACTTCGTTGTCCGGGTGGTTGTTGTCGACCAGCACCAGTTCGAGTTCCCTGGGCATGAGGGCAAGGGATCGGATCAGGTTGCGGATGCCTTTGTTCGGATCCGAGGCACGGCCCACGCACAGCAATTGGTTGGGTTTGCGAGCCACAGTCCGGTCCGGGCAGTACAGGTCCGTGTCCAGCCCGTTGTATACATTCTGAATCCGTTCCGGCCGGACCCGGAAGTCCTTGGCGATGGTCTGGGCACTTTCCTCTGACGATGTAAAAATCCGGTCTGTCCTTCGCGCGACGAAAGACTGCATTCCAATGGGATAGAAGGACATCGTGCCGATCGCATCCCGGAAGGTTTCATCCCGGATGAATGAGGCTCTTCGGTCGACGGTCAGCGGATGATGGATGGTGGTGACTACGGGCAGCCCCATGGCTTGCAGACCCAGGACTCCATAGCCGAGGCATTGGACATCGTGAACCAGATCCCAACGTTCGCCTTGGTGGAGTCGTTTTGATATCGCTTTGAAGGCGCGCAGGCTGAAGGCGAAGGGCTCGGGCAGGAAGCCCAGTCGGCTCGCTCCGAGTTCGTAGAGGTGAAGAGGCGAAAGCGCCTTTCGAGGACTTCCATCTGGAATCATCCCTCCGTAGTCCCGGGTAAACCATCGCGCCCAGTGCTCCTGGTTGGGCAGTTCCTGGACTTCCTGGGCAAAGGGCATGGGGTCGGGGTAGGGGGGGCCGACAATGACATCGACTTCCACGCCTTGTCTGGCGAGTTCGCGGGCCAGGAAATAGAGGTAGATGCCCTGTCCGCCGCAGGCCATGTTGCCCCGGTAGGCGATGAAACACACTCGAAGAGGGCGCGGCATCTAGCTGAGAGCCGGCTTTTCGGCGTAGAGAACCAGGCTCTTCGGGCAGATCCGATTGAGGACCTTCTTCTCAAGTCGGTCCATGAAGGGAGAGCCCGTGATCTGGATGAGGAATTTCCGATAGATCTGGACCAGACGGCTGTCATCGGCCGAGGGCAGGTTCATGATGGAGCGCAGGACCCAATAGGGCGTATGAAAGCCGTGAGCGAAGCCCACGCCCACGGTGCCCAGGCCGGCTTTGGCCAGCCCGAGGGCCAGTTGCCGAGGTTTGAAGATGCGGATGTGACCGCCCGGGCTTTCGAAGTATTCATCGCCGAGGCGCAGGTAGAGCTGTTCACTCGTGGCTGTGGGGATGGTGATGGCGAGCCGCCCTCCTGGCTTCGTGACGCGAGCGAGTTCGCGCGCGGCCCCCACGTAGTCGTGCACGTGCTCCATGACTTCGGAGCAGATCACGCGATCGAAGGTGGCATCGCGATAGGGGAGGTGGAACGCATCGCCTTGATTCATCGCGCCCACAGAGCCGAGCTCGTCGGCCCGGTCATGCAGGCGGCCAAAAGCCGCTCGAAGAGATGGAAAGTCCAGGTCGAGTCCTACGACGCCGGCTCCACGCTCAAGACATCCGAAGCAGTGCCGACCTTCGCCGCATCCGGCGTCGAGCACAAGGTGCTCGTCGCGGACATCAAGCCGATCGAGATCGACGGTTAGAAGCACGGATAGTCTCCTCGAAGACCAGGGCGAGACGCGAGGCGGCTTCGCTCCATTGAAAAATTCGTTCTACGCGCTGACGCGCCGCAACGCCCATGCGTTGGGTTTTTTCCGGATCGCTCAGGATGTCCTTCATTGCCTGGGCCATGGCTTCTGCATTTCTCTGGGGAACAAGCAGTCCGGCTTCACCACTGCTTCCGACGACTTCTGGCAGAGCACCCGCAGCGTTGGCGATGACGGCGAGACCGCAGGCCATGGCCTCACTGGCCGGGAAGCCAAACCCCTCAAAGAAGGACGGTACGATGGCCACTCGTGCCGTGGAGTACTGCTCGACGAGTTCCTCGACGCTGAGCATCCGGTCCACGATCTTGACGCGGTCCTTCAGGCCGTATTTGCGAATCAGGCGCGGAACCAGTCCGTCTTCAGGAATCCGTCCATCGACGATTTTCAGCGTAATGTTCTCGGGCAGCATGGAGAGGGCTTCCAGCATGGTGCCGATGCCCTTCTTCCGGTCTTCCGTGCGTCCCACAAAAAGCATGTCCGCTTCCTTGGGTGTTTCGGGAATCGGTCGGAAGAGGTCTGTGTCTGTACCGTTGTAGACGACGGGGACCTCTTTCGAGGGAATGCGGAAGTAATTCTCGATTTCATTCGCAGAGGCTTCGCTCACCGTGACGATTCGAGACAAGCGTCGAGCGACCTGCTGCTGCATGAAGAGCGGAAAGTACAAAGTCCGCTTGATCTTCTTGATGAGACGCGGGTCCACAGAGAAATCGGCTTCTCGATCGATATGGAGCGGGTGATGGATGACCGACACGACCGGTGTGCCCAGCGCTTGAATGCCCAGTAGACCCCACGAGAGGCACTGGTTGTCGAAGACCACATCGAATTTGTATTTCTTCTGGAGTTCCGGCCACTTTCGCAGGAGCCTGAAACCGAAGGTCTGCATCTCTGGAAAAACGCCAAAACGCGAAACTCCGAGTTCCCAGAGGCTCAAGGGCCGGAGAAGGGAGAATGGACGTTTCGGATTGAAGGCGTCTTCGATATCGGCGGCAAACACATTGTCGTTATCGATTTGGTGTAGAGGGATGCCCTCTTCCAACTCGGGGTAGGGCGGTCCGGCAATGACATGAACGTCATGACCGGCACGATGCCACTCGCGAGCCAGATAGGCGGCATAGATGCCCTGGCCGCCGCAGAACATGTTGCCTCGATAGGTCAGAAGTGCGATGCGCATGGTCAGTCGAACTCAGTCTTCTCCGTCCTGAGACGGATCGGGGGGGGTGGCGTCCGGGGAGGGCTCGGGTTCCACCTGGATGGTGGCAATCGTGTATCCGACCCAGCCGGCGAGTCCGAGGACAAAAAGGGTGATGACTGCGACGGGCAGGGCCAAGGCCCAATAGCTTCCGTTCAGCAGTCCCACGACAAAAAAGAAGGCGAGGGCTCCAGCACCGATGCAGATGGCCCATCCCTGGAAGCGCGAGGCTTCATTCATGACTCACTCAACTCCGATATTCAAGGTTACGGTTCCGTGGCCTCGCACTGATGCTCGCCGCGGGACAAACGGTGTACCAAAAAGGGGGACAAATTGCAGATTGATTCCATGTGTGGGGCTAAAAGAACACAGCCCGAAGTAGGATCCATCTCGGCGCCTATAGTCATGGATCTGGACGCCGTGTCAAGCGCGGGGGACCCCGCGGAGGGCTGGCAGGGACTTCAGAGCCAGCTCGGGTTCTAGCCTGTGGCCAGATTCGACCTAAGCTCCTGATCATGTTGATGATTGGGCTCATGTCGGGGACTTCGGCGGATGCCGTCGATGCGGCTCTAGTACGCTGGCCGGACGACTCCGCCTGCAAGCCGTTTGAGCTTTTGGCTGAGATCGAGATCCCGCATTCGACCGACGTGCGCGAGCGCATCCATGGCTTGGCGGACGGCCACGTAGCGGCTTCCCGAGTTCTCTCCGAGTTGGTCGCCCTGGATGCGGACCTGGGTGAGTCGTTTGCCGCAGCCGCCCGCGCTGTGGCCGACCGGGCGGGGGTGGCGCTCGCTGAGGTCGATGGTGTGGCTTCGCACGGGCAGACGCTGGCGCATCATCCGGAGCGAGGTGGAACGCTTCAGGTCGGGTCGGCTTCGGTTCTGGCCGAACGAACCGGCTGCACCGTGGTGGCGGATTTTCGTCCCGGCGACCTGGCGCTCGGAGGTGAGGGGGCCCCGCTGGCTCCTTTTTTCCACCACGCGGTCTTTGCGGATCCGGGAGAGACACGAGCAGTCCTCAATCTGGGCGGCATTGCGAACGTCACCTTTCTGCCGGCCTCGGCTCTGGCGGACGNTGTGATTGCTTTTGATGTGGGCCCCGCCAACAGTCTGCTCGATGGCGTGGTGTCGCAATTGACCGAAGGGCGGGAAAAAATGGATCGGGGAGGGGCTCGCGCCCTGGCTGGGACTGTTCACCGTGANCTGCTGGCTGAGTTGATGTCAGACGAATACCTCCAGCGTCCTCCGCCCAAGTCCACAGGGCGGGAGCGCTATGGAAGTCAGGCNTGTCAGGATCTGATGCGTCGGTGGCAGGAAATTCCCGAGCCCAAGGNCGCGGACGATCTCCTGGCAACCCTGGTTGCCTTCACCGCAGAGGCTGTGGGGCAGGCCTGTCGGGAATGGCTGAAGCCAGAGGGGACTTCACTGGATCGTCTGCTTGTGGGCGGAGGGGGTGCGCACAATCCAGCCGTGATGGCGGGATTGAGCGAGGCCCTGCCGGGGGTCCCGGTCGATCCCTTTGATCTTCACGGGGTGCCCGTGGGCGCAGCCGAGGCCATGGCGTTCTCCCTGCTCGGCCGGAATACGCTGCTTGGGCTNCCGAATCATCTCCCGCGCTGCACCGGTGCGCGACATGCGGGCGTGCTCGGTGTCGTGGTGCCCAGGGGCTAGGGAGNGNCGGNCCCTCANGGCTTCACTTCAGAGCTTCACGATGAGGCCGTCATCGGCCGTTTCCAGTTCCACTTGCCCTCTTCGTCCGGCCATGCTGGCGCCGAGATGCGTAAGGATCAAACTCCCTACATCGAACTCGGCGCGGTGCTCGCAGAGTTCCTCCAGGCTCAGGTGGAAGTCCAATTGCTGATCGTAGAGTGTGCACTCGCTGATCAAGAGATCCGCGCCGGCGGAGAGTCTCGGTAGGTCCGAAAACCAGCCGGTATCCCCTGTGTAGACCACGGTCCGACTCCCGAGATTCACGCGATAGCCATGGGGATGGGCTTCCAGTTGATGCTGAGTCTCAAAGGCATGGACGCGCGCCGGACCCACTTCGTGCTCGACACCGGGAGGCAGTTCACGAAAACGAATGGGGAAGGTCCAGGGGCGGTCCTCGAGTGCGTGCCCCATGGCTCGGGCCAGTGTGCGAACCCGGGCTTCGATTTCCGGCGGACCTGCAATCTCGATGGGCCGCGTTCTTCGGTCTTCGTAGAGGCAGGCGAAAAGGAAGAGAGGAATTCCGCCGAAGTGGTCACCGTGGAAATGGGAGATCAGGATCGAATCGATTTCTTCACGCTCGATGCCCAACTCGGCCAGACCGGTATTCGTGGTGGCGCCACAATCGAGCAGGAGGGCTCCGCGGTCGCCCCGGACAAGCGAGGCCGCCTGCCTGCGGCCTCCGGCTCCGAATGCGTCGCTGGTGCCGATGAAGGTCACCTCATTCATTGAATCGAATCTCCTTGGGGGCTGCGCTCGGAATCACCCTCGTGACGTCTTTGCGAAAGAGTAGAATCTTCCATCCGCGAATACCCCTTCCGCGGCTTGAAAGTTTGCGGGGACGATTTCGTTTTCCCAGACCACGCAGCGTTGGAGTTGCACATTGTCTTCCAATCGCGCACCGGCACCGAGGATGAGGTCCCTTTCGTTCCCGAGGACTTGAGTGCCGGTGGCCGTCATCGGGGTGGGGGAAAGATAAGGTGCGGTGGGCGGATTCAGGTTGGCGGCCAGGTACTCCTCGGGTGTTCCGATGGGGGTCCACTCCAGNTCCTGGGAGGGCAGGATCTCTCCGTAGATGGAGGCGTCGTCCTTGGACAGCAACGGACCCAGCCAATCGGTCAGGTCCTCGAAGCTCTTCTGGGCCTGATTCTTCGGGAGGCAATCNAANACAGCGGGAGAAAAGATCCGAAGTCCAACGAAAAGACCGCTTGTGGATTCCTGTCCGCGATCCAAACGGTCTGCGATACGTCGTAGCTGGCCTGTGGACGCCAGTCCAAGGCTTCCAAAGTGCTTTTNCCGAATGGGGTCGTCCAGGAGGAGCAGTGTGCTCAGCGCCTGTCTCTTCAGGTGCNTCCGGATCAGGCCGCGGAGGTCGAAGTCGATGAGCATGTCCCCGGCGAGAACGACGAAGGGGTCGGATTGGGAAAGAAAGCCCCGTGCTGCGGCAATGCCTCCGCCAGTTCCCAGAGGTTCGTCNTCGTGAAAGTAGTGGACGGGCAGATCGGAAGGGCCGTGATCGGAGATGGCCTTTTTTATGCTTTCGGGATGATGATGNAGGTTGACGGCGACTTCGCTGATGCCCTGGGANCGAAGGAAGTGAAGAAGCCAGGCGATTACGGGGCGACCCAGCACCGGAAGCGCTGGCTTCGCGACGAGGTCGGTGAGCGGTTGCATGCGGGTTCCNAGGCCGGCGGCNAGGATCATGGCTCGCATCACGCATCACCGTCTGGCTGGGGNAGTTCGATTCGGTCGGGNAGGGCNTCGATGACTTCCAGTAGAGGGCCAAGTGGAGAGCNGAGTTCGGGGCCTGAGTCTGTGAGGCGCCGGGCGGCTTTCTTCAGATTGCCCAGGGCCTGGGGAACGTGGGGTAGGTAGCGTTCGTCCTTTCGATGCGTGGCGGCATGGAGGTAATGGGAGAGATCTTTGGACACCCGGGTCAGCGTGATCATGTCGAATCGATTCATGAGGAGCTCTTCGTCCGGCCGGTCGGGCAACTCCAGGCGGATTTCTCGTAAGTGGTCTTCGATCTGGGATTCGGAAAGGGCCACGTGAGCGTCTCGCAGAAGACAGACCAGGTCGTATTCCGGAGGAGCGAGGAAGGCGCCTTGCAGATCAATCATCACCCATTCGATCTCCTGCGAATGGGGTCTTTGGTGGAGATTGGCCGCCTTGAAGTCGCGGTGAGCCAAGCGAAGTGGCGTCTGCCGACACTGGAGGGCGATGGCGTCGAAGGCCTCGCTCAGGGCTTTTCGCTCCTGGGGGCGTGCGGACCTTCCCTGAATGAGAGGAAAGCTCCAGTCGAGCCACTTCTGCGCCTTGCTGGCCACGAGATCGCGGTCCCACTCTCGACGGAAGGCCTCCACATGACCTCCGGTGGGAGCGGGCAGTCGCTGCAGACGGGGAATCAAGGCACAGGCACGGGAGTAGAGTTCGTGGGTCCGGGCGGGAGGGCTTTGGGAGGCGACCTTCTCCAGGCTGTCTTCTCCCAGGTCCTCGAGGATCTGGATGTGCTTCGTGTTGGCGAAACTCCGAGGGACGGGAAGGCCTGCTTGTTCGAGGAAGGCTCGGATGGGTTCCAACTCAGGCTCTTGTCCGGCCAGATCCCTGCGAGTGCCCTTCGGTTCGACGCGTGCCACCAGACTGACTGGGGCAAGGCCGTCTTCAAAGTGGAGGCGAAAAAAGTGTCGGTGCCCCAATCCCGCCTGGATTCGCTGGATCCGGCTCGGAGTTCGACCCAGGAGTTCGGTGATTTCAGTTCTCAGTTCCACTGAATCCGTATCATCTCTTCCCACGTGGTTCGCTCAGCCGAAGAACCAGTGGCAAGCGAGTACAGCCCCGACGAAGCCGCCGAGGTCACCCAAAAGGCACGCGGCGAGTGCGTGTCGACCATTGACCACTCCCGCCGCACCCAGGTAGAGGGCAATGACGTAGAAGGTGGTTTCGGTGGATCCCATCAGGGTCGAAGTCAGGTAGCCGATGAAGGTGTCGGGGCCGTAGGTGGTCAGGGTCTCCGCCATGACTCCGAAGGCCCCCGACCCGGAGAGGGGTCTGAGCAGCGCCATCGGCAGGACCTCGGCCGGGACACCGACAGCGCGGGTGTATGGATTCAGGATTTCAATCACAGCGTCCAGTGCACCCGAAGCCCTGAACATGGCGACGGCGGCGAGTATGGCGACGAGATAGGGCACGATCTTGACAGCGACCTCAAGACCCTCCCGGGCACCCGCGATCATGGAATCGTAGGCATTGATGCCGGCACTGACCCCGATCAGGAGGAGGCCCGCAACAAAAAGAGGAAGGAGCCAGCCGCTCGCAATGCTTTTGAGGGCTCCTCCCACTCCGATCTCCGGAACAAGCCGACTGAGTTCCAGTCCAAGCCCGAGAATGACCGCCAGAGCAAAGGCGCCGATCACCACCCAACGCCATCCACTCGGAGAACGCTCCGGATCAACCGCTTGGGCGTCCGGCGTGTCGCCTTCTGTCAGGATCTCGTCCACAGGGGCGCTGGCCTCCGAAGAGGCGGGCGTCGACCCAGGACGTACCTGGAAGATCCGTAGGCGACCGAGTGCGAAGTAGGCGGCCACCGCGGTCATGGTAGAGAAGGTGGTGGCGATCAAGGTCGGGATCCAGATGGCCCAGGGGTCCGCCGAGTCTGCGGCCTGGCGTACGGCGATGGTTCCAAAGGGTGGAAAGAGGGTGATGGCCGATGTGTTGATGGCCAGAAAGAGGATCATGGCGTTGGAGGCCACGCCCGGGTTGGGATTGAGTTTTGCTAGATCGCTCATGGCCTTCAGGCCGAATGGAGTTGCCGCGTTTCCCAGTCCCATCATGTTCGAAGACATGTTCATCACCATGGAACTGGTGGCCGGGTGGTCGGGCGGCACTTCGGGGAAGAGTCGTCGGACAAGGGGAGCGAGTACTCGTCCCAGCCATTCGCGGAGCCCGCCATCAAAGGCGACTCGGGTGAGCCCGAGAAAAAGGACCATGGCCCCGACGAGGCCGATGATCAATTGCACCGCGGTCGAAGCGCCCTCCAGAATGGCGGAGGCCACCAATTCCATGCGGCCCGGTATGAAGGCGGCATAGCCGATCGAAACGAGCATCAGCCCAAGCCAGATCCAATTGAGCAAGCGGACCCCCCAATCCGTATGTCTCACCGTACGCGTTTGCCCGCAGGCCCTTGCCCGGATAACCTCGCGCAGGTCGAGACTTGTTGCACCCCCTTGTACTGTGATGCCGCCCTATGCGGGCCGGTTCGCTGCTTTTCTTGGAGGAATTTTGCTCAAAAGTCCCCGAAAAGCCGGTTTCGCCCCGCCTGTCCCCGCCCGACGGAGGGGGGCTGTGGTGTTGGCCGTGGTCGTTCTGGGTCTGAGCTGGGTGTCCGGGCCGGCCCTGGCCAAGGGCGGGGAAGACACTCTGGGTCCCTCCCTGGAGGCCGCTATCGGTGTTTCGGCACTTTCGGGGGCTCGCATCGGGGCCCTTGTGGTGAGGGCCTCGGATGGCGAGGTCCTGTGGTCCCACAACCCTGAACTCCCCTTGATCCCCGCTTCCAACATGAAACTGCTCACCGCTCTGGCGGTGTTGGAGTTGCTGGGGCCCACGCACCGCTTTCAGACGCAAATCCGGGCCGACCGCCTCCCGGGACCGTCGGGGACGATCGGCGAACTGGCCGTGCGGGGTGGAGGAGACCCTGCCCTGACCTCCGAGGACGGCTGGCGTATTGCGGCGGATCTGCGCCGGCGGGGCGTGCGAAAGATCGAGGGCGATATCCTCGTGGATGACTCGGCCTTTGAGGACGCCCTCTGGCATCCGTCCTGGGGCCCCATCTCCTCGCGTGCCTATCACGCGCCGGTGGGTGCTCTCTCTGTCAACTACGGTGCTTTTTTTGTGCGCGTTTCGCCTGCTGGGCGACAGGGGGACGCTCCGGTGGTGAGCGTGGATCCTCCGGTGGAGTATCTGGAGGTGAAGAACCGATCGCAAACGCATCCGCCAGGACGGCCGGACTCCTTGCGGGTTTCTCGCGGGACTTCCTCTGGGTCCAAGGAGGAGATTGTCGTCAGTGGTGGACTTCGACACGGGACGGAATCAGATCTTTTTGCGAGAAGCGTGAGTGACCCTGCTCTTTATGCGGGCTCGTTGCTCAAGTTGCAACTGGAAGGTCTGGGGATTGAAGTGGCGGGCACGGTCCGTCGTGGGAAAGCCCGAACGGGGGGCGTTCTGCTGGATTTCGAGGGCGAGCCTCTCTCCGAAATCGTCGAACTGACCTTGAAGTACAGCAACAACGCCATAGCCGAAACCCTGGTCAAGAGTGTGGGGATGGAGTTGGGGAGAGGCCCCGGGAGTTGGAAGCGCGGAATGCCGCTCGTGCGCAATCAACTCCTCAAGACCGGCATCATCGATGAGGAAGCGGTTCTGGTCGATGGGTCAGGGCTCTCCACCGGGAATCGGTTGAGTGCGCGGATGTTGGTGCGCGCTCTCAATCGGGCTCTTTCGTCTTTTCGCGTGGGGCCGGAAATGATGGCCGCGCTCCCGATTTCGGCCAGAGACGGCACGCTGCAGGATCGCCTGGGCGCGGGTCGTGACCGGATGAGAGGGAAGACGGGTTTGCTCGGGTCTTCAAGGGTTGTCGCTCTTTCCGGTGTGGTTGAGAGCGATGCGGGAGAAGAACGGATTTTTTCGATTCTCGTCAATGGATACGAGGGGTCGACCCCAGAGGCGATGGACGCGGTGGATGCCTGGGTTTCTGTTCTCTTTCGATGAAGTGAGGGCGCGAATCGGTCTATGAGCGACCCGTTTCGGGACCGGGTTTCCGGCCGTAGAGTTGGGTCACCCGATTGATGTATTCGGTGGGCAATTCTTCGCCGCGGCGAAGTCGACGATCAATCCGACCGGGCCCCCAATTGTAGGCCGCCAAGGCCGTCGACATGTCGTCGTATCGATTGGTGAGTGTGCGCAGGTAGGCCACGCCGAGTTTGATATTGACGATGGGGTCGAGGAGGGTGTTCGGTCCATTCCACGGGACGCCCAATTTGCGGGCGACTTCGGCACCGGTGGGTGGCATGATCTGCATCAGCCCCAAGGCACCCACATGGGAAACCGCTTTCGGCCTTCCTCCGCTTTCGACCAGGATCACGGCCAGGATCAACTCGGGTTCGAAGTCGTGACGTTCGCATTCTTCCGCAATGGTTTGCGCAAGGTGCTTGAGTTCGGGCTTCGTCCACGAGTGACGGGGGCGGCTCAGGGCCTCCATGATCTGCGCCTGGATGGGGTCTCCCTTTGGAGAAGGGGAGGAGGCCGCCTTGTTTTCTGCTTTGGGCAGGGCCACCGCCTCGATGGGCCGTGGATTTGCCTTCGGGATCTCTTCTCNGGTGGTGCCGATATCGACTGGCGTGCAGGCAAGAAGCATGGCGATGATTGAAATCGCCGTGGAAAGGATTGTTCCGCCCGGTTTCGCGTGGCGGTTCGTGGGTGAATCTGCGCTTCGAGCAAGAGGGGCACGGTTCCAGCAATGGGTTTTCTGCATAAGGGACTCCAGACCCTGAGCCCGAGGTTTCGTTACGGCTCAGAGAGTGGGGTCATCGCAAGAAGCATGCCCGGATGAGGGACGAAGGCCTTCAGACCAATGGAGTCAGGGGGTTGGTCGCTGGCATGCGCGGCTTCGAAACGGAGTTGCCGTTTTCTGCGCGTGCCTTGGGCCTCCCGCGGTTTCCATGCGCGGGAAAAATNCGGGCTTGATTCCTTCGGACTCATGCTTCAGCCGCAAAATCGTGCGTAGCGTTTCGAGGGCCCGGGAATCGCGGGCGAAGTATGCGGAAGCCCTGCCTGAGGGCTTCCGCATGGAGGCCTGTGGAGTGCTGTTCGAGACCGCTCTGAAGCTATCGGCTTCGGCGCATTCGACCACGACCGAGAAGAAGCCAGTCCAGAGACACGTTTTCTTCTGTGGCGAGTGTGAGGAGGAAGTCCGTATGGGGCGTTGTGCCATTCTCGTAGCGATTCACGTTCTGCTGGAATACTCCGAGTTCACGCGCAAATTGTCGCTGGGACCGTTCGCCTCTGATCTCCGCAATTCTCTCCGGGAGTTTCTTCTTCAGTCTTCGTACCGATGTCCTGCTCATGATGGTTTTCCTTCTGCCCTGGGTTTTCATGTTCGAACTCGCGGGAGGCGATATTGTTCCGAGGAAGGTCCAATAGCCGATTGAATATCTCGAGTTCCTACACACTTTCGTCCTGATGCTCATGGATCCGCATCTTGTTTTCTTGACCGGTTGGAGAACAGTCCGAGAGGTTGGCCTTCTTGTTCTTGCCTTGGCAACCTGTTCAGAAAATTGCTCGTCATGCGGTCTGCGGTCGTGCAAGACCGGTTGAGTGACGGCCTTGCGTGGATCCACATTTGGATAGTATGAACACCGAATCGTATAGGCAAGTGATGAGNCGAACGATTTNTGAGTATTCCGACACTATAATGCGACACNTCGAAGCCGGGTCGTGGGGCTGAGTTCTTTCGGGTCTTCGATCTTCTANAAGTCTTTCGGCATGGTCCTCTTCGGTNGGGAAGGATTCTTGTTTCTTGCAATCCGCGTNCATGGNCTCCGTNACAAGCGGGAGTCCATGAAAGGCGGGACCCAATCATGCGTAGGGGAGACCATCGAAAGGCCGTTGTGATTCGTGGGGTGCTAGGATTCGAATCGAGATATTTTTCTTCGGAGAAAATTTTGCGGATAGTGGCGGGAACCTTTCGCGGTCGAAAACTGGCGTCGCCTCCGGAAGGCGTGCGACCNACGTCTGATCGCGTGCGTGAGTCCTTGTTTTCTCGCTTGGGTGATCTGAGCGGATCCATCGTCCTGGACTTGTTTGCAGGTACNGGCGCGCTCGGTTTGGAATCCATTTCCCGGGGGGCGACGGAGCTGGTTTGCGTCGACCAGGCCGCGGGTTCCATTGCGACGATCAAGAAGAATGCGGATCGCCTGGGCCTGGGTACTGAAATCCAATGCATTCGCGCCCCGGCCCACACGGCTATTCGGCGCCTGCACTCGGAGGGNCGTCATTTTGACCTGGTTTTCCTGGATCCCCCGTACGCGGACGTGGAATTGGTCCCCGGAACCCTGGAGCAGCTCCTGGAGTGTGATCTGCTGAGTCCCGGTGCGCCGGTGGTGGTGGAGGGGCCTCGAAACCCGGCTCTGGAACTGCCAGTGAAGGGTTTTGAGGTGGAGGAGGCCCGGCGTTACGGTGACACCGTGGTGACGTGGTTCTATGCTGCGGACGACTGATCTTTTCTCGNAGGAAATACAGATCATGAGCACTGAGCCGGAAGCCAAGAGACGCGCTCTTTTTCCCGCCAGTTTCGACCCGCTGACCAACGGGCATCTGGACCTCATCCAGCGGGCCCAGCTGCTTTTTGACGAAGTGGTGGTTGCCCTGGCTGTGAACGTGACCAAGTCGGGAACCTTCAGCGAAGCCGAACGCCTCGATATGCTGGAGGCCGTGGTCGGTGATTATCCGCGGGTTCGGGTAGAGAGCTTTGAGGGCCTGGTGGTGGATTATGCCCGGCAGATCGAGGCTTGCGCGATTATTCGTGGACTTCGGGCCATGAGCGACTTTGAGTATGAATTCGAAATGGCCCTGATGAATCGTCACCTGGAACCCAAAGTAGACATTCTCTTTCTGGCAGCGAGTCAGGAGTATCTCTACGTCAGTTCCTCGCGTTTGAAGGAGTTGGTTCGCTTCGGTGCGAGTGTGGCTGATTTCGTGCCGCCACCCGTAGAAAAGTACTTGCAAACAAAATTGGGCGGGGGCTGACACCTTTGGGCTCTGGTCCACTTCTGGGGCCCTCTCGCTACGCGTGGGGGGCTTCGCTTGGACGCTGGCAAAGGGGTCCGGTACCCTTAAGCCATTAGAAGTTGGATCGGGTGAAGGAGCGGATGCGCTGTCAGGGGCACCCGCGAGGTTTTGGGGCGCCGCGCTCTTGATCCAGGTCGAACCCTTCCGGGCCTTACGTCCGCGGGTGTAGAAAAGAGGAATCTCGGCGATGGAATCCGCTCGAATTCTGGTTGCGGTGAGCGGCGGGATCGCGGCCTACAAGGTGCCAGAGCTGGTTCGACAGCTCCAGCGTCAGGGCCACGATGTGCGGTGTGTGGCCACGCCGGCCGCTCTGCGGTTCGTGAGTCCGCTGGCCTTGCAGGCCCTGACCGGCGAGACCGTTCGTTCTGCTCTTTTCGACCCTTCCGAGGAAGGGGAGATCGATCATATCCGCCTGGCCGACTGGGCTGACCTGGTCATCGTTGCGCCAGCGACGGCGGATCTCCTGGCCAAGATGGCGACAGGCCTGGCGGACGATCTCGTCACAGCAGTGCTTCTGGCAACTCGAGCGCAGATCCTCGTAGCCCCTGCGATGAACGTCAACATGTGGACCCACTCGGCCACACAGGAGAATCTGGAAACCCTTCGCTCTCGCGGGATTCAGGTGATTGGTCCGGAATCGGGTGAACTGGCCTGCGGTTGGGAGGGTGCGGGGCGGATGTCAGATCCCGTACGGATTGTGGCCGAGGCCGATCTTTCGCTCGGGACCGACAGCCTCTCGGGCCAGACGGTTCTGGTGACGGCCGGTGGGACTGCGGAAGCCATCGATGCGGTTCGAAGTATTACGAACCGCTCGTCCGGGAAAATGGGCTTTGCCATCGCGGAGCAGGCCGCCCGTCGAGGGGCCCGGGTGCGTCTTGTGGCCGGGGTCACGGCCCTGGCGACGCCCGCCGGCGTAGAGCGGTTGGATGTCGAGTCGGCTCGTGAAATGCGGGAAGCGGTCATGGCCGAACTGCCTACTTCTACGATCGTGATCAAGGCGGCGGCCGTGGCAGACTTCACTCCGGAAAATGTCGAGAGCCAGAAGATCAAGAAGGAGGGGCTGGAAGACCAGTCGGCCCTGATGCTTCGGCTCGTCACCACGCCCGATATCCTGCGCGAGGTGTGCGACAACAAGGGAGACCGGATCGTGGTGGGATTCGCGGCCGAGAGCCAGAACGTGGTGGAGGCCGCTCGCGAGAAGATCCGTCGGAAGGGCTGCGATCTTCTCGTCGCCAACGATATCTCGAGAGATGACGCGGGCTTCGACGTGGATACCAATGCGGTCCTGATGGTCACGCCGGATGGCGGCGTGGAAGAGACGGCTCTGCTCAGCAAACGTGAGATCGCAGGCCAGGTCCTGGACCGTGTCGAGAAGATCATGCGTGAGAGGCTTGGATGACATTTCTTGGCTACGGCCGCGGTTCAGTCAGCTTCATTTTGGCTCTCTTGGTGATATCGGTTTCCTGGTCTCTCGTTTTGGTCAACCCGGTTCGGGCGGACGGTCATCTGAATACGATTACCATTGACGGCTCGATCAACCCGGCTTCCGCCGATTTCCTGATCCGGGCCATCGAAGAAAGTGAAGCCGATGGTGCGGTGGCGCTCCTGATCGAACTGGATACGCCCGGCGGTCTTGTGTCGTCCAGTCAGGACATCATCAAGGCCATGCTCAACGCAGAGGTTCCCACCATCGTGTACGTCACGCCTCGCGGGGCGTGGGCTGCCTCTGCGGGCATGTTCATCACCATCGCGGCGAACGTAGCGGCCATGACACCCGGAAGTTCCATCGGGGCTGCTCATCCTGTAGGGATCGGCGGGAGTGGTGGCGGCGGTGGCGGCGGTAAATCGGAAGAGGGTGAGTCCGGTGAGTCCGGGGGCGGTCGTGATATTTCCATGGAGAAGGCAGAGAACCTGCTGGCTTCCTATGTGGAGTCGATTGCCAAGCATCGGGACCGGAATGTCGAGTGGGTGGTGGATGCGGTGCGGAATTCGGTGGCTGTGGGGGCGGACGAAGCCCTGGAGATCGGGGTGATCGATGTGATTGCCCCGGATCGCAAAGCCCTGCTCGAGGCCATTGATGGCCAGGAAGTCGAGGTGGCCAGTGGCGTCGTGGTGCTGGATGTGGCCGAGGCAGCCATTCAGCCGCTGGATATGACCCTGCTGCAGAAGATCTTCAATTTTCTGGCCGACCCCAACGTGGCCGTGATCCTCATGCTCGCTGGACTTGGCGGGCTCTATATCGAGTTCAACAATCCGGGACTGATTCTTCCTGGAGTGACGGGGGCGGTCTGCCTGGTCTTGACCGGCTTCGCGCTCCAGATCCTGCCTTTTGATTGGGTGGGACTTCTGCTCATGCTTGTGGGAATCGGTTTACTGATCGCTGAGGTTTTTGTCGCCTCATTCGGGCTGCTCTTTGCGGCGGGAATCGGTTGTTTCCTGCTTGGAGGGACCATGGTCTTCGAGCAGCCCGAGGTGAGCGATCTCACTGTCTCCTTCTGGTCGGTGCTGGTTCCCACTGTGGCCACGCTGGGCTTGTTCTCAGGCGTCGTGGTCCTGATGGTCGGGCGGAGCCTTCGTCTGGGACAGCAATCAGGGGTAGATGAGATGATCGGCTCCATCGGTCGTGCGACGACTTCATTGCAGTCCTCGGGTCCAGGCAAGGTTTTCATCCGGGGTGAGTACTGGAATGCCACGACGGATGATTCCATTGGCGAAGGCGACTCGGTGGAAGTGGTGGCGGTCGAAGGGCTTCGATTGCGGGTAAAAAAGAAGGCGTCCAGTTCGATATGACGGTGTGAGGGCGGATGCGCTCTCTCAAGGAGACGAGAAAATGTTCATACTGATTCCTCTTGGTGTGATTCTCGCGCTGGTGATAGCCGGTGTGAGGATCCTTCCTGAATACGAGCGCGGCGTGATTTTCCGCCTCGGGCGTTTTGCCGGGATTCGCAATGCGGGTTTCCGATGGATCATCCCCGGTGTGGATCGCATGGTCCGGATCGGTCTTCGCGAAATCGTCATGGACGTGCCTTCCCAGGAAGTCATTACACGGGACAACGTTTCTGTGAAGGTCAATGCCGTGCTCTATTTCCGGGTGCTTCATCCCGAGAAATCGGTCATCCAGGTGGAGAACTATCTCTACGGGACCTCCCAGCTGGCACAGACCACGCTGAGAAGTG
>NZGT01000070.1 GCA_002691025.1 Spirochaeta sp. | reverse complement strand
ACCAGGGGCCGGAGCAACGATGCGCACGGTGATCAATATCAAGTCTGGAGGCCGAACTCCTATCTCAGGGATGGCGCATTCAGTCTTTTTGCTTGTGCTGCTTCTAGGCGCTGGGCCGCTGGCAGAAAGCATTCCAGAGGCATTATTAGCTGGGATTTTAATCAAAGTAGGGCTAGACATTATCGACTGGGGATTCCTCTTAAGAGCCCACCGTCTCTCCATCAAGACTGCACTTGTAATGTGGGGTGTTTTGCTGATGACCGTGTTCTGGGATCTCATCGGCGCAGTCCTTGTTGGCATGTTTGTTGCCAACCTTCTGACCATTGAATCGATTACAACGCATCAGCTGGAAAGCATGAATTCAGAACATAGTTCTCAACTCGATCAAGAAGAGCAACATCTGTTCGATCGCTGCGGAGATGCACTCATGCTGTTTCGCTTGGAGGGACCACTGAGTTTTGGAGCCGCAAAAGGAATTAGCGAACGAATGACCCAAATCAGGCAGTACAAAATACTTTTACTCGATGTGACAGACGTCCCACATCTTGGAATCACAGCCACCTTGGCGATCGAAAGAATGGTGGAGGAAGCAGAACACCACGAACGCCAAGTTCTGATCGCAGGCGCAAACGCAAAGGTCAAAGCGCGTCTGGAACAATTCCGAATCCATGAGCTAACTGGAAGCAGAAGAGAAGCCTTGGCACATGCAGCGCAAGAACTAGATCCGAACTGACGCCATCAGGACAACATCAAGAGGCAGTATTTATACTCAACAATCAGAAGACGTAGCCGTGAGCACGCGGCAGATAGGGATTGTCGACACAATGATTGAACGAATTAAGCCTCCATGGAAATCCTCACTGCTCTTGCCATAGCACCATTCCTAGCTGCACTCGTACTCGGCGCTAGAGAAGCTGAGCTCGAAGAGCAAAACAATCGCTAATAGCAAAAGAGTTGAGCCGAGCGAAATAACTCCATTGCTGCTCGCATTCATATCTTCGCAATCTCCCATATTTTAAAAATCATCAATTACATTGATTCTCCTTCTTTCTGAACTTCAATACCTACAAAGTTGATATTGCTAGTCTATCAACCAATCTAGTGTCTTGAGATCATTGGCTGAGCCAAGAAGCGGAATTTAGGAAAATTTAAATCCCTCCGCGTCGCATCATCTTTTTTTTAATTCTTTGGCTTTGATGTGAGTACTCAATACTAATTATCAAGTTAATAGCCGATGAGGACACCAATGTCCAAATATCGGGGTACTTGCTTTGCCGCAAAGATCAGAAGAAAACCTGTCCAGAAAGCCAATGTCCGTAAGGCCTCGTTGATGCCTCAGCGAATGCCAAGAACATCGTGACACCAATCCCGAGAACGGTAATGAAAATGCCACCTGTGATAGCAATATCATAGACAGCACGGATCGCAGAAGGGCTTCGGCCAGGAAGGGAGGAACGTTGCGTCATTGACCTGAGCGACAAGCTACAAATCAGTTATGAAGCACCAGAGAGAATAAAACAGGCTTCATTGATGAAGCTCATCAATTCGTTTCATGGCGCAACATGCCTTAGACATTTACTGATGACGAAGATGTCATCAGACAAACAAGAATCAATAGAGCTTTAGTTCAACTGCGACCAAACGAACTCAAGAGTCCTTGTTCAATCATCAAAAAATTATTAATGCAAATCCTGAGCCAAACCTTGAATCGCCTGCCAGCGAGATCAGGTCTTCCTTTATCGAACCGGAGGGTAACAGCGCTGCCAACCGGCCTCCCGCATGGTGTCCCAGGTATCGACGGCCTGATGACGAAGCATCCGACGACGTGAAAGGGGCACTGGTGGATAGGGTGGTTTCCATTGAAACGTCCTTAAAGCGATCAATTCACCATCAGCAGAATTGCCAGCACACTGAAAATGCACCAGTTGCTGTTGCAGCTCGTTGGAGAGCCAACCCTCACCACCAGGGATGTCTGGCAGTCGCTTTGAATCTGGGCGAAGACGAGGCATCCATTAATTATGACAGCCTTAACGGAAATCGGCAGAATTAATAATGAACAACAGATATGTGCACTGACTCAAGAGCAAACCAACCGCACCCGCTGAAGCCATCACAAAACCAAAGCATTCCGAGTAGCAAAACTCCTCATCGAATCACAACAGGAGTGCCCACCTCAACCTGGTTAAAGACCTCAATGACGTCACTGTTCAGCATTCTGATACAGCCCAAACTTGCAGCTGCACGAAGGTGAACCCACCTTGGCCATGCCGTTCCATGAACGGCATATACCTTTCCATCCGTAGCTGACTTTAAGTAAGGCATAAATCGAACACCAACTGGGTCATTAGGTCCAGCAGGGAAAACTTTGTGATGAGACTTTGAATAATAAGTAGGGTCTTTTACCTTTTTAAGAATGTTATAAACACCGGGAATCGTGGGAGATTCAGGCGCTCCAATAGCAATGGGATATCTTTTAATCACATTCCCTGAGTTTTTAAGCCAAAGGTAGCGTTCTTTGAGGCTCACCTCAATCTCGACCTCAGCCTTACCCTCAAGTGCACCAGAACAAGCTAGGGCAATGCAGCCAAAAAATGTGGCTAAAAACACATTTAAAAGAGACTTTGGCTGACGCATTGAGTCAATAGAAGAGTTTTGGGTACTATACAACCATTGACAACCCAAAGAAGCCGAAAGGAAACGAAGGAAAATTTGCAAGGCGAGAATTATGGTTCATACGTTTACTCGGCTTCTTCAAGACGCTTAGAGTCCTCAAATTCTTTGATAATTCTTTTATAAAACTTGCTATCACCACAGCATCAGCATTTCTCAAAATGACAGAGTCTGTCCCAACAGAGCTTTTNGACAAATCCAACTGATCCTCATGCTTAATCTTAATCTTGGTATATTGCAAATTCAATTGCTGGCTTAAATGAGAATGAACTAGACATCAGCCTGGTGCANCTTCGATCAAGTTGACAGGCAGNCACAACACTGGCAGAAAATGCGGTTTTACTTAAGACAACAAAGGACAAGGCCAACAAGTGAACCAGCCNGCCATCGATCAAAGGTGAGNACAGATGGCCACTAATAGCCACAGCATTTTGTTGAAATAATGGCCTCAAGGAATGCCCTTGGCACGACTCATGCCTGCTGTATGACAACCATCGCAGTTGATGGATCAAAAATGGGCAGTTATGCCTATCGCCGAAGGGATACTCGGCTCATTAGAACGATTAGGTGATATTTCCACGCAATGAAGCTCGATAGTGCAAACGCCCATCCAATGGGAAGCCTGATCCACGACGGAACACATACACCCTTCCACGCCTTGGCCTGCCCGTTGAATCCCCGCGTGGTCCGTATCGGCAAAAAGAGATAAGCGGCCAAGAACACAAAATCGGCCTAACGCCTTAAGCACCACGAGAGGGTTTCTCATANAAGCCCTNTCGTTCTCAACAGATCNCGTTTGCAAAGCCGAGGAAGCAGAGCGACTTTCAAGGCTCAGCCACCTAGGCATTCGCCAAACGATCAAACATTAAAAAACCCCCACTGAATGTGGGGTGAGTTTTAGTGATCAAAGCAAAGTCAACTTCCGATGGAAGCAAGCTTCGTTGGAGAAAGATGAGCAGAGGTGTAATCAATGCCCTCTGAATGAGCAGCAAAACAACGCTGAGCATCCTGTAGGCGTAGTGCCTTCAGCTCTTTCTCTTTGATCAGGAGGAGGGTGTTCATGGGAACGACCGACAGCGTCTCAAACCCCGTTGCTTGTTTGAGATCGAACTGCGTCCCCTATTGGGGGACCAACGTCCTTTGAATATAAGGCCCAAGACGCGAATCGGAAAGTCAGGAACCGAACATTCGGTGGTGTAACAACCGATCCTTCGTCACTCCACAGAGTTCGAAATCCCAAAAGCCCACCCCAGTGCGCTCGTAGCGGATCAAAAGCAGCGATCCATGATCCATGGTCTATGGGGAGCACACAACATTTGTGGACCATAGGCTGAGCCCTGAGATACTTGGCATTGAAGGCGGGAGTACCTCTAGTGGCAGGAAAATCTGGNTTCACTCAAAGCGAATTCGAAGAGATTAAGCGCCTTTATGTTGAAGAAGGAAGAACCTTTTCTCAAATTGCCAAAGTCATCGGGAAAGGCAGTGAAAATTCGGTTCGGAATTGCTTAATCAAAGCACGGGTTAATCGAGCTTCTAGTGGAGAGAGAAAACTCGAAAGATTCAAATCAGGACAGAAATATGGAAGGATCACCCTGCTCACAAGACTCGTAAAATCAAAGAAACTTAGATACCATGTGGTGTGTGATTGCGGCTATGAATTCGACATAGACCCATACTTTCTGACACTTCCCGATGATCACAAAAACAACGTTTCCCAATGCCAGAAATGCAGACCCTAAAAGCAAAAGATATTAAATCAAAGCAAGCCCTATTCTATTCCTAGGCCAATTTCACCCAGATCAAAACTACAATTACAAAACGCCTAGCCTAAACCGCTCTTGCTTCACACTTCTTTTAAAGCCACAAAGAACTTTGCCCATAAAGCCATACACATCTCGGGAGATTTGACACCAACGCTCCTGTCATGCCAGTGCATCACATCAAATGAAGACGGAATGTAGCCCGATCAACATGGCGGATATTCGCCTGAATCGTTGTCCAGCCCAGACGCTTATGTGCTGTATATCGGTGGCAACCATTGAATCCATACAACTTACCCTCAAACTCAATGAGATCGACAGGCTCCAGAAGCCCAATCTCACTGATACTTTTCATCAGTTCAACAACTTTGCCTTCATCGATCAAGCTCTCATGAGGGCGATTAATGGCCTCAATCGGCACTGGAACGCACCTTTTCATCAATCGGCCTTTTGTTGGAATGAAGTGATGTCGCCATCTCTAACAACCATCAATCACCGCCAAGAGCGGACGGATGCAAACAGGTTGCGGGCCTGTCTCAGCAACTGCTGCACAAGGCTGCGCTGTTGAGGCCCCCTTGGCCTTTGCAAAACCGTAGCAGGCAAAACTGGTCCTGCAGATTCGAAACCATCAAAGGCTGCCAGGGCTTCCGAAGCCCCTTCCAGATCATGCTGAAGGACCCGCTGATTGACCTTAGGGCTGTGGTGTGACTGCAAGCGGTTGCGAACGGAAGACATTCTCTACTCCTGAACTATCTCCGTTCTGCCTGAACGGCAATGAAAAAACAAGTCAATTGAGACGCTTCTTTAAATCGTATTCATTCGCCAATTCTCGGGGCAGGCCATTCAAACTGGTAGCGACAAACATCACAGATCATGTCTATGAATCGATCGAAAAGCTCATGAATTCGATGTATTGTCACCACTCATCTGATCAGAACGTTCTAGGTTAGCGAGTATTGCTAGCAAGGTCCCATTGATTTGACCCAGAAGGTCTTTGAGGATAACAAAGAGATGATTCGCGGCTCAGGCCACATTATCGAAAGCGTATTATTTAGTATTTATTCAGACCATTAATATCTTAGNANATAAGACACTATTAGCCTGCAAATGTAGAGAATAAAAGCCTTGAGTCTGGCGACCAGGTGAAAACATTTAGAGAGAACCAGGCAACCAAACCACAACGAGTTCATTCATAACATCCTCAACTAGCTCCACTCAGAGGAAGACTGATGGTTTGGCAGCTAAGGGTGAGCTTTTCGTCCGTATGGGAGTCTGTGGAGATTGGCCTCTTGCGATACAGAGACTTTGGAGCCCTGTAATCAACATCAGAGGACAGCAGTGCTTGATGCTGATCATCACTTATGCCTGTAGTTCCGGAGATGACNCGTGCATCGGAGGGAATCACCTCCATAACAACCTCAAATCAAACCCCTGTCCAAGACTGAATTCACCCTTAATCAGCTCATGACCATGAATGATCCAAATCTTATTGCACTCAAATGAAGTGCCAAGCTTACAAGCGGCACCAAGCCCCAACCTCAGTCCGTCCAATAACAACAGATTGGCGTTCTTTCATCTCTTGAATAATGCGTTCATAAAGTCTTGGCATTTCAAGATCATCTGCTGTTGCATAACCATATTTTTCTATTGAATCACTCATACTATTTGCCAATTCACAAAGAGCATTAATCCAACTCTCTGAAGTCTTGACGCCACCTATAAATGTCTGAAGACGCATTTGTGGTTCGTCTAAACCAGCATCGATAAAAGCTTTATGCATCTTGTCAACCATCACAACAGGTGTCCCGGCTCCATCAAAGGTCTGGACAACCCAGTGAGAACACTTCTCGTAACTGGGGACAACTGGAAAAGAACGCAAACTCTGTAAATCAGGTTCATGAAAGACCATCAACCCACCTGGACGAACATGCCTAGCAAGGCGGCGAAGCCATGCCCCAGCATCAGGTTGAAAGAGAAGTACATAACGACCAAAGACAGCATCAAATTGTTCCTCAAATTCAATACAGGAAGGCTCCGCATGAAGGAAATTCACATTAGAAACCCCCATCTCTTTCAACCGTGTACTAGCTGCCACCACAGCTTTCTGCTCCCGATCAACCGCAGTAATCGAGCTGGCCTGATCTAGTAAATCATGGAGCATCAAAGTGACATCACCGAACCCACATCCCACCTCTAAAACTCGTCGAGAATCTAACAAACCAGAGTCATGTATAAGCTTATTAGTAAAGGGTTTAATCATAAGATGTTGCCGAGTCAACCGATTCAGCTCATCCGAATCATGACCAAGTACATAAGAGAGAGGTTCCATATTACCTGGAATAATTTCTTCAATTTTAGAGCATAACCTCCTTGCAAATGCAAGCCATGCATGACGGAAAAGCGGGGTGGTCTTTGATGAATGTGGCTGATCTTTCACCCATGAAAAACCTCACAACATAAGTCACCACCACGAACGGGTCTTATTGACTCAAATGAATAGTGACCAACACTGAACTCACCCTTGATCAGCTCACAACCATGACTGGTGGAGGAGTTTTTAAAACTCAAAATGCTGATGCAAAAAGATGCTAAAAGCAGCGTGATTCTGGGTGATAACCACTTCTGACTTCTCCACTTGTAATGGTGATTAAGCCTCGCCACGAGCGAAGGGTCATCACCACCCCAATCCAAAATGCACCAACCCAATCCGAGCCAATGAAACAGCCCAACCAGTCAGTAGGACAACTACCAATTATGGCTGCGGCTTTTTTGGCACTGGTTCTTGCTCTAGTTGGTTTTTTTTAGTGCAAAGAGCATGGAGCCATCAGACGATGGCTGACGAAAAACTTTGAGGCGTGCATGGAAGCCGCGCCGTTTAAGCATGCCATGAACCGAGCCAAGACGGAGGCGGGGGTAACACCAGAAGAACTGCCTAGACACTTTGAGGAGTTTGATCAGATCTTTAGAGAAACAGGGCTCCCACCCATTTGGAATGGTGAAACTTTGGTGCCGTGGACGATCTTCCACAAAGAATCAATTCTTGTCGCGAAGTAGTGCCACACAACACTTGAAATCCAGCAATCATAGAAAGAGCTGAGGGGTACATACGCCAAACCGGCTTGGGACCCCAACTCAGAGATTGGGCAAAGGGAGTTGACCAACCTTGCTCAATACCAACCCAATGATTAGCGACAATGAGCAAGATCTCTTAAGCACTGAATGACCATCCATTTACAGCGCAAATTCATTGAGCTGACTACGGACTGGGCCTTGTTTCGTGAGCCAGACGCACAACATCAGTAGGCCGCGCATCTGGCCAAATCGAGGTGTTAGCCCCAGAGATGATTCATTTCGGCTGCATTGCTGAAAGACTCAGGCCATTTTTGCGAACAGTTTTTTGTGATGGTCCACAACATCTTGGCAACCGATCACAGGGGTGAAGTCCATCTCAATGCCGTATTGAGCGCGCCAAGGAGCGAAGTGCTCAAAAATCTGTGCGTCACTTTCGGCTTTAAACAAACACGTCACACGGCCTGCTCCTGGTGCATGGACGCGAAACAGCATTTCAAAACCAGGAAAGTTGTCTGCCTTTGCCATCTCACCTGAATCCCACAACTCACAAAAACTCTTGTACGCAGCTAGCTGCCCTTCAATATCAGGAAAGATGCAATCCGCAAGATACATCTGCATTGTGTTTCCAAGATAAGATCAATCTTTTGATAGCAAGTGCAAATTGAAAATACTGCTTAAGTCACCTTTTACTGACTGATGGACTCTTTAGCGCTAGACGCTAAGAGGTTTATCTCAGACAACAAAGCAATCCAGACCATGAGAAAGGTTGCCGTCATTGGTCCGAAAGGCGGTGCGAATGCTGTTACAAAAGCATGCCGGGCGTCCTGCCAAAACAGGAGCATGCTCTGCTGACAAGTCATCAATGGCAGGAAAGGAAAACATGAACTGCGTTGACTGACCAGCAAATTGATGAGAACGCAGCTAAGAGATAGTCCGGAAACGTGATCACTCAACAAGAACCATATTTGGCATTTCCTCCACACTGGCAAAAGTGACCAGGCTTATTGCTGGTTCAGTTCCTGTGTTGATGACGTAATGCGGTTCATCTGGGTGGCCTTCAAGAAAACCTTCTCCTGCAGCAATAATGTCAGTCTCCTCAGCACCATCGACGATTCTTACATTGCTGAGTTTTCCCTGCTCAACCATCACCACAACTGGTGATGGATGGATATGCAAAGGGATCTTGGCCCCAACAGGAAGAGTGATCCGATAAACCCGCATCTCTGGGGTTCCTTCGGGATACACAACAACTCTCCCTCCGAGGGTTCGATTCGCCGTAAAAAGTTCTTCTACAACTGGCTTGGGTGATGCCAGTGCATGGCCCGAACAAAGCAGTACGGTCGCAGCGGCA
>NZGT01000069.1 GCA_002691025.1 Spirochaeta sp. | reverse complement strand
TGCCGGGGTATCGCCCCCCACCAGGATCGGAATGGAACCGTGAACCGGGCGCGGGCTGCACGTGGCGGGGTCGAAGTCGACGAATTCGCCATGATATTCGGCGTGCGGCCCAGCCCAGAGGGCCTGCATGGCAGCCACGTATTCATCGTTTCGCGCGCCCCGTCGTTCCCACGGAATGCCCAGGACTTCGAATTCCTCGCGCATCCAACCCACACCCAGGCCGAGTTCGAGACGGCCCCCACTCAGATGGTCGAGGGTCGCTAATTCCTTGGCGAGGACCACGGGGTTGTGCTGCGGAACGATCAGGATGCAAGTGCCCAGGCGAAGAGTGGGCGCCGCGGCCGCCACATAGGCGAGCCAGATGAGGGGGTCGGGGATCAGCGTGTCGTCTTCCCCGGGCATCACGCCGTCTTCGGTGTAGGGATAGGGGGATTCGATGCGGTCGGGCCGGACCACGTGTTCACCACCCCAGACCGAGTCGAAGCCAGCGGCTTCCGCCGTTCGGCACATTTCCAGAGCCGACTGCGGGTCGTTTCCAACACTGCTCGCGAACGCCAGACCAAATTTCATGCGGTGTCTCCTTTACCGATTTCCGGAGCTTTGAGACTCCGCCGATGCGTGAACCGTCGCAGGGTAGTACAGACGATGTCCGGTAAAAAGGATGGAGGATCTGCTCCGTTCAGCCGCGAGTGAGGCAAGGGGCTCTCGATTCCCTGGGCTTGCCGATGGTTTTTCTTGAATATTCGAGTGTTCCGCGTGGCTTCATTGTGGGGCGAATGATTTCTCGCGTAGTATGGTGAAAATGGATCGCGCCAAGGAGTTTGCCCGATGCGACTTCAAGAAATCTGGAAATCCGGTTCGGCTGTTCTCTTTTTGCTAGCCATGCCTGCAGCTGTATGGGCTTCTGACGTGTCGGGCATTGCTGACCATGTCGACCTTCGCTGTGATTTCCATAGAGCGGTTGCGGAAGCCAAGTCGGGCACAGGCCTTCGTTTGCCCGAAGAGTGGGGCGACTGCTGTATCTATGTCTTCGGGGAGTCGGGTGCGAAATTCAAGATCGTCGAATATGCGGACTCCGAGTTCGTCACAGCCCCTTCGACCTGATGAAAGGGTCGGTTGGAACGCGGTTTCGTCGGGTGAATCCGGTTCCGATGGATCAGGGGAGCAGGATCAGGTCAGGCGCGTACTCGCCTGCCGCGTAGGCTTCGCAAAAAGCATCCTCGTCGCCTGGATAGGTCGTGTCATGTTCGACCAGAGCCCTGCGGATCAGGTCCCAGGGAGTGGAAACGAATCCGGTGCCTGAATTCTTGGTCACCAGGACCAGATCGAGTCCCGGGTGTCCGGCGATGATCTGGCCCTCGTAGCCCACGGCGGCGAAAACGCCGGCATCGAAAACCTGCTCGCAAGAGTCGGTGGGCAGATATTCGCAGTCGGTGGATTCACTCAATCCATGAGGGTATTCACGCCAAAGAGAAGCGGGCTGGCAATCTCCTAGAGGAAAGTCGATGAATTCATCGTAGAGCGGGACTTTGTGATGCGATTTGGCTGCGAGCCAGGTCAGGTAGCCGTAGGCGGTGTTGGCATCTTCAAAGGCGGGGTGGGTCATCTTGTAGACCCAGTCTTCGGGGAGGAGTCTTTCTTGATCGTAGACCCCGTCATGGGTGAGCACCAAGCCCAGACGAGCCATATCACGAAGGTTTGATTTCCACGAAAAGCCGAAGATCTCACCCCCCCATTCGCTATGGGTCATTCCGAGCGGTTCGAAGAGGAACTTCCGGGCGAATTCGCCGGTGGTTTCTACGTTCTGGAATTGGGGCGGGTCCTGGGCGATGACGGCTTCCACCACTTCGCTCAAGCGATTGATCTGCACCGTACCCGCCGCGTCGTAACTGAATTCACGCAAACCGTAGGCCAGACTTTCGCTGTGGCCGACCATGGCCAGCACATGGGCGACCTGGGCATCCGGGTTGAATGTGATGGCGTCGACCCATTGATCCATTCGATCGGTATCCGAGAGCGGGTAGTCGAGGTCGGCGCTCATCTTCACGGCCAGGCCCACAACCGCGGCTGCGAGCGTTTTGGTGGCCGAGTAGTTCTCGACGATTTCGTCTGGGCCCACCGCTTCCGCGGGGTAGTGCTCGTGACAGAGAAGCCCGTAGCGAACGATTGCGTAGGGGTAGGTTGTCTCGGCATCAATCGAAGCCAGGATTTCCGGGTCCAGTCCGCAGCGTTCGATCAAATCCTCTTCGGCGACTTCTTCGAACGGTCCGGTTCCGGGATCTCGGTACTCAGACAGATCTTCCTGTGACTGAGTCTCGGTGCTGTCCTCCTGCCCGCCGAGCGGCTGACTATCACTCTCGCAGGCAACTACAAAAAAAGGAAGCGTGCAGAGAAGGAAGAAGAGAAAGAGCAGCCTGGCTTGGGGCGGCACGGGGATTCTCCGATGCAGGGGTCCCCGAATCGATAGCATTGAATGCGGTTTGATTGCATGCTCTTTGACCGGCCATATTCACAAGAAGAGCGGAATAATTTCGTTTACCATAAGAAACGGAATATTCATAAGAACACACAACAGAAGAACGACACGGATCAACGTTGGCCGACGCCCGGCTCAGACTCACGGATTCATATCTTCGGTTTGTGCAGCGGTTGCGTGAAAGCGGGCCGGTCTTCGCGCTTCAGTCCAGATGCTGTTGCAGGGCGGCCAGGACGACTTCCGGGCCACTGCGACGTTGGTAGTTCTCGGACTGCTCGATCCAGAGCACCTTGCCATCGGGGTCGATGAGCAGGGATGTGGGAACCGGCAGGGCTTCTACATTCAGTGGACCTGAGTGGATGGCCAGGTTGCGTAATCCGAATGCGTCCGTCACCGCGAGATCGTCGTCGGCGATCATGGTTCCCTGGATCTGATGGTTCCGATACCCCTTCTGGATGTCTTCCGGCGGTTCGATGCTCACGGTCACGATCTGCACGTCGCGTTCGTTGAACTCACTTCGAAGCTCTTCCCATCGCCGTAACTCGGCGACACAGTAAGGTCACCAGTGGCCCCGGAAGAATTTCATCAGGGTCGGCTTGCCGCCCAGGGTTGCCGAGTCGAAGCGTTCGCCGTGGCGATCGATGGCCGTAAAGAGAGGGACGGTCTCGCCGACCTGGATGCCCGCGGTGGACACCTCCTGGCGGCTGATGGCGACGGTAAAGGTCAGGAAGGAACCAATCACGATGGCCATGAGGGCGGGGATCGCCCCATACCAGCGTGTGCCCTTCACGAAGGCACTGACGCCGATGAGGGCGGCCAGCACGAAACTAGCGACCCAAAGAGACCGGTTTTCCGGGATGGCGACCTGGCTGGCCTGTCGGAACCAGAGGATGACCGTGATGACGGCGAGTCCCAGCCCCATGAATCCGAGTGTGGTGCCCCATTTCCTGTCTTTTGCTGCCACGGTTTGCCTCCGCCCCGCAAGGGTTCGATCGGGTTGACCCGGAAACAATAGCAAATGAGAGTTCAACTCTCAATTGGAGCGGAGGGGATCAAGGAGTGCTCGACTCTCCCCCTGTTTTCCAGGCTTGGAGTTGCTTTTTCCGCCGAGCCGGGGCTTGAGGCCATCGCCCGGGGGAGGGGGGTAAGGCAAGATAGTAGGATTGGCTGACCGGGAATGAGCTGGAGCCTTTACCGAATGAGGAAGAATCAACGTGTACGCAGAAGTAGAACGGGTGGAGCAGGTGTCTCGAGGCATGGTCAGGGTGGTTCTGGCCCGGGGTGAACTGGGCCAATTTGTTTCGACGCCTTTCACGGATCAGTACGTCAGTGCCTATTTCATTTCGGAGGAAGCTCCGTATGGAGTGCCGTTTGATCTGGAAGAAGCGCGGGCGGCCGGCGCGGACCTTGAGCCCAGACCCAGAAGGCTGACCGTTCGGAGTTGGGATGCGGAAAAAAAGCTGCTCACCCTGGACTTCTTCATGCATGGAGACCAGGGTCACGCGGGAGTCTGGGCTCAGCGGGCCAAACCGGGAGACCGACTGCAGTTCAAAGGTCCCAACGGATCCTACGCACCTGATCCTGAGGCGGACTGGCATTTTCTAGCCGGTGACGAAAGTACCCTGCCTGCCATCAGCGCTTCTCTTGAGGCGATGCCCTCGGATAAGCGGTGTGTCGTCTTTCTTGTTGTGGACAGCCCGGAAGACGAAGTGGAAATCCATTCCAAGGCGGCCTTGAATCTGATCTGGCTTCATCGATCCAAAGCCCAGAAACCCGAAGATGTTCTTTTCCAGGCCATCCGGGAGTTTGAGTTTCCCGATGGAACATACGATGTCTTTGTTCACGGCGAAGCGGCCGAGGTGAGAGAGATCAGGAAGCATCTCATCAAGGATCGAGGAGTCGAGAAAGGCCGCGCATCGATTTCACCCTACTGGCGCCGGGATCATACCGATGAAGAGTGGCGTCGAGTGAAGAAGCAGTGGCTTGCGGACCAACAGCAAGACGTCTGATCGTGAAGCACTGCAATTCCAAGCCCTAGTCGAAGAAAGCCAGGGTTCTCACTTCCAGGCTCCGGCGGGGTGGGGCGTCGGGGTCCGAGCCGGAGGGTCGAATCGCTGTATGGGCGGTGAAGCGCGCACAGTCCGCCGCTGAGTCGTACCCCTTGATCAACAAGGCTTCGTCGGGCGTCATTTCCGGATAGTAGAACCAGCGGTGTTCTTCGGAGTATGAGAAGGAATAGATCTCTCCCGTTCGGTCGGGATAGCGGAGATCCGTCTCGACCCTATCCGACGAATGGATCGTCTGTGCGTCACAAACCGCCAGCGGGGCGTCGAAGGCGGTCCCGTGGATCGGCTTCCAACAATTGATGACCGCAAATCGGCGGCCGATCAGATCGTCTGCTTCTTCGCCCAGGAGATCCCGGACTCGCTGCGGTCCGGAGGTTTCCGTGTAGTCGTTGTGAACGAGCCAGACCGGAGCGAGCACCGAAGTCCCTTCGGTGGCGCTTTTGTCGCTGGAGCGCAGATTGTGGTCGAAGGCGTGAACGCGAGTGGCACCTGTTTTCTCGGCGACCAGCTTTTCGACTTTCGGATAGAAGTCCTCGGTCAACTCCGTCGCATCGTGCTCGTCCTCCGGCGTATCCGTGAATCCGACGAGTTCCACGCCCTCTCGATCCAGGGCAGGGCGGGGGGTGTAGGTGCGAGCATTCTGGACTTCGACGTCACGACGGTCTCCGTGGACGTTCGAGTAGGGCTCGCCTTCCGGCGGACCGTGTATGTAGTAGAACGGTCTTTCGTTCTGTCGACTGAGGTAGCTCACCTCGGCTCGGACACTCATTGCACGAATCCTCGTTGTACGCTTTCGATGGTTTTCATGGGGAGTGTAGCTGCTGGAGTTGGAAATTCATTTTCCAATCATCGGGTTTTCCTCGGGTATGCTTTTTCGGCGGTCGAAAGGGAGCCTGTTAGAATCGGGAGTTGACCGCCGTCCCTGTGCCGACCGTGAGGAATGGGGTCAAGTCATCAGATCACATCTCGTCCAATTCCGTCAAAGACCCGGAGACTAGAATGACCGAATCGACCGCCAACGCCGAATACATCCAGGATTATCTGAACGTATTCATGGATACCCATATCTATCCGAATGAAGAGGTCTACGCCGAGCAACTCTCAAAGCTTGAAGATCGCTTCTCGACGGTTCCCCTGATGGAGGAACTCAAGCAGAAGGCACGCGAGGCAGGACTCTGGAATCTGTGGTTGCCTGCGCAGCACGGAGGGATGACGAACGAGCAGTATTGTCCGCTTGCGGAGACCATGGGCCGTGTTCTTTGGAGTCCTGAGGTCTTCAATTGCAACGCGCCGGACACCGGAAACATGGAGGTCTTTCTCAAGTATGGAACGGAGGCTCAGAAGGAACGGTGGCTTCAGCCTCTACTCGATGGAGAAATCCGTTCCTCGTATGCGATGACCGAGCCGGATATCGCGTCGAGTGATGCGACCAATGTACGTACGAGTATCGTTCGCGATGGCGATGAGTATGTAATCAACGGCCGGAAGTGGTTCATCACCAATGCACCCTATGAGCGAACCAAGATCTTCATCGTGATGGGAAAGTCGGATCCGGAAAATCCAGACCGTCACGTTCAGCAGAGCCAGGTCCTGGTGCCTCGTGATACGCCGGGCCTTGAAGTGATCCGTCCCCTCACCACGTTGGGCTACGACGATGCGCCACTGGGCCATGCCGAATTGCGTTTCAGCGACGTTCGTGTTCCGGTAGAAAACATTCTTCTGGGTGAAGGTCGGGGTTTCGAAATTGCCCAGGGCAGGCTGGGGCCCGGACGCATCCACCATTGCATGCGTCTCATCGGGTCGGCCCAGCGGGCGCTGGAGTTGGCTTGCAAGCGNTCCCTCNAGCGTGAAACGTTTGGTCGGAAACTGGCCGAGCACCAGTCCGTGCTGGAGGACATCGCCAATTCCTGGAGTGAAGTCGAACAGGCACGNCTGCTGACGTTGAAGACCGCGAAACGAATCGACGAGGTGGGCGCGAAGGATTCTCGTGATCTGATCGCGGCNGCGAAGATCACGGTGCCGCGCATGGCCCAGAGAGTGATTGATCGATGCATGCAGATCCATGGGGCCGGAGGTCTGACCGCCGACTACCCGATGGCCGAAGCCTACAACTACGCGCGATGGTGCAGGCAGGCCGACGGACCCGACCAGGTGCATATGATGGCTCTGGGCAAGCAGATCGTTCGACGCTACAGCTAGCCGAATGGAATCAATCAGGAATCGAGAAGAGAAGAGGAGAGGGTGTATGCGCTTGGTTACGCTTTGGGGGGTCCTGGTTTTGGCCTTGATGTGTGGGAGCGGCCTGGCCCTTGCGGAGGCTCCTTCNCCCGTGGGCTACTGGGAGACCATTGACGATGACGGCAAGACTCCGACTTCGATCGTCCACATCTATCGTGACGGGGACACGCTTTCGGGCAAGATCGTCAAGATCCTGAAGAAGGGAGCCGACCCCAAGGCCCTTTGTGAGGCCTGCTCGGGGGATTTGAAGAACAAGCCGGTGGTGGGACTTCGTATCGTCTGGGGNATGAAGGAGGACGGCGAGCAATGGGAAGGGGGCCAGGTCCTGGATCCGAACTCAGGCAAGGACTACAAGTGCANCATGGTGGTCGAGGGCGACACCCTGAAGGTGCGAGGGTTCCTGGGGTTTTCGCTTCTGGGTCGNACCCAGATATGGAAACGATCGACAGCACCAACCACCTAGTTTCGTGACNCCATGGAGGCCGGCTTTCAAACGGCTCTCGCATGGCTTGCTGTGTTGCGACCACGATGGNTGAATCGTTCTTGNTGGAGGTGGGGGTGGAGATCAAAGCACTTGTTTTCGACCTCGGTGGAGTTCTGGTTGAACTTGGTGGCATNGATCAGCTGGGAGCGTTGATCGGGGAGAGGGANGAAGCNGAGGTCTGGCGTCGTTGGCTGACTTCTGAATGGGTCCGTCGTTACGAACGAGGTCAGTGCACGCGAGAGGACTTTGCATGCGGCATGATCGAGGAGAACGGCCTTGCGCTGGAGCNGGGCGAGTTCCTGGATCGATTCCTGGCCTGGCCTCGNGGGCTCTTCCCGGGAGCCGATTCCCTCATCCGCTCCGCCCGTCCGGATCTGGTGGTGGCCTGCCTGAGCAATACCAATGAACTCCATTGGAAAGAGCAGAAGGANGCTGGGGATGTCCACCGNCTGTTTGAACNGNAGTTTCTTTCCTACGAAATCGGTATGGTGAAGCCCGATCGCGAAATTTTCGACTANGTCACGAGTGCCCTGGGCGNACCTGCNGAGTCGATCTTCTTCCTGGATGACAACCTCATCAATGTCGAGGGAGCANGGGCCGCGGGCTGGCAGGCGGAAAGAGTCGTCGGCTTGGAAGAGACTCGAGCCGTGTTGGAGGAGCAAGGGCTTCTTGGTTGAAAAGGTCAGGATCCTGTTTTGGAAGGGCCTCTCAGCTGGCCACCTCTTGATACTCGAAAGAGGTCTCGATTTNTCCTGAATAGGTCTGCCCATCGATCTCCGCATAGGGGTAGATGAAGTAGTTCAAGGGCCTCCCCGTGTGATCCGGTCCCAGTCGCAGGTCTCGTCCCGTCGTNAAATGGATTCGATCGCCGGAGCGCCCCCCGAAGAAGTGCTCTCGCTTTTCAGGGAATTTAGCCGCTTCGGAAGCGTCGATGGCAAACCAACCGCTCTCCTCGGTGTAGAACTCCACCCAGCAGTGATAGCCCTTGATCTTCCCGTGGTTCCGATCCGTGGGGATGGGAAAGCCCATTTCGAAACGGGCGGGGATTCCCTCTGTTCTGGCCAGCGAGATATAGAGCGAATGGAAGTCTGTGCAGTTTCCATATCGTTCGTTGCACGCCCAGAAGGTATCGCCATTTCCCCAACCGGTGCCGATCTTCTTGTACTCGATNTTGTCGACCACCCAGTCATAGATCACTCGTGCTTTTTCTGACGGATCCTGGGGTAGGCCCTTGGCTTTNATTTCATCAAGGATCGGATCAAGAATGGCATCGTGAGTCACGACGAGTTGGTTGGGTGCCAGGAAGGGTTGTGAAGGGGTGGAGTCAGGCNGAGTTGTTGTGTTCGGGCTGGATCCGGGGTCGNGCGATCCTCGCTTGACCACGGAGGAAATCTCGATGGAGACGGGTTCCTTCATGGCTTTGGGNACTGTGGCATGCCAGAAACGATTGCCATACCGAGGTTCCGTTTCGATCCTGCCTTCGATGTTCGCAACGACGTCAATGGATTCGACGGACTGGAATGCGCCGTTGCGCGGAAGGGGCACGAAGAGCTGAATGGGTTTTCCTTGCGCTTNAGTGGGATCCAGGGACATCTTGTAGTCAAACTGAAGNACGCGTTCTGTCGCTTCGCCTTGCCGATCCGCCAGAGCAGAGAGGCCCAGGGTCATGGTCGCTGTCACGAGTGC
Source organism: Spirochaeta sp. (assembly GCA_002691025.1). Taxonomy (GTDB): domain Bacteria; phylum Myxococcota_A; class UBA9160; order UBA9160; family UBA4427; genus MED660. Next base: position 11,822 of record NZGT01000069.1, on the reverse strand, counting down.
GATCAGGTGGAAATTCTTCCAGGNGTCGTGGCTTCGGTTTCGCTCTGACATCTCTTTGGTTTTGCTCGCTCTTTTCCTCTTCGCTCGAGTGCGAAGTCCAGTGGGAATAGACCGCTGCGTGACTCACGGAAGGGGACGAGAGTCTCTCTTTCTCACCATGGGGACTGCAGCGATCACGGACTCTAATTATTCCATCCCGTCTTTGCATCCCTGATTCGGCCGCCCGAGACCTACCCCCATCAAAGCCCGAANCCCCATTCTCCCGCAGGAGAATGGGGGTTCGGCGTCCGGATTCGTGTCCTTCGGACGCAGCAGAGGAGAATTTGAGTTCTCCTCTGCTGCGCCGGGGGGAGCGCGGTGCTCACTCGAGGTTCAGACCAACGGGGTTTCCGAGTGAGACCATGCTCTGGTAGTACTCGATGACACCGGAGTCGGAGACATCGAGTGCGGGCCACTGGGGCCAGTCGAAGGTGTCGTTCATGAAGGGCTGCATTTGATCCCAACTGAGGACGGTGAGGTGGTTGATGTCGTGGTTGATGGCCACGCCCTCAATGGACCGGAATCCATGGGTCCGTCCGTGCATCCAGCCTCCGTAGTGGGGCTCCATCTTCATGGTGCTGATGAAGATATCCACGATGCCGTACTGCTCGAGATAGTCGGCATAGCCCGGGTGCCCGTACTGGCGAACCATGGCCATGACCTGATTCCTCATCTGGTTCGGATCAGAGACGAGTCGAGCGGTCCTCTGGATATCGGCGAGGATCTGGGGTTCGTAGGCCTCGTCGGTGATCCATCCGACCTTGGCGCCTTGCATCGCGTACCAGAGTCCGACACCGATGAGGTCGTTGCCCCAGGCCTGGCTGTTGTTGGTGAGCGACTGATCGAAGGCCCATTCGCCCACTTCTTCGATGCTGACCTCGGGGAGTCCGAAGAAGGCTCGAAGGTTGTTGTAGGCGACGTGGGCTTCGGTGGTGATGGCGGTACGTCCGCCCACCAACTCATCGTGTTCGGAGTTGTGGTTGGAGCCGTGGAAGGTGCCCCAACTGGTGATGTCCACATAGTCACCGGAGGAGACGGGGGGAGCCATGTGGTCNTGACCGCCTCCGTTGTGNTCCGAGTGATCCTCGTNTCCTTCATGACCCTCATGATCCTCCATGTCCTGGCTGGGNGGAGGTGTCGAGTCATCCTCCTCCTCGACGGGCGNGGGTTCCGGTGTCTGNGTCGGAGGCGTGTCGGNGTTCGTGTCCTCGGGCGGGGAGACCGGTTCCTCGGGCGCAAGCGGAGCACCCAGGGCGTCGAGATTGAATCCAAGCGGATCTCCCAGGACCACCATGCTCTGGAAGTACTCCAGCACACGTTCTTCCGTCACATCCAGGGCTGGCCATTGGGGCCAGTCCCAGGTGTCATTCATGAAGGGCTGCATCTGATCATGACTGAGCACGGTCAGGTGGTTCACGTCATGGGCGATGGCTACGCCCTCAATGGAGAGCCAGCCGTGAGCGCGGTCGTGCATCCATCCCGCATAGTGGGGCTCCATCTTGAGCGTGTTGATGAAGGCGGTTTCGTAGCCATGATCCATCAGGTACTCGGCAAATCCATCATGGCCATAGTCCGCGACCATCTCCATGACCTCTTCGGCCGTGCCCAGTCTTGCCGTACGCGAGATGTCCGCCACCACCTGGGGGTCGAAGCGATCGTCGGCCATCCAGCCGACCTTGGCGCCCTGCATCGCATACCAGAGTCCGACTCCGACCTGATCGTTCCCCCAGGCCTGTGTGTTGTTGGTCATATTGTTGGCAAAAGCCCAAGCCCCGATTTCGTCGAGGGTTGTGGCTTCGAGTCCAGCGAAAGCGCGAAGGCGGTTGTAGGCCAGCAGGGCTTCCGTGGTAATGGCTGTTCGCCCGCCCACCAGACCATCGTGTCCCGTATGGTTGCTGCCGTGGGAGAGGCCGTAGGTGGCCAGGTCGATGAAGTCAGTATCACCGACGGGATGATCCATATGGTGGTGGGGGTCCGGCGCGGTGACCGGGGCGACCGTATTCTCCCAGGGGTTGTAGGTGGGTTCAGCAGTCCGGTCGATACAGAATCCGAACGCGGTGGAGGCGCCTGCTTCCAGACTCCGGTTCCAGTGCGTCCCCATGAAGCGGTAGGTGTGTCCGGCGGCTTCGTTTGAGCCCAGTCTTTCTGAGTTCCAGTGATGGCTGACTGGATGTCCAAGATCGAGGGTGGCTTCCCAGTCTGCGCGAGCGGAACCTTGATTGGTGACCCATGCCTCGGCACAGGCGCCGGAGCCCCAGTCTTCATAGAAGTTGTATGTGACGGAGATGTCTTCGGCGAAGGCCGGGGTGGTAGTCCATCCGGCGATCATGAAGGCCATCAGGAAAGCCGTTCCCGTACGTCCGATCCGGCCAAGGGTATAAAGCGAAGATGCGGTCTTTTTGATCATAAGAGATTCTCCTTACAGCATGCCAAAGGGTTTTCGTCCCCAGGCTTCAGAGTCGTTCCAGCCTTGATGGAGATCAGGCTATAAGAGCGAGAGAATCTGTTACGTGATCGATGACACAGAAATGTTCACTGTGTCTCGATTCGCCGTAATTGGATCCGGCGGGGAAGGCGTGGCTGTGCGTGGTCTGTGTCGCGTCTCGGGAATTGTGTGACAGGGATTCCATGTTTACGCGTGTCGCCCGGAGGGGAAGCAGGAGAACCATGCCAACCGGGTGTATGTCTAGATGTCGAATTCGTATTTCACAAAAGAAAACGCCCTGGCCGAGATGGGTCAGGGCGCCTTCTCTTGCATTGGATTGGATGGGACGTGTTCGTGGGCTACCTGCGTTTCCCAAGACGTCGTCGCACCATGAAGATCAAAGGTACGATGAGGCCTGCCTCAAATCCGAGTCCGCAACTGGGGTCTGCTGCGAGGATCAGGAGGTTGTAGCGATTGCAGCTTCCGGCTCCGTCTCCGTAGACTTTCAAGTGATAGGTCCCGGCGCTGAGGATTCGAGCGATCATCTCATTGTCGTTCGAGGTCGTCGAACTGGCCTGGGTCACTCCCGACACGTTCTGCAATTCCATTTCGACATCTCCGTTGCTGTGATCGAAGATGGCCATTGCCACGATCTTGCGTTCCTCGGAGAGTGTGAACTCGTAGAAATCCGATTCCGAGTCCTCGTCCACGGTCAGATTGGACTGGGAAAAAGGCAGTGAGACGTTTGTGGATTGATATCGGGAGTTGTTGGGTTCATCGGCATCTTCGGCGAGCCGGATGGTGAGCGGGGTGGGGACGAAGCTCGTACCGGAGAAGGGCACACCGTTGGTCATGATCGCGCTGTTGTTGCCTTCGAATCGTTCGTTCCAGTCATCGTCAGGGTCGACGATCGCTCCTGCGTAAAAGGTTCCACAATCATCGACTTCCGGGATGGTCGTGCTGATGTCAAAGGTGCTGTAGGTGAAGTCGGCGAATGATCCCCAAGCGGCTGTGCTCATTCTTGTGTCCGAATTACTGATTGTCGAGTTGGTGGAGAGGTAGAAAGCGATTTCGACGGTACTTCCGAAGCTCCGTGAGCCCCGATTTTCGACTGTGACATCATTGAAATCGATCTGGTCTCCCTCTCGCAAGGTCGTCGGGCTCATGCTCATCCACTGGGGTCGAGCACCGTCATGCCACTTGTTGTGAACGGTGATGTCCAACTCACTCACCGTGGACGAGTTCTGTCGAATCGCGTCTCGATCATCCATGTAGAGCACCTCGTTTCGCAGGTACTTGCTTTGGCCACTGTTCTGCATCGACTGGAAGGAGTTGAAGTGACTGAGGCCTCGGCAGTGACCCAGTTCGTGGAGCATCGTGCTCTGGAACCAGTTGGCATTATCCGGACCGGTGCGCCAAGCCAGGGTATTGTCGAGCATGACATCGCACTCCACCCGATCACCTCCGGAGGAGAAGGAGACAGCCCAGGCCAGCGCACTGGCGTAGCTCAAGCCGTATTCGCTCGTGAGCCCGGCTTCATCGAGAAATCCCATGCTGTTGTCGCCATCCGAGGAGCCGAAGGAGAACTGAGGAGAACTGGCCACGCGAAACGGATGGGAGTTGTTGTTGGTATCAATCCGGTTGTAGTCGCTCATCTGGAACTGGGCGGGGTTGCTCCATGTGGCTGCGGGAAGAAAGATGTCATCCATTACGATGTCGTCAGAGTCGTCCCAACTTCCAGAGATCACCCATGCACTGGCTGTTGAAGCGATCATCAGGGAGAGAAAACAGAGAGTCGAGTAGATAAAAGTCTTCATTTTGGAATCCTTTTCGTTTAGAGGTGGTTTGGGCCTAAAGGCCTTCCACGAGCTTCATGAACTCATTGGGATCAAGAGCGATTTCTTGAGAGGACCAGAAGCGCGATTTCTGTGCAGAACTCTGGGTCGTGTCATTCTTGTTGATCGGCGTCGGGGGAGGTGACCACATGGCTTCAAACTCCCGGCGATCTTCATCCGAGGCGCGGACGATCACTTGCCCGTTCTCGATCCCGATGACTGGGCTTCCGCTCAGATTCGTCACGATGTCCCGCCCGGTTCTTGGATCGAACACCACGGGAAAGACGCCTTGACCCAACCCTACGTAGGGGTCGCCTCGACCCTGGAGCTCACTATGGAGGAAGACGATATATCTCCCTCCGATCTTGAGATCGGGCATTCCGTGAACAATGACCGCGAAGTCATCCGACACCCCACCGGCAACCGTAAATTGCAGTTGCCCATCTTTCCCAATCGCACTTCGGCTCCCAAGTACACTTTCAGCCGAGATGGAGATGTCGGTGAAGAGCATGAGTCCTCCCTCCGTTCCCAGGCTCTGCGGCATCTGGCTTTCCGGGATGGCCGCGGTACTGGTCGTGGAGTCGAATCCAACCATCGAGTGGGATGAGTCGAGAGTGTGGTCGTGATGACCGAGGCCTGTGTGATGGCCGGAGTCCGTGAGGGCATGATCTTCTTCTGCTACCGGGTGCGCTTCTCCCGTCCGGTTCATGTCCTCGGTGGCGGGTGCGAAGCTGCTCTTGTGTTCTCCATGGTCCGGTTTCAGGCTTGAGTCTGAAAATTTGACCTGGAGATTCGTAACCTTGCCAAGGACTATGGAGCCGGATGTCTGTTTGACTTCGGCCAGAGTCATGGGTTTCGGTGTAGTGGCGCCAACAGGAAGTGAAAAAGCGACCGTACTCATGGCGAGTAGGCAGTAAAGGGAATGCCGAAGGCCGCGTTTCAGTGAGGCGGCGAGCAAATGGCTTTGGATCGAGAGTCTTTCGTTCATGGCGAACCTCCTGAGCTTCTTGTTGACCCCACGCGTCGGTTCTGAAGTCGATTGGTCCAGCTGAGCCTGGGGTCGAAAAGGGTTTTGTTCTTCAAAGACTCAGTCGTCAGCGACACAGAAACCGGATCAAAAAGGCCGGAATTTTCTTCGGGCTCGGAGGGCAAGGCGAGGTCGGGCCGAGCCTGATTGCGGCCCTGCCCGGGGGGCGGGGCCCTCGGGCCGCCTCTCGTCGCGTTTTCGGCGGAGTGGTTCGCGTACCCGGTTCGACCCATGGGCCGAGAAAAAGAGGGTTCTACCCCGTGCTCCTACGGATGGTAATCGGCGTAGAGTGCGGGAAGGAATCCGGCGAGGTGTTGCATCTCCATGCCGCAGTGGACCACCATATCGCGACCAAGAGTCGGGCTCAGCATTCGCTTTGAGAAGGCCCGAGAGCCTAGAAGCCGATTGACTGGATTGCCTGCTCCGAGACTTTCGACTCTGGGTTTTCCCAACCAGAAACGACTGCGCATTTCGGAGCCACCCTCGACTTCACGAATCTGGTGGATCAGGTGACCGACGGTGACCGGGGCTCTTTGTAGTGCGACACGTCCACACACGACGGCCGTGGTTCCGCTTTTGGAGAATCGATCCGAACCCGAGAAGAAGTTTTCGGGTTCGCTGAATGTGATCGTGATGGCTTCCAGGCGGTTTCCGACGTATTCCGTCACCCGATGCGTAGTCATGTATTTTTCCCGGTCACTCAGGTCGGGATCATCCCCACGCATTTCAGCAGTCCCGTTGGCCACGTGTGAGCGAGGATGCCAGAGCTTGTATCGTTGATGCTCCATGTAGTGCCAACCCATCCACCACTCAAACATGGCTCCTGTGGTTCCAGGCATCTGGGTCTTGACGGCCACGAAGGTCGTTCCGTCGCGCAGCGTGGTGTATCCGTTTTCCAGCGGAAGGTCTCCGGTCTCCAGCAGTCGGTCCGCCTCGTCGAGGGGAAAGCCCAGTGCGCTGGCTTCCTGGCCGTGCAATATGGCGTGGGCGACATGCGCCGGCAGTGGCCGCATTTCGGGATTCCAGTAACGGGCGTAGGGCTTGCCGTCCAGATCGCCCGGTCGCATGCCGAGATATTTTTCGCGTTTCATCTCTTTCCGATCCAACCTGGGTGGTCTTTTCATACTCAATGAGGCCGGGCCCCGCGGACGGCCAGAACGAATTCCCACGCTATCACACCCGGATGGGCTCCCCACTTCGCGGCGTTCCTGAAATAGGCGGACTGGGTAGGCTGGGGGATGTATTGCAGTATTCTTCCGGCGGGCCCCCAGCGTTTCTGTAGAAGGCGGTGAGGGTTCCAGGCAATGAAATCAGCCCTTCTACATCAAAACCGGAGGAAACATCCATGGATCGAACCATGAAATTCTTGTTGGGAATCGTTGCGGCCAGCCTCGTCATGCTGAATCTCCAGTTGGCCGGTGTCGAGTTCGTCAAAGAAGCTCACGCGGAGTTGATGAGCAGTGACGTCCAGGGCATTGAAAGCAAGCTTGAGGATATCGCGAAAGCCATTCGCTCACTCGACTAGGACTTTTCTGTGTGAGGGGCTGCAGAGCCATCGGTGCATCAGTTGTGATGCATGGGTGGGTTGGCCGCTTCCGGTTCAGAACGGGATTCGAGGGCAAGCTTCTTCCAACGGAATGGAGCGGTCATCAGGGCTTTGTAGCTTTGAGGAAAGAAGGGTAATTCCTCGATTCCCGTTTTGACGGGAGGCCTGCGGTCATCGGGTAGCCAGCGTGTCCCGAAGACGATGTCCCAGAATATGAGATTGCCACCGTAGTTGTGGTTGGCTTCCCGAGTGACGGGAGAGTGATGCCAGCGGTGGAGCTCCGCCATACTGAAGACCCAGTTCAGGGCTCCGATGCGGCAAGGAATATTGGCGTGTTGGCAGGATCCGTGAACGGCCGCGAAGATCAGCACGAGTGCCATGACTTGTGGATCGGCCCCCAGTAGGACCAGCGGAATCAGTTTCGAGGGCCCGATGCACAGGGCGTCGATGGGGTGGAACCGAACAGCATTGAGCCAGTAGAGCCGCGTGGAACTGTGATGGGGAGCGTGAAATCTCCACAGCCATGGGATCTCGTGCATGGAGCGGTGCACGGAGTATTCCACCAGTTCGCCGAGCAAAAGGGCCGGGATGAGCTGAAGAATGAGAGGCCAGTGGTTGGGCCAGGCCTCGGCTCCCAGGCTGAGAGAAGCCCAGCCCGCCAGTCCCGCCGCAAGGGCGAGGATCAAGGGTTGGGCGCCAAAGTTGACGAACGCATTGGTGGCACCGAGCGCAAGGTCGGGACCGATGTCCCCGTGTGATCTCGACCATTCCGGGTGAAGGGGGAAGAGCCACTCCAGGGTGGCGAGGTACAGGTAGGCAGAAAAGATCACGAGAGCCGTGACTGCTTCTACGGACAGTCCACGGTCCATCAGGAATATCGAGCCGCCCATGGCCCCCACGATGGCGAGGGGGAAGAAAGTCATGGCGACGAGGGATTCAAGTCTACTTTTCACACTTCTAGTCTAGCGTTTCAGTCTTGGGCGAAGCGTTGGAGTGCAAGTCCTTCGATACACAGGAAAATTCCGATTTGATAGGCGGAAAATCCCCCGCGGTGAATGCAAGGATGGGGTTCGTTCTCCCAGGAAATGCTCGTTTTGTTCTTGAGTTATCGCTGGATTCCGTGAGAATTTCTTTTCAATTCGGTCAGATCACTCCATATTTCCGGCCCCACCGTTGAATCAGATTTTATGCCGCGCTCGGGAGATCTTTGTATATGAACTCGTCAAGGCACATGAATGGAGCGCTCCGTCGCTCTGCCTTCTTTTTGCTGATCCTCTTCCTGGGGCTCTGGCTCGCGGTTCCGGCATCGGCCAATTCCTTCCGCAATTGGTGGCAGGAGATCATCCAGGATTTCATTGCAGCCAATGACGTCCCTTCCTATGAATGGGAACTGATCAACGAAGATTCAAAATGGGCTGCTCGGGCCGGATTGCAGGTACTCAGTCATCGTGGTGACTTCTACTTGATAGCCGGTCGGACTCCCAACCCGCCTTCATTTCCGTTCGTTCCCGGAGATAGCAAGATCTGGGGCGATGTGTGGAAGAGCGAGGATCGCGGTGAGAGTTGGACCCGCATTCTTGAAACGAATGATGCCGAGCACTGGCCCGCCCGAGCGTATTTCCAGGCGCTGAAGAAGGGTCGTTACATGTACGTGATCGGGGGTCAGAACTTCAAGACCGTACCGAATGAATGCCCTCCTTTCGTTCCGGATTGTCCGGCGGTGGTGCCGACGTCGGACTTCTTCAACGATGTCTGGCGGAGCCGAGACGGTGTCCACTGGGAACAGCGTACGGCCGACGCTGGCTTCGCGCCGAGGGCCGGATTGAGTGCGGTCGTGCACCGAAGGGCCATGTACGTGATGGGAGGTTCGGTCAACGATGATGAGGCCATCGTGGCGGGAGCACCCGCTCGTGAATACTTCAACGATGTGTGGAAGTCGTACAATGGGAAGCGCTGGATTCGTGTCACGGAGAATGCTCCCTGGCAGGCCCGAGCCGGTGCGGTGGTCGTAAGCAAGGGTCGGTATATGTATCTGATCGGAGGCGAGGACGGTTTTGTCTGCGAGCCTCTGCCTTTCTGTGAGCCTCCTTATTTCAATGATGTCTGGCGTTCGGTGGATGGCCGGAAGTGGGAGCAGATGACGCCTGCGGCCGATTGGGTGGCCCGGCCCGGACACCAGTGCGTAGTGGTTCTGGACAAGATCGCTTGTTTCGGAGGCTTTGGCCTTCTGTCCAACCCCATGGATGTATGGACGAGTCGGGATGGAGCGGACTGGAAGCAGGTGAGCGAATCACCCTGGAATGCAACCGACCCTTCGATGATCAAATACGACTTCGATGCCCTGGTGGTGAGTGACGGATTCCGGGGTTCGAAGCCGAAGATCTACACCTTCGGTGGGGATCGGGAAACGTTCGACTTTGCCGATCCGACCAATTATCTGAACGTGGATAACGATGTCTGGCGCTTTTCTCCACCGGTCGATTGATCGTGTATCAGCTGAGGCTCGTGAGTCGCCGACTCGCGAGCTCTCAGGAAGAAGACGAGCAACAGACATAGCGATCCCAATGCAGTGGCGGAGATCCACGGTTCGAGCGGGACGGACTGGGTCAGGCTGACCCAGTCGTCCTCGTTTCGACCTCCCCACCAGTCCACGGGCGTAAGGAGTCTGTCTTCTTTCGAAATGGAGAGGTCGTTTCGGGCGATGCCTCGGCTGCTGTAGTTCGCGAAAACGGAGTCCGGCATCAGATCGAAGTACGAGACCCAGTAGCGTTCGCCATCAGGGTCGGTGAAGAGTACGGCGATGTCGAAGTCATGACTGTCGCGCATGTCGGCATATCCGAGAAGGTCGCCGGGTGCGACCAGCGTCGTGGTGTAGTCGGCATCGTCATCTTGATGAGAGGGCCAGAATTCAATGGGCCAGTCGCTGAGGATCTGCGGGTAGTCTTGACCGAGTTTGATGTGGAAGACGACGAGGAGATAGTCGGGGTCTACAGAGGATCGGATCTCTACTCGTTTGTTGATGCCGGCACTTCCGCTCTCATCGGTGACGCGCGTGATCTCCCCCGAAAAGGGGGCGTAGACGGGAACCGTATGCTGGTCCCCATTCTGGAATGAATACGGGGCGAAGTAGTGCTTCATATTGCTGGGGGGTTCGCTGGAATCGCTTGCGCCAAAGGGGAAGGTCGCGTCGTACGAGAAGTCGTGACCGGCCCCCGATCGGAACTTCGAGATCTCCTCGATGGCAGAGAGGTCGGTAATTGGCGAAGACACCAACTCTGGGTGCTCCGCGAGGGCGGGGGCCAAAGGAGTGAGCAGGCTGAGCCAGAGAACGGCCGTCACGGCGGCGTGCTGCTTCATCCGGCAGCTCAGTTTTTTCATCTTGATCTTCATGGATTCTTCGACTTTTCCGTGCGAGCGCTCCCGATGCGCCTGCTCTAGCTGTTTTCGTCGTGCTGGGAACCGAGCTTGAGGATGAAGTAGCGGGCCTCGAAGCCAATGGGAAAGGGGAGATAGCGAGGCCAGTTGAGGTATTGGACGAAGATCACCGCGGACTGTTTCCGCTCGTTCCATGAGAAGTCCGATGCCAGCGCATTACTACAGTCACAGTCCATTTCATGGCCCGGTTCGTTGAAGAAGGTGATTCTCTCGGGTGCCGTTTCGGGAGCGGATAGGTCCTGCACGTACACGTCGGTCTTCAGCCACTTCATGAACTCCGCCGAGGCAATTTCGCATTCCTGGACGGGGCTCGGGTATCCGCGTGACGACACATACATGAGGGTCTGGTTGTCGATGAATTTGGCGTGTTCTTCCCAGGAGCCGGGCTCCGCGCCCTGGCCGGACCTCCGGGTGAGACGTTCGAGTCTTCCGTTCCTCGTGTCCACGCGGCAGAGATCCATGAAATGATGTTCCTGGTCCGGCTCCGGAGTGCATGCGGCGAGGACATGGTCCTGTCGGAAATCCTGGGTTTCGAAGAAGCGTTGTTCCCCTTTCGTTTCTGTGGCGAGGGGGCGGGTGTTCTCCAGCCGGGGTTCGGGTGCACTCTTGAAGTCGGCCACCATGATTTCCATGTCTCCCATGCAGCCCTCGGATCCCACCAGCCTTGCCCAGGTGACTTGATGGCCCGAATGGGAGAAGTGTGGATGGAGGGTCCCGATGCCATTCTCGCCGTCAATTTCGTACAGCAAGTGGAAGTGTCGGGTTTGGGTGTCGTAGACCCACAAGGAACTTGAGACTCCGAAGCCCGGATAGCTCGGGTCGGCCACCAGGATGGGGAGGGCGATTTCGCCGTGGGTGTGGACTTCATTCTCGACCTGAACGAGGAGCCAGCGACCGCTTGGGTCCCAAGCCGGGTTCCCGACATTGCGCCCTTTCAACTCGGGTACGTCACACGAAATGCAGACGACGGGTCCTCCGGTGTCGGACATCAAATAGACATCGAACTTGGCATCGGAGGAGTCCTTGGCGTCGAAGGCAATCATCTCGGCCTCGCCCTCCCAGGCCACTCGACCCAGTTCCCTTACGGTGGGAGGCAGTTCGGGGATGAGAGGGGAGAGGCTCTGGAGTTCGTAGGGAGTGCTGTCGACGAATCTCTCTTCGGAAGGCAGGCTCGATACGAATCTTGATTCCCGGTGGGCACTCCACCACAGAAGGGCGCTGAGAATCAAGACAGCCGAAAGCGAAAGGAGGAAGATGCGGCCACAGCGGCCTTTCTGGGTCATCACATCCGGGAGCGTAGGTACAAGCGCGTCTCCGAACAATCCTACAGCCCAGGGTAAAAAGGCTCTGAGGTTCGTCTGAGCGATAGGGCATCGGCCAGAAGGCATTTTCCATAGGCTGGTGCGGTGTTCTATGACACAAAATCATGTCTCAAGGCCACTACTCCATGGGTCCTTTCAGGCGTAGACCCGAGCCTTTGTTCGTCCACTGAACCTGGAATGGAGAGCTGAAATG
>NZGT01000068.1 GCA_002691025.1 Spirochaeta sp. | reverse complement strand
GTCGGGGAGGGCCAGTGGGGTGTAGTGATCGAGTGGATCAATAGGGTCGGGGAGAAGTTGGAGCATCTTGCAAAAGAGCTTCAACGAGTTGGCCGTAGAGATGGGCTGCGGCTTCGATGCCTTCTTCGGAAAGAGGCGGGGTCGGGCTCAGACTCTGGGTCAGTGCGGATGTCGTGAAGTGGCCAATGACGATATTGAAGAGGGCCATCACGAGAAAAGGGATTTCCTGGCTGCGCCAACGCTCCACACCGGGCGTCGTTTCCATCATGGCCAGGCCCTGATTCATGGCGGGTTCCAGCCAGTCGGAGAGCAGGGGAGCCAGTTGTTCGCCGCCCGCGAGAAGCTCATATTGAATCAGGCGAGGGAGACTTGGCCTGAGGGCGAGCCACTGCATGACGGCGCGCACCGTGGCTTTCGGGTCCATCGCCTCTGTGGGTTCCGTTTCGTCGCCTTGTATGGACCGGGAGAGCAGGGCGAGTACCGGGGAGATTCCTCGCTCGAGGACCGCGGAATAGAGTGCCGCCTTGTTGGGGAAGTGGTTGTAGAGGCTGGGAATGCGAATTCCAACCTGGTCGGCCACATCGCGAAGGGTCGTCCCCGCGTAGCCCTTGCGGCCGAAATATTCTTCGGCGGCGTCGAGTATACGCTCGGCGGTGTCGGGACTTCGCCGGCGAGCAGCCGGCTGGGGGGTGTCTTGGGTCGAGATGGGGGCTTCTGTCATGTCTTCTTTCTTACTAACTAGCGTTAGTTTCTAATAAAGCTGAGCATAAGTCAATGAAATAAAAGCGGAATTGTGTGTTGGGGGCGCCGGCTGAGGTTCAGGCTTCCCAAAACCCCCGCTTCGGGGTCGGGCTGAGGCCGTGGGGATGGCTCAGAGCGCGGACCGCGGGCTCTTGAACGCGCAGGGTCCGGACCGATCGATCAGCGGACGGCGATGTCTCGGCGTTCGCCGTTGCGCCACTGCTTGAGTCCCTCAGGCTGGTAGGCCAGCAGGTAGGCACGCCGATTCTGTTCGGTGCGGTTGGTCTGTGAGCCATGGACGATGTCGCGATGGAAGAAGGCGACGGAGCCCGCCGGCAGGGCCACAGGAACGGGTTTCTCATCCAGGCGGTCAATGTCTGTATAGAGTCGGCCGAGTGTGCCTCGATCCTCAAGTGAATCGAGAGCGCCATACTGATGGCTGCCGGGGATCACCCAGAGGCAGCCATTGTCCACGGTGGCGTCATCGAGGTAGAGGATCAAGGTGACGACTCTCTCCAGATCTTCCGCGCCATAGGCCCAGTAGGGTCCTTCTTGATGGAAAGGGAAGGGGGCTCCACCCGGACGCTTCACGTTGAGTTTGTCACTGAAGAGGGAGAGGCGTTCGCAGCCCGTCAGCTCCGCGCAGGGTCCCCACATCCGGGGATCATCGATCAGGTCTGAGAAGCGTTCATCGATCTGGAAGACCGGTTCCATGGAGCGGACAGCCCGTAGATCGTTGTCCCACTCCCACTTGATGGTCGAGCCCAGAATCTCCTGATATTTCTGGTTGTCGACCTGCTCGACGGGCGCCGCATCCGACTCTTCAGCGGCTTGCAGTACGCGTTGATGAACTTCTTCCGCGGCGGCTCGAAATCCCTCCAGTTCGGCTTCGCTGAAGACGGACTCGCGCATGAAGTAGCCCAACTTTTCATATTGATCGCGCTCTTGAGCGGTGAGGGCGGGGCTGTCGAACACGTTTTTCTCCAGGAAGAGGACACAGTCGGACGACCTTGATCCAGCCGTCGAGGCGCCGATTCTAGCCCCAAGAGAAGACGGCGGCGAACTTGGCGGCGGCCTCCCGTGGGGGGCAGCCGAGGGCGCTCGCGCGGCAGCTTCTTCCCTCGGTCGCTAGACTGCGCACATCGTTTCTACCCCGTGGAGGGATCCGATGCGCCGGACAGGGATTTCTGTGTTTTCAAGCCTTCTTTTCGTGCTCGCGTGGACGAGTGTGTCGGGGCCGGCGTGGGCCCAGCAAGTCGCGTGGAATCAAGAAGAAGTGACCCAGCTGGCGACTCAAATGGACGATGAGTTCAAGAAGATGCGGGTGGCTGTCCGCAAGGAGCCCCATATCATCGCGGCGGGGAATCCGACCAAGCAACGCACGGCCAAGCTCTACGTCGAGAAGTTGAGGGTGCTGAACAGGGCGGCCGAGAAATTGAGTCGTCAACTCTCGGAAGGGCAGAACCGGGAGCAGACCCAGAGCACGGCCCGCCGTATCGATTCCCTTCTGCGTGATGTTCGCCAACAGTCCGTCAAGCTGCATTCGACGGGATGGACGGATCAGTATCTCGATCCGGCTCTGGGGCTGGCCTCGGAGCTTCGGGCTTTCTATGGCGTCGAGATTCCGGCGCAGGACAAGGACGCCTCGGAAGAGACGGTTTCTGAATAATTGGAATCTGTAACCCGAATCTGGGGTGCCATGGAGGCTCTGGCCGGCAGCCTGTCGGTGGTCTTCATTCTGCTGATCGGCCTTGTCCTGGTGATCTTTGCCGGGGTCTACCTGGTGGCGGCTCTGGTTGTGTTGACGCGCTTTGCTCGCTCGGCACAGAGTCTTCGTGTGATTGCCGGTTTCGCTTTTTTCATCTGCCCCCTCTATGCGATCCTCTGGCTGCAGCTGACCCAACCTGAACTGACCGCTTGGCCTGCCTGGTTTTCAGCCTTTGCGTGGCTTTCGGGCTCTTTGTATCTGGCGTGTCTTTTTACACTGCCTCTGGGCCGGATGGCGTTTCGCAGCGGAGCGTGGGGGGTCGGTCTGTCCGTTTTGCTCGCCAGTGGGGCGGGGCTGTTGATTTCGTTTCTCCTGGGTGGTTTGAGCGAAGGTTCGGTTCTTCCGGCAGTTCTCTACGGTGGGGCAGGGTGGGTCGTGCTGGTGCTGCTTCCGCTTTGTGCCGCAGGTTTTTTTGAAATCAGGCGCGGCCCCGAATGGTTCATTGCCACTCGCTATCTGGTGGCGGAGCGTCGGCAGGTCTTCATTTCGGCGATTACGCTGATCTGTGTGGGTGCTGTGGCCGCGGGCGTGTGGCTGATCATTACCGTTCTTTCTGTCATGAACGGTTTCGAGCGAACCTGGCGAGATGAGATCGTCGGCAACTACGCCCACTTCCTGGTTCGCAGCTACTTTGGTGAAATCGTGGATTACCCTCCGCTTCTGACGGAGATCGAGCAGCTCGATGGGGTGGTGGCGGCCAGTCCCTATATCGAAGCCGAAGGCATGATCCGGGGAGCGGGTGGGGTGATTGCGCCCGTGAGTCTTCGCGGGATCGACCCCCAGCGGGCGCCAAAGGTCACGCAGTTTGCCGAGAAGGTGACGGCCGGTCGAATCGATGATTTGATGCCCGATCCCGACCGGGAGGTGCCCGGTCTCCTGATTGGAAGTCGTCTGGCGGAGAAGCTGGGTTTGGCGACGGGGGACGAGATGGTGGTGATCTCACCAGAGGGGGGTACGCCCACGGCCTTGGGCCCCGCTCCGCGCCTTCTGCGCTTCACCGTCCTGGGCACCTTCGAATCGAGCTTTCTTCAATTTGATGAACTGTTTGCCTACGGCCACCTTTCGGCGGTTCAGGATTTCCTCGGTGTGGGCGATGTGATTGCCGGCTTCGAAGTGCGAACCGCCGATTTCTATCGGTCTGGGCAGGTGGCCGATCTCGTGGAGAATGCGCTGGGGCACCCTTTCTACAGTCGTGATTGGAAGGAACTCTTTCCGGGGTTCTTCCATGCGTTGAATGACAACCGTTCCTTGATGTTCATGCTCCTGGTGATGATCATGGTGGTTTCGGCTTTCGTGATCGTGGTGACGCTCATGATGATGATCATGGCCAAGTCCACCGACGTGGCGATCCTGAAGACCATGGGGGCGGATGATCGGAGTATTGAACTGGTTTTTGCCATCGAAGGAACCTTGATTGGCGTGGCGGGTGTGGCCCTTGGAGTCCTGGCGGGGCTGGCGGTTTCGACGCGTTTGCCCTGGGTGCAGACTCGAATCGAGGAGCTGACGGGTGTGGATACCTTGCCGGCGAGTGTCTATCAGGTTTCGACTTTGCCCACGGAAGTGGATCCAGCTCAGGTGATCGCCGTGGTTTCCATTGCACTTGTTTTGTCGCTGGGGGCGACGCTGCTGCCGAGCCGTCATGGTTCGCGTCTGGACCCCGTGGAGGCCCTGCGTGAAGAGTAGGGTGAGGCCGATGTCATGGATTCAGAGGAGAGAGGGATGAAGATGATGGTACGGATGGGAATGGTGGTCTTGTTGCTGGCCCTGGGATGCAATGGGCCCTTCTTCGTTTTTCCGGGTGGGGCCCTTCATGGCCCCGCCGAGCCGCCGCCCGGGAACTGGTCGGGGGTGGGAGACTCCGGGACGGTTCAGCTGGAAACCGACCCCTCGGACCCCTATTCGGTGAATGTGGCGTACACGGTGCTGGACGGGAAGCTCTATATCAACGCGGGTGACACGGAGACCGAATGGGTGAAGAAGATCATCGCCGACCCGCGAGTGCGATTGGGGCTCCACGGAGAGGTCTATGATCTGCGTGCAGAACGCGTGACGGACGCGTCCGAGATCAAGCGATTCGGCCAGGCCTGGACCGATCAGTCCATGTTTCGTCGAGATCCCGCTGAGTTGGATCAGGTCTGGCTCTATCAACTGGTGGGGCGATAGAGGTCCTTCGTACTACGGTGCGGCCGCGTTGAGGATCCAGCTGAGTACGTCGTGATTCTGTGTCGAGCCTCCGGTGTCCGCCGAGAATCCAACGAAGGACGGGCCAAATCCGCTCAAGTCGACTCCCTCTACGGTGTTGTAGAGAGCGTCTGACCCCCCTTCATCGAAAAGGCGGATGAAGAGCTGCTGGCTGGCTGCGACGTAGCTCAGTTCCATGCGGAAGACGGCATCCGACGATCCAGGATTGGGATCGGAACTGAAGTCGAGGAGGTCATTGAACAGGATCTCAGTGCCATTGAGAATCACCTTGAGCGACTCATCCGTTCCCTCCGGTCCGTTGTTCCAGGTATCAATGGAGACGGCGAGTCGAGGGTTCGAAGCGCCTGCGGCCTCATGGCCCGGATTGGCGTCGAGGCCGTTGCC
Organism: Spirochaeta sp.; assembly: GCA_002691025.1. Lineage (GTDB taxonomy): Bacteria > Myxococcota_A > UBA9160 > UBA9160 > UBA4427 > MED660. Next base: position 3,768 of record NZGT01000068.1, on the reverse strand, counting down.
TTGGATCACGAAGCCCAGTCCGTCGGCTCCACCCATGGACGCGTAGGTGATCTGGAAGCGAAAGATCGTGCTCCAACTCTGGGCGGGATCGATGGCCTGGCGAGACCAGGCTGAGCCCACCAGTCCGCCTCCGTTGTGGGTCAGCCGGAGTCGTTTGGGATCGGGGGAGAAGAGGGCGTCCGGATCGATGGCCCAGGTGGCTGAGCCGGAAAGGCTGAGGTCGGCTGTCTGGAATTCGAGCCCCCTGTACTCGTGGGAAAAGCTGACCTCATGAGGAATGTTCTGAGTCATGAGTTCGGCCATGGCACCCAGGGTGATGACCCGGGTATCGGCCGGGAACAGGTTGATGATGGACTGGATCTCGTCCAGCGAGTGCTCCCAGACTCCCACGCAGACCACGCTGTATCCGGCTGCACTGGTAGGGTCTCTGGGGGATTGGTTGATGCGACTCACGATGGTGGATTCGTCGGAATTCGCGAGGCCTCGCCAGAGCTTGACGCGCGGGGAGAGGATGGGCTTGTCGTTGGACCAGACGGTGGTGCCAATGTGCTGCGCGTGGTCTCCATACTCGAGGTAGAGGAGCGCATCGATCTGATCGTGCCGTGTGTAGCGATCCCAGAGTTCGATTTGTGTGAGCGAGTTGAAGTCCAGGATTTCGACGACGTTCAGATCCCCGAGCCTCATCCACTCCGCCAGGTCCTGGGTGTGGTAGTCGAGTTCTTCCTCGGGATACAGGCTGGGGTAGAGGTACCCCCCGCCAGAGGGACCGGCCACGAAGAAATCCTGTCCCGGGCCGGTTGCCGCATTTTCGTAATACCACTGCATGACGGTGGGGGCCGCGCGCGCGAGCGACGGGGGCAATCCCCAGTTCATGCTGAAATTCCCTCGGATCGCACTGGAAAACCACCTGGGGTCGGACTGCATGAGCCCAAGGGCCCACTGGAGGTTGTCGCCGTCGGTAAAGACGAACGAGACGTAATGGACGTCGGGCTCGAGAGTGACCGGCGTCGCGGCGATCTGGGTCTGCTCTTCCACCGGAAAGCCGCTGAGTGAGGACAGGTTGTGGGTGTGATCGGCGGGAATGGTGAAGACGCCTCGCTCGGATGCCGCTCGGATGAAGACATCCTCTCCTGAAGTCGCATCGCCCCAACCGAGGATCGCGCCGTCCGGGTCCAGTCCGTCCAGCACGGTTTCGCGAAAGTCCGAATTCCCGTCGTAGAAGGTGAAGGCTCGAGAAAGCACCGCGTAGTCGCGAAGCTGGAGGTCGAACGCTTCTTTCTGCTCGATGGCGGTGACGTAGTTCATTCGCCACCTCAGATTTTCGTGGATCCAGGTTTCGTCGACGCCCCGAAGGTCGAGGACCCGGGTCAGTCCCTGGGCCATCACCTGGGGCTCGATGGAGGTTTCGACGACAACGGCACTCTCCTGGCCCGCAAGGGATGTGGCTGAGTTGATGGATCCATCCCCGTTCTGATAGAGGATGTAGCCATCGAGGGAGGGCTTGAAACGGTCGAGCAGGAACCACGGATCGGTGGTGTTGATCCGGGTGACTCCGTGGTTGTCCACGAGATCTTGAAGCCAGGTGTTGTACCCGCCCGCATCCTGTCGGATCCAGATCTGCTCGTCGCTGTGATCCGCCAGCACACCTTGAAGCGTCGCGATCATGGTCCGCTCGGGAGAGGTCATGTCGGACACACCGATCACATAGAGGGTGGTGGGCCGGTGGGCTTTGGCGATTCGGGCTTGCGGGCACTTCGCGCCGACGGCGCAAAGAAAGAGGCCGGCCGCACAGAGGACCCCAAGCGTCCCCCAGCGTATGCGAGGCATGCGCAGAATCGGTTCCACTCTGGGCTCGGGTCTAGTGGGCTCGACGTTGGCGCCAGGCGAGTCCGGAAAGTCCCAGACCGAGGAGCAGGGCGGTGCCGGGTTCGGGTATGGCGAAAGTCCCGGCGTAATCGGTCACGTCCTGATTCTGTGTGGCCCCACCTGTATCGCCCGACCAGCCGATGACGGCTGCATCCAGGTCATCGAGATTGACCGCGTAGTTGAGGGGGCCTGTGGAAGCCCCTGAATTGTCGTTTGCCACGTCGACCGCCAGATTTCCATCGCCGTCATACACCATGGTCACACTGATCTGCCAGGGATCCGGGGAGCCGATGCTCGATCCGAGATCCACATAGGAGCCCGATTGCAAACCGTTGTTGTAGACCACCAGCCCGAAGTCCACGGGGCTGTCGCCTCCGTTGTTCCAGGTGTCGAAGCCAAGTGAAAGAAAAGTAGCGCCCAGGCCTTCGCCCCGAATCCAGGTGTCGGCGCCCGTGCCCGCCTCATGCATGTGGAACCCCATGCCGTCGGCTCCGCCTCCTTGGGGATACGTAATCTGCATGGTGAAGTCGAACGACCACTCCCCGTCGGCGCGGTAGGTGCCGGTGTTGAGCCAGGCATTTCCGCGTTGCCCACCGGGACTGTTGGGGGTCAAGCGAAGTCGTGGATTCAGCCCATACGGAGGACTGATCCCGGGGTCGGATACCCAACCGGCCGATCCGACGAGAGATACGCTCGATGAGTTGTAATCGGCGCCTGAGAAGTCGCCCGAGATGCTGAGCGCCCAGGCTGAATTCGTGCCCATGATGAGTAGTAGCCCAACGAGCAAGGCCATCCCGTATCCGAGTCTTCGCACGATCCGCCCCCCTTCCCAAGGTTGCATCTTATGAAGGCATCTTCTCATGGGAAGTCGTTGGGAATCAATCAGAATATCTGAAATCGAGTGTTTTATGCCGGGAGCACAGGTGAGAGGGCCCGTAATGAACTTGATATTCAATTCAATACTTAAAATCAGACGAAATCCTTGAATCTTGATTTTGACAGTACCTCTTCCTGGAGACCAGAAGGTGGGTCCTTTTGCACCCCCTTTTTCTCTAGGGGCGGATGATCTCGATCTGAGCGTCCTGTCGCAGGGATTCGAGGTGCGCCTTCATGGCTTTTTCTTCGCGCTCTCTCATCAGCTCACCCTGGACGCGACTCTGTACTTCGGAGACGGGCGGGAGCATGGCGGCGGTGCGGTCATGAGGCCAGACCAGATGCAGCCCGTAGCTGGATGCAATGGGCTCGCTCCATTGGCCGAGAGGAGCCGTCATGGCCTCGGCCGCAAAATTCGAACCGAGCTGTCGAGCCAGACCCGCTTCGCTCGATAGGGGCAGGTCTCGGGCGATCAGGAAGGGGTCGCCATAGGGACCCGCCTGCTCTGGCGTGACGGCCTCCTCGCGGAGGCGCGTGAGAAGGTCTTGGGCCTCTTGTTCCAGGGAGTCGCCATGGGTGTCCCGACTCAAATAGACCTGGGTGAGGCGCGTTCGTTCCGGTCGGGTAAAGCGATCCGGGTGCTCGTCCAGGTAGACCTGGAGTTCGGAGTCGGTGGGAGCGGGATTCCGCGCCGCAGAGGCAATGAGCAGACGCATCCGCTCCAGGAGTCTTCGGCGCACCACGATGTCGCTTTCATCCATCCCCTGTTCGTAGGCCCGGGCCAGCAGAGCGGCGTCCGAGATTTCTTCCTCTTCGTCGAGCAAGAAGCGTTGATTCTGCACCAGCCTCCTTTGGATGATCGCGTCATTGCGATGCCAGCCGAGGCTGCGAGCTTGTGCGACCAGGAGCTCATCATCGATGTGGGAACGGATCAGGGACTCCATGACATCGGGTTCCGGAGCGCGCCCGCCGCGTTTTTCCCAGCCCTGCTCGAGAGTGGCGATTTCTTGTGGCCCGACATGGATGAAA
>NZGT01000067.1 GCA_002691025.1 Spirochaeta sp. | reverse complement strand
GCTGGCTGAGTTGGGCTCCCGGGGAATGGTTTTCCATTGACGCTGGGCTGCGATGGAACATCGAGTCCAAGAGTATGGACATCTTGTCGAAGAGTAGCTCCATTGGAAAGCCGTGTCTTGACGATAAGAATATCTGCTTTGCGCAAGCGCAATCCGATATCTCTGACAATGGCTTCAGCGGGTCCCTGGCTCTCAACTTCAAGCCTACGGAAGAGCACCTTCTCTACCTCAAATATTCTCGCGGTTACAAAGGGCCTCACATCAACGGTCTGATCCTCAATCCGAATATCAGCGCCGAGAACCAATTTGGGGACGAGGTGCCGCTCTTTTCGCCCGTCAAGCCGGAGAAGGTGGATGCGTTGGAGCTGGGTGGAAAGTCGTCCTGGTTCGACAACCAGCTGACGTTCAACTTCGCTGCTTTCTATTATGACTATCAGGATATCCAGATCTTCCAGGTCCAGAACGGCTCCGGTTCGGTGCCGGTCAACACGCTGGTGAATGCCAACGATGCGGACATCTTCGGGGTGGAATTGGAGATCATGTCCCATCCTCTNTACGGNCTNGTTCCNGAGTCNNTCGAAGGTNTGGAGNTTTTNGCGAGCTTCGGTTGGNTGAACAGCACNTATACGGACTTTTCNGTCTCGCTGACACAGCTCGCGGGGGNTGAAAATGCGATCCCNNTNACNANTATNGANGACTATTCGGGGAACCGGTTGATCAATTCGCCCGAGTACTCGTTTGCGGGGTATGTGTCCTGGGCTTTTACTTCGGATTACGGGACCGTGCTTCCNCGACTGGACTGGTCGTATAAGAGCGAAGTCTTCTTTTCGCCCGCCAATGANCCCTTGATCANGCAGGGTCCGCTCTGGATGCTGAACATGCGNGTGGGGTACACAACTCCGGATGGCAACCTTGAGATTGCCGGTTGGGTACAGAACCTGACCGATGAAGTGTATAGACTGGACATGATCAATCTGGCTCGCTTCCGACAGTTGATGCTTTACGCNATGGGCGACCCGAGAACCTACGGTGTGACCGTTCAGGTGAGGTTTTGATTTTGCTGGGTCTGAATCGTCTTAGAGTGGTTTTGGCCACCGCTTCTTGTCTTTTGTTGTGGATGGCTTGNCAGGCCGAGGNGCCGTCNTCTTCNGATTCTGTCGTGCCGATACTGAGTGCCTCGCAGATGGAANCTNCCGTGGCGGCGGCTCTGGATATGGANGANCCGGTNCTNCGCATGAAGNCTCTTTCCACGGCCATNGAGAGTCTCAGCCGTGACAACGTGGCGGGGGCGGNAGANGCTTTTGCGGCCAATCGGCCGACGGCCACGATTTTCGATATCCATCCCTTCATGAGTCAGTGGGCAACGTTTGATCCAGAGAGTGCCATGGCGTTTGCCAGTGAGGGTTTGAAGGAGGGGGCCCCGCGGCGACAGGGTTATCAGTCGATTGTTTTTTCGTGGGTCGCTTCAGGNGGTGGAGAAGAGGCNTTTGCCTACGGTGATCTGTTGACAGCCGAAGGCAGCCCGCTGAGTNAGACCTTCGAATCCCTCTTGATCCAGGCCTTGATCTTGAACGAGGAGTTCCGGCTTGCGATGCCTTTGCTGGAGGCCAAGCCCGAGGGAACCGAGAGGAACGGCATTCTTCTGAAGCTGACGTTCGAATTGGCCAACAAAGGCGTATCCAAGCTGATCGATTGGTCGCAGAGCGTTTCGATTGACGCTCCGAACAATCTGAAGGCGGCCATCTTTTCTCAGNCCATGTCTGTTGTGGCGCGGTCCGACCCCGAGCGGGCTGCCGCCTGGTTTGATGAGCAGGGCTACCAGGACTTCATCCGCGGGGATGCCATGGCTTTGATCGTGGTGGAATGGGTCAAATATGATCCGGTCGCGGCTCTGGAGTGGGCGATCGCTCAGCCCCCCTCGGATGCGCGGGATGCGGCGGTTCGCGGTGGGATCTATCGGTGGCAGACGATAGATCCGGCNACGTCTGAGCCCTGGATCCGNGAACACATAGGCGACCGGGCCATGCAGGTTGCAATNTACCCGTTCGCTCAGTGGCTTCTCGTCGATGAACCCGAAGAGGCTGTGCAGTGGGGGCTTCGTGTGCCCTTGCAGCCAGAGCGTTACTACGTGGTGCAGCAGGCTTTTATCCGTTGGCGTCGAGAAGACCCTGAGTCGGCTATGGAATGGTTGGAGGCCAGCGACCTTCCNGCTGAGTTGAGACGAGATATTGATGGACTCATCTTGTTGCAGGGTGGNAGGGTCGACCGGGCAGCCGGTTCGAACGGTGCAGTAGCCGAGGAGGCAGGTGTCAGTGGACAGCCCTGAGATGGAAAGTTCGTGGAGTCAAGAGTACGCAGCTGGATTCCGCTGTGCGATGGGCCTTGTGTTGGCCGCCTTTGTTTTCTGTGGCGCTTCAGTCGCCTTCGCAGAGGAGGGCGCTGTGGGTTCCACTCCGGCGTCGGAGGCAGATTCTGAGGAAAACGAAAGGAATCGGTGGGGTTTTGAGATCGGGGCCGGCTTCTTGCTCCATAGCCAGGGGCAGAATGCANGCATTGTCGGCAGCCTAAGGAACGACAACTATGACCCGGGACTTCCGTCCGGTCCGACCAACCCCGAATTCATTACGAAGCCGCTGGANGGGTTGGTGGAGCCTGCATTGGCTCCGGGATTTACGGTGGAGGCCACTGTCTTGTCGCCGGCTCTTTTCGAGCATCAGTATGCACCCAGTCTTTTCTTGCATGTCGGGTACGAGAACCTTCTAGAGGATTCATTTGCCACATTTCGCTCAATCGAATCCTACTCGTCCTCTGATCGCCCCAATTTGACNGCAGAGGAATGCGAAGGCGGCTCTGATCTTTCTTCCTGNGATATCTCCTCTGGCTTCGATACCGCGATCCAGAACATGTGGTTCCTGGGCGTGGGGGTNGACCTGCCCACGCCTGCTTTTGAAGATCGGCTCAGGCTTCGCGTTGCGCTCGACTACCTGGGTCAAGAATGGAAAGGCNCCGATTTCAGGTGGGAGAGAAACACGACTCTCCAGGGAGGGGCCCGCAGTAAACAGAGCGTGGAGGCTTCGTTTCCCAGCCTGACCACCCACTCCTTGGGAGTGGGTGTGGCGGCTCTGGTGGATGTCTATGAGTGGAAGGAATTCCAGGTTCGCTTGTTCCTGGATACGCGATTTTCCTGGATTCTGAATGACACGGNGCAGAACTACACGGTAGAGAGTGAGTATGGGTCTTTCGATATCAANGCAGGCCCCGAGAAGTTCATCGCGCAGGCCGGGGGCGGACTTCGGATCTATTGGTCGCCTCGTTGGTGAGGNAGAAGGATGGANCCTTCTTTTNTNCGGNGGTTCGGGTTTTGGGTTTGCAAGAGAAAAAGTCTAAGAGGAGTTTCGGGTGATTGCCTTTCAGTNTAGAAGAACGACTGCGTTACTCGGGGTGCTTTGCTTGCTCGCGTTTTCGTCTCCGGCCTGGGCCGATGACGACGTCGATGCAGAAGGGTCCACGTCGGGGGCTCAAGAGCAGCTTGATACCGCCTTCGATGTAGGCTTTGACCTTCTGGTGCTCCGTCCCCTNAGTGCGTTTGGCCTCGCGGCCGGCGCTGTCCTGTTTGTACCCGCNGTGATATTCACTGCGCCCGGGGGCTCAGAGGGCGTCAAGGATTCACTGGATGTTTTTGTGGAAACGCCCTGGCGGGACCTTGCGGATCGACCCTTGGGCGATATTTGAGGTAACTTCGGCCCGTTCGCACACGTTCGTGCGTAGGAGAGGTTCATTCAGGTGCCCGCGCTAGGAGCAGGTCAGGCAGGTCGGATGGATATCCGTTTTTTTCTCCTGCAGCTGTGTTTTTTCCTTTCTGGTTTTGCGGCTCTCCTCTACGAGACGGCCTGGACGCGTGAATTCGCCTTTGTGTTCGGGACTTCGGAACTGGCCGTTTCCGCCGTTTTGGCTGCCTATATGGCAGGTCTCGCCCTTGGGGCCGCGATTGCTGCGCGCTACGCGCCGCGGATTACAAGACCCATTCTGGCCTACGGCGTCATCGAACTGGGAATAGGTCTGGCGGCTCTGCTGGTCCCCTTTGCGATCCGCGGCTTGATGGGCCTCTACGTGGGTTGGCTCGGGGGGCTCAGTGATGTGCCCGAGGAAGTAAGCCTGCTGAGNGCCTTGTTCCATCTGGCTGGCTCGTTCATCATCCTGATCCCCTGTACGGCCCTNATGGGCGCCACCTTGCCTTTGCTGGCGCGTCACGCGGTGCGGAGCGAAGACCAGATCGGTCCCCGGATNGGTCTGCTCTACTCGGTCAATACGGTGGGCGCGATCGGCGGCGCTCTGACGGCCGCGTTCGTGCTTTTGCCTGAACTTGGGTTGCGGCAGACCATCTATGTGGGCGCGGGTTTGAATGGACTCGTGTTCCTCGCGGCCGCGGCTTTGGCTCGAGTGGCCGCTCCGCGCTCGGACATCCAGGCGGCGCCCAGTCGTGGCCCCTTTTTGATCCTCCCGCTGATCGCGGTTTCGGGGATGGTCTCCTTTATCTATGAGGTTCTCTGGGTCCGACTCCTGGGCTACGTGCTCGGCGGAAGTACAGCGGCTTTTGCGACGATGCTGGCCAGTTTCCTGCTCGGAATCGCGTTGGGGAGCGCTCTGGCGGCGCCCATTGCAAGGAAAACAGCAAGGGCGAGTACCGGATTTGTCGTGGTCCAGGTGGGGATTGCGACTTTCGCAATCCTGACGTTTTCGTTGACTGAGTATCTTCCTGGCTGGGCTCAAGCCTTGGGGGCGTCGCCCGAAGCGCTGCTGCCCGGGGCGGTGCTCTCTGTTTTGATCCTTCTGCCGGTCACACTTTGCGTGGGCGCGACATTTCCATTCGCGGTTCGGATCCTGGCACAAGATGCGGACGATGCAGCTGCGGCCAGCGCAAGAGTCTACGCGTGGAATACACTGGGCTCGATTGTCGGTTCGGTCGGNGCNGGTTTCTTCCTNCTTCCCTGGCTGGGTTTTCATGGGACTGTTTTTCTCGGTTCGATCTTGAACGTCGGCCTCGCTGTGGCCGCCGCCTTGTGGCTCATGCGGGGTCGAGCTCTGGTCGTGCTCACAGGGTTGGCTCTTCTTGTCGGGGCGACGGTGATTTTTTTCAGGCCGCCTCCGCCGAGTCAGCTCCTGGTGACGAANTCTCTCACAGGGACGCCGACCCCAGGTGAGTTGTCCTATGTGGGGGTAGGGCGTTCCGGCACAGTGAGTTTGATTCAAACCCCTTATGCGTGGCGGGTAGTGACCAACGGCTTACCCGAATCGGCCATGCAGCGTCCGGCTGTGCCTCCGGATCAATTCCGGGAGTCGAGATGGCTTTCCATTCTTCCCGTCATGTTGAGACCCGAGGCAGAACGGATGCTGATCATCGGTCTTGGGGGCGGAAACACATTGGCTGCCGTTCCGAGTTCAGTGGACGAAATCGATCTGATTGAACTTGAGTCCGAAGTCGTTGAGGCAAACCGTCGGGTGGGCGATGCTCGTCGCGGTGGAGATCCGCTGAAGGATCCGCGTCTGAATTTGAGACTGGGTGACGCGCGAGGCTCGATGATCCTGACGAACGCGATGTATGACGCCATCGTCTCTCAGCCATCCCACCCCTGGACTTCAGGCGCTTCACATCTCTACACCCGTGAGTTCTTCGAAATGGCCCATTCGCGCCTCGCGCCGGGTGGCGTTTTCGTCCAGTGGATGGGCCTGTCCTTTGTCGACGTGGATCTGCTTCGAGGTCTGATCGGTACGCTGGATTCGGTTTTTGAGAATGTTGCGGTTTTCAGGCCCAGAGGCGGAGGCGCCATTATTTTCGCGGCCTCGGATGAGCCTTTTGAGTTGCGAGAAAGCGTCCTTCAGGCCGCCAGTGAAATTCCCGAAGACATGGCGACCATCGGTGTCTACACCCCCGAAGACGTCCTGGCGTCCTTGGTACTGGATCCCGGGTTGGCGACTCGATTTTCGGAGGGCGCCGATCCGATCACGGACGACTGGAATCGGTTGGCCTGGATCAAGCAGGGTGAAGGGCCTGAGCTGGGGATGAAAGCGACGATCTCAGAGGCGTTGCTCGAATCCGATCCGCTGAGAAGCATCGATGACCAGTGGGACTCGGACCTTCTCGTGAGTCGTCTTCTGGTGGGGCGAAACTCGCATCGGATCGAGGCCTTGTCGGGATCTCTATCGGGCGCGGAGCGGGAGAGGGCTCTGGGCTGGCAGGAGCTCTATACAGGACGAACAAACTCAGCGAAGAAACATTTTGAGCGCGCGCTCGAGGCGGATCCGGGCTCCGCTCGCGCCAGGGTTGGACTCGAGCTTTCTGCGCCGAACTCCGCCGATCTCCAGGAGCTACCGTCGCAAGAGCGTCTTTTTGTGCAAGCGAATCGCTTGGCGCGCGCTGGAGACTGGGAGGGGCTCAGCGAACTGGACTCCAGATTGGCACTCTGGCCCGAGGGTTCTCTCTTCTACCCCGAGGTCCAGCGCCTGCGAGTCTCCTGGAGGCTGGCGGGTCGCACCCCGGCTGAGGCCGAGGAGGTCATCCAGATCATCGACCCTCTGATCATCATGGGTGGGTCCGTCAGTGATTTGGTGAATCGAGCGGAGGCGGCTGCGGCGGCGGGTCGTGTCGACTATGCCTGGGCGACGCTGGAGCGGATCCTGCAACGGGTTCGAGGGTCGAATCGTCCCCGGGTGATCCTGATGCGGTCTTTGCAATTGGCTCGGAGGCTACCTGAACGGGAAGGTTCGGCGAGGACGCGCCAGGTGCTTGAGTCTTACGGGAAATCGTCGCGGTAGACGAGGGCGAGATTCCAAAAATGCCTTTGTGTCCGGCATTTTCTTTTCGCGCGGTCAGGCTGGCTTGATTACGCGGAGTGGCCGAATCGCGCAATAGACGCCGATGGATCATGGCGTTCTCGTAGGCGTCTTCGGCCGCCTTCCATTCTCCCAGTCGAGCCAGGGCGACACCCAGATTGTTCCAGGCCTCGTTGAATTCGGGGTCAATGGCCGTGGCGATTTCAAAATATCTCTTCACCCTCTCCCAGGGAGGTTTGACGCCCTGTTCCTGGGCCTCACGGACAAGGTCGTAGCCCTGATCATTGTAGAAGTGGGCCACGAGATCTCGATCTTCCAGGACACGGAAGGAAGAAAGCTCTGCTCGTTGAGCGCCCGTGAAATCAACCACAAGAGGCGAGCCCGGGTTGGGAAGAAACACCGCAATGTGGCCGGCCCAGATTCCGAGGTCTCCTTCCTTTCGTCTCTCCAACTTGTCTTGTATTTCGATATAGCGAGCCGCTCCGCCGTAAGCGCGAGCCGTGCCCACGACCACGGCTGCAAGAGAGAGACAATTCCCTCGGCCAACCTGGATTGTTTCTTCCGCGGTGCGCGTTTCGGCCCAGGCATACTGGAGGGCCAGGTTCTCCTTCCCGAAGAGAAGGGAGACGAGGGCTCGACCGCTCTCGCTCCTGTTCTCGAGTTGAGGAAGAAGCTCATCCAGATCGGCCTTCAACGCAGGGGAAATCTCATGAGGAATGACGACCTCTTGAGCCGAGAGGTGAGGTACGTCTTGAGCGATTTCGTGTCGTAGTTGAGCCGGGTCTGTTTCATGAACCAGGGAGACCTGAGCGCACGAGAAAAGAGCCAACGAGAAGAAGAGAAGCAAGGTGCCGAGAAGGCTCTGTCCGCATCGCGGTGGAAAGCATGTTGCTCGGAATGGCAATCGCTCTCGCGGGGCCTTTGTCGATCGATCTTCATCCATGGCCTGGGTTCTTTCGTGGCGGGGGGTCCCCACGATTCAAACTATGCCGATGCGAGTGGTGCTTGTCTACTCAAAGCTGCGCGTGTTCTCGAGACGGCTTCATTTCGTTCCGGAGCCAGTCGTTTTCGGATCGGAATCCTTCTCCGCGGAGTCTTGCGGGCGCGTCTTTCAGGCTAGGGCTTCGTATACCGCTTGCGCGATGGAAGCCCCCCTTGGGTCTCCCATGAGATTCGATTCCATGCGGTTCATCACATAGGCGATGGATACGCGAGCGTCGAGGTCGATGACCGCCAAGGAGCCCCCCCAACCGCCCCAGAAGAAAGCGCGGGGGTTCGGGCTGATGGGAAAAGCCGAGTCATTGAGACCGAACCCCATCCCAAACACAAGGGGGGTGCCAAAGACGAGATCCATTCCACGAGTCTGTTCTTCCAAAATGACATGGACGCCCGATTCAGACATGAGTGAAACGCCGTCCACCTGGCCTCCGCATGCCAGGGCTGAATGGATTCGTGCCACCGCGCGTGCATTTCCGATTCCTCCGGCAGCGGGGATTTCAGCGCGACGCCAGTCTTCACTGCGGGGTTCGGCTCCGGTCAGAGGAGCCCCGGCGAACGTCTTGGCCAGAATGGAGTCGGGTTCCACATTTTCGGCGCCCGGTCCTTGTTGAGGCGGTTGCAGTTCTGCGACCCGGAAGTCATCGACCGGATCAAGCCCGATATGGAAGTCGGCGCCGAGCTTGGAGGCCACTTCCTCTTTGAAAAAAGTGCCCAGGCTGCGCCCTGTCACACGCCGTACGATTTCTCCTTGCAGATAGCCCTGTGTGATGGCGTGGTATCCCGATTGTGTGCCTGGCTCCCACCAGGGAGTCTGGGCGGCGAGACGCTCACAGATACCATTCCAGTCATAGAGCTCTTCGATTTTTGCAAGCGGAGGATCGAAGCCCGAAAGCCCGGCACTGTGGCTCATGACATGGCTCACCGTGACCCTGTCCTTGCCGGACTGGGCGAATTCGGGCCAGTACCGGGCGACAGGGGCGGAGAGGTCGATGGCTTTCTGATCCGCCAGCATCAGGATGCAGATCGCAGCCATGGTCTTGGTGGTTGAATACACGTTGATGATGGTGTCTTCTTGCCAGGGCCGCCCTTTGCTGTCGGCATCGCCCCCCCAGAGGTCGACCACGGGTTCTCCGTCATGGGTGACGGCCACGCAGGCCCCGAGTTCCTTCCCTTGCTCGAAATTCGCTTCGAAGGCTTCACGGACGGGGCTGAACTGGTCTGCACAAAAGCCATGGGTGACCATGATTCCTTTTCCTTTCGATCGTGGATCTGTCGACGTGCGACCTGATTCTAGCTGAGCTGCCCAAAACTCGAGGGGGTCTCTGAGTCCCAAGCAATTTGAGTGAAAATCTCCGGTTCTGTGCATGTTATTTCTTGCTGGGGCATACTCGCGAACAAGATCAAGCCTTCGTGGATGGGGGCTCAAGATCATCGAGGAGCAGTATTGAAATGAATCTGACTATTCAGCGAAGCGCCTCCTTCATCCTATCGATTCTATTGCTCCTCTCAATGGGGAGTGGGTCTGCGCTTGCGATTGGCGCTGAGAACTCTGCCCAGGAGCTTCCCCATCATGTGCTCGCCGCGGACAGCCTGAATCTGGAAAGCAACCAGGGCTACTCGTCCGAGTATATCTTCGGGATGACCAAGGGTGTCATGAACTCGACCCTTGAGCCGGCCCTGAAACCAGTGGTACTGGTTTTGACGGTGCCCCTGGATATCGCGTTTCTTCCGTTCGCAGCCATTGGTGGATTCTTCCGCTAGCACTCCCGTCCCTCGAACTCGTCCTGGGTTCATACGGAGGAGAGTCGGTGGGCGCTTTCTAGCGCGGCGCCGTGACGATCACGGCCGCATACCCGTTGGGAGCAATCTCGACGCTATGGCTCACTGTCGATCCATTTGAACCACCCAGCTGGATTTCGATACTGTGGGTGCCCGGCTTCAGACGTGCCTGATAGAGGTAGACGCGGTCTGGCAGGAACATCCAGGATCGGGTGTCGGGTTTATCCATGGCCACCATGCTGGCTTCGGTGGCGAGAGCGAGTACCCAGCCCAGCGCTGCGTCTTGTTGGTTACCCGCTTGCCGTACGCCTTCCGCTGTGGCGGCACGCACGATCATTCGGGAAATTGCGGCGCCGATGATCTTGGGTTTCAGATTTTCGTATTCGTTCTTGATCTCAACGCCGAGATTGGTCGCCAGGTCGAGTTGCGCGCTTCGGTCATCCACCTTCATCGAGACTTTGTTGTAGAGGCTCGAGGGTTGCACCAGCTCGGGGTACACCACCACCTTGAAGGCGGAGTAACCCAGGACGGCTGGATTGCCACTGATGTAGGAGCCGGCGATACCAATGGCTGCTCCGATGGGCATTCTTTCGGGAACCTTGTAGGGCACACGACCGATATTCACTGCCACGATCAGGCTGCCTGTGTGGTCAGCCGGTACCGCGGCGGCCTTGTGTTCATCCAGGAACTTCTGGATGTATTGGCCACGATAGTTCGTGAGCTTCGAGAGTCTGCTGATGGGCTCCCGGAGACTCTCTAGAGATCCCGCTTGCAGGGCTTCGTCGTAGTACCGCATGGCTCGCCCGTAGTCGCCTTGCTGAGCGAAGGTGAACCCCGCCAGATAGGAGCCGAAGGCTGCGTGGGGATGCCCCGGTTCAAACTCGTTCAGATAGTTTCGCATGACGGTGAAGCGTCGGGCTTCTACGCTGGCTCCGGTCATCTGGCCCAGGGCCAGATAGTTCATCATGTTGAAGCCGTTGAGAGAAAGCTTTTCAACGGGCGAAGCCTTGTACTTGGTGGAGCTGTCACTGAAGAAGTACTTCCCGATGGTTCCGGCGGTGTCGTTGGCGATGTCGAGCAGCTGGAGTTCCTGGTCGCCGGCTCCGAAATCCCGAGCGCTCTTCTGGAACTCAGAGAGGGCTTGTTCGAGAGTCGCTCGTTCAAGCACCGCCAGCGCCGTATCGGAGTTGAATTTATCGGGCAGTTGACCTTCGGGTGTGCCCATGAACTTGTTCAGGTCATCGACAGCGGCCTGGTAGTTCCCCGCTTTCACCTGTTCCTGAGCGACCTTCATCCGGTCGGAGTAGGTGGCGCAACCCGACCCGAAATAGAAGAGCACGGTGACCCCGAGGCAGAGTCGAAGCCACGACGTATGACGTGCTTTCAGCGCGAAGCCACCCAGTCCAGTCTTTCCAGGCATCAAACTCAGCCCTTGAGGGCCTTGCTTCTCGTGGTCTCATTCTGGAATTCAACGATACCGGTTTCGATCTGGATGATCTGCAAGAAGAGCGTGTACTGGAGCCGTCGGGTCTTCTGGATTCGCTCGTCCACGGCTGTCAGCTTACCCGTGACAAAGTATTTGGCCCCGATCTGCTTGCCGAGTCGTGCGGCTTTGCTGGCGTCGTAGATGTCGCCTTGCTGGATTCCGATCTCTCGCGCGAGTTCTGCTTGCCGAGAACGAGCCACGACCTGAACCATGCCGCTGTTGACAAGACTGGTCTCGATGGAGGAGAGAAGGGTGAGCATCTGATCTTCCAGATGTTCCGAGGTGGAATTCTCGATCGGCCAGATGGCCATGACGGGTCTCTGGGAGGCTCCCGACACATCTGATTTCCAGAAGCGTGAATCGTACAGGGCGTCGAGATTGTTGCTCACGAGGTACTCGATGTCGGTTCGATCGAGTGTCGTGCTCATGGCCGGCTGATCCATGTTCGGATTTTCTGTGCCCGCGCCTCCGCGCATGGCTCGAGGTGCACAGGCGAGAACGGGAAGCAGGGCTACCAGAAGAAGGAATCCGATGCTTTTTTTGCTCATGAAAATCTCCTCAGTGAGACAGGTTCAAGTCCGAATGGTGGCACACTTGTGAGATTTCGCCCCTCTGAAATCGAAGAGGGAGACCGTCCGGGTTTTGCCCGCGCTCGAAATCGGAGACTTCCAGCCGAGGCAGGCCTTTTCGGAGGCGCGAAGGAGTTGGAGCCTGGCTTGATTGAGAAGGGGGAACCGGATATCACGAACAAACAGGAGATCCAAGCTAGACTCAGGACTTCAAGTTGATGAAAGGGAGCAGATTGCCTGATATGCGGAAGGCACGCTTTGGAATCGGGGAAATCGTCCGTCATCGGATCCATCCATTTCGCGGTGTGATCTTCGATGTAGACCCCACGTTCAACAACTCGGAAGAGTGGTGGCTGTCCATCCCGGAAGAGGTCCGGCCCGCGAAAGACCAGCCCTACTATCACCTTTTGGCGGAAAATGATGAGACTACCTATGTGGCCTATGTGTCCGAGCAGAACCTACTGCCCGATGAGTCGGGTGAACCCTGTCGACACCCCCAGGTGAATGAGATCTTTGAAGGTCCCCACTCGGGTCGCTATCGCTCCAAGCCTCGCATCGTCAACTGAGCGTCCGGCGAGGGTCGAAAGCGTCATTCCTCCGCTGCTTTCCCGGCCAGTACGGGATCGGCTCTCGAAGTTGCTTTCCCTGTTCGCGATCGCCGATCCCGCATGGTACGGGACATGATTTCATGCGCTGTGGGCCGTATCCAGGATCAATTTCAGATCAGGTAGGTCGCGGATCAGAAGGTTGCGACTTCGTCTCAAACTGTCCTTGATGCTGTCCACGGGCTTTCCTGTCAGTTCAGCGATGGTACGGATGGGTTTGTTTTCGCCATAGAAGAGTCGAAAAATCTCCATGTGCTCGGGCTGACGTGATCGGGCCAGGGTGTCGGTGCAGCTCTTGAGGGCTCGAAGCGCGTCCAGACGTCTTTCTTCGGAAGTTTGTTCGAAGTCGCTCGCAAGATGACCTTCGTTTTCGATCGAGTAGGTATTCTTGCTTTGTCGTCTGAAATGCCGGCAGGTTGTATGGTGTGCGATTCCGAAGATCCAGGTAGAAAAACTGGCCCGGCCTTTGTAGGTCGAAATTGATCGATGGACCTGGAGGAAGGTCTCCTGTGTGATGTCTTCGGCATCGGCCCTGTTGCCACTGCGTCGCATCGCAAAGCCGAAGATACGATCGCGATAGGTCCGGTAGAGTTCCTGGAAACGCCCGTTCTCACCGTTGGAGAGAGCCTCGATGAGCGTTTGATCTGCATTGATGAATCTCGCTTGAGTCGCATTTTCCATGATTTCGCTCCTGATTTTGATGGGGTCTGTAGGGTTGTATTCGCCGGAGGGTTGTGATGGAGGTGCGTCTTTCCGACTTGTCTCCCATTCTGGTACTCAGGCTTTCGCCGGACTGTTAAGTGCTTCACACAACGGCCTCTTTTGTGAGGCAGTCGGCGTGCTCCGGCGCTTTGGATCACGCCACCCAGGGGTTCGGCGCAAAAGGGGGCCGAATTCCGAAGGAATGAAAACCTTGGAAGGGTGTGGCTCGTGTGAGCAGCTTGAGGGGCCTAGGGCCCTTAGGGGTAAAGGCTCAGGGCAGGGCGCCAAAGCGGGCCGCTGGAGCGGCCGGCTGGGCTCGTCGAGGGCCTGTCAGGTCGAGCCCTCGCAAGAGGACGTTGCGGAGCTGTCTGGGGTCGATGATTTCATCGAACCCCATGGTGTCGGCAATGCGGTAGGGGCCGCCGGATTCGGCGGCGTCCAGCGAGGCCTGCTCGGAGGTATCGGAGTGGGCGGCTGCGCCTCCGCCACGAGCCGGCATGGCGCCCAGCGTCGCGCCGGGAAAGGCGACACAAAGGGTTTGCCCGTCAAACGGGTTCATGGCCATGATGCTGCTGCCGAAGCCGAAGGCCTTGCGGAAGGTGACATGGAGTTTGGGCCCGGTGATCCTGTGCTGGGCGGCGAACATGCGAGCGGCTGCCCGAAGGGCACCTTCCTGCTCGGCCGCTGTACCGGCCATGACGCCGGGATTGTCGGCGAGGAAAATGGTCGGGAGATGGAAGCCGCCCATGATTTCAAGGAAGCGGGCGCCTTTCTCGGCGGCTGTGCGATCAAAGGTGCCAGCGCGATGACTCGGATCATTGGCCACGATGGCGACCGGGCGCCCTCCAAGGCGGGCGAGGGCCGTAATCAGCGACCGTCCGAAATGCGGTTGGATTTCGAGGACACTGTCCTGATCCGCCAATAGTTGGAGGACTCGACTCATCCGGTAGGGACGTCGATCATCGTTGGGTACGATCTGCAGGATTTCGTGAAGGATGCGCTCATCGGTATCGGAACCGGATGTTTCCGGAGGGTACTGCCATGCATTGCTGGGCATGTAGCTCAAATAACGACGAGCCATCGCCAAGGCAGAAGCATCATCGTCTGCCACGTTGTGGGCGACCCCGCTTTTTTTCACATGCACGTCTGGACCGCCAAGCTCCTCTTTGCCCACCTTCTCACCTATGGCGGCTTCCACAAGCGGCGGTCCCGCAGAAAACAGGGCGCTCCCTTCACTCATGATTGCGAAATCCATAAGGGGAGCGGCGAGGGCGCCGTGTCCCGCGGACGCTCCGAGAACCACACAGACCGTGGGGACGATGCCGGCCAGATCGACGAGGCCCTGCAGGTCGTTGGGTGTTCGACCGTGGCCTTTGAGTGCATTCGTGATCCGGTGACCTGCTCCTTGGAGAATGAAGATCAGGGGGACCTTCTCGCTTCGTGCCAGTTGGGTCAGCCGGTAGCGCTTGTCGGCGGCCCCCAAACCGATGGAGCCACCCTTGACGGTGAAGTCCTCGGCCCCCACCAGGACCGGTCGGCCATGAATCCGGCCCAGGCCGGCTGGAAAAGCATCTGCCGGGGCTTCTTCACTGATAGCGCCGACCAGGCTACCCAGTTCATGGAAACTGCCCGGGTCGAGGAGGGCATCGATTCGTTGCCGCGCATTCATTTCACCACGGGAAGCCTGACGTTCAAGCCTTTCGTCTCCACCCATGGAGCGGGCATCGGCGAGGCGGCTTTCCAGATCGGTCAGTCGATTTCCCCAGCCCGCGAGCGGGTCCGGAGATTGTTCGTTTTTTTCATCACCCATGCATTCATCCTACTACGTAGAAAGTGACATTCTGTTCTGCATCATCTGATTTTTGAAATCGGCTTGATTCAAAGAATCCGGGTTTTCCGGATTGCTTCCAGGGCACTCGTCAAGGATGTCTCAACTCTGGATATATCGCTTCGCAAAATTCTCCATGCGCCTCATCTTTTCTTCCAGGGGCGAGGGAGCAGCTCGCCCTCCCTGCATGAAGTGAGCCCCACTGAGGCTCGTGACGCCCAGGTCTTCCAGTTCATTGAAATCCGTCTTGTCCGGATTCAGCACGGCCAGCCAGATGTCGTAGGGCCTGTCCTGTACCCCAGCCTCCCGTCGAAGGCCCTGGAGACGTCGAATCAATTTCGTGATGTCGGGTTCCGCATAGCCGAGTCCAAGCCAGCCATTGTGACGAGCGGCTCGATGGAGAGCTTTTTCGCTATGCCCTCCTACGTAGATGGGAAGAGGAGACGTTGGAGCTGGAGACATCTGGACCGAGGGGAAATTGTAGAACTCGCCCTGATGGTCGACCATCTTGCCCGACATCAACTTCTGGATCACTTCGAGGGCTTCGTCGGTTCGCTTGCCGCGATTCTTGAAGTCCTGGCCGGTCAGTTCAAATTCAAGGTTCTGCCAGCCGATTCCCACGCCGAGGTTGATCCGGTTTTCCGATAGGAAGGCGGCGGTTGAAATCGACTTGGCTGCACCGAAGGGGTCCCGCATGGGAAGGATGTAGACGCAAGTCATGATTTCCAGGCGAGTGGTGGCTTGAGCGATGCTGGTGGCCATGATCCACGGGTCGGGCCAGGGCGTATCGGGATGCCAGAGGACTTCGCCGTCTTCTGAATAGAGATAGCGATCGGCTTGTGCCTGGGAAGTAATCAGGTGATCCGAAAGTGTGATTCCGTGAAAGCCCAGATCTTCTGCGAATCGGGCCAGAGGAAGGATCTGGTCCATTTCGACGAAAGCGAGTGATTGCCAGTATTTCATTTCACATCCATTCCGAAACCGGTGGCCTACACTATAGGAGGGTCTGCTCCATCGGTCGTTTCGATTTCCACGAAATTGGAGAGATTCGTTACGTTGTCTTGGGCTCGGAAGTGATCCTTGCGACGACTCCGCTAAGTGACTACCAAAGCCCCATGGAGAAAGTCCGATGAGCCGATTTCGAATTCAGGGTGCTCTAATCGCCCTGATGGTCACTCTGGCCTCTGGGTTGCTTCCGGCGCCCTTGCAGGCCCAGGAGCTGCTTCTTCCCGAATGGAAACCCGAGGTGGCTCCGGACGAATCGAAAACGAAGCAAGTCGCCGGAGAGGTGGCGGAATTCTCCTATTCGCTGGCCAATGACACACTCTCGGACACCTGGTCCATCGCCAAGTCACCTTTGGGTTGGCGCTGGAAGGGGTGGTTGACAGCAGCCTTTGTAGCGGGGGGAACGGCAGGCCTGATCTACGGCGTGGATCAGACCGTGCGTGAAGAAAGTCAGAGCGATCCCGGGTTCAAGGAGTTCGGAGACGATATCCGCTGGCTGGGAAACGGTCCGGGTCTGGCCGCTCTTACCGGTGGTTTTGCCTTGGCGGGGTGGGTTTTTGACCGGCCCAAGGAGCGCGAGACAGCACGACTCCTGGTGGAGGCCTCCCTTTCCGGTGTGGTGTTCACCACGGCGGGTAAATTCTTGTTCGGCCGTACCCGCCCGAGAAGGAATTTTGGCCCAGAGGACTTCCATCCTTTCAGCGGCGAGATGTCGATGCCGTCGGGTGAGACCACGAGCGCGTTCATCATGGCGGGCGTGGTGACTTCTCAATATCCCCAGTGGTACATGCAGGTGATTGCCTATTCATTGGCTGGAGCTGTGGGGGCGGGGCGAATTGCCCGGGATGCCCATTGGACGAGTGATGTGTTCATCAGCGCTGCTCTCGGTATTGCCGTGTCCAAGGCCGTGGTCTACTTCAACCGAAAGCGGAAGGAAAAGCGCGAGAGATTGAAAGCTGCGGGCAGTTCGCGCCGGGTGTACAGGAAACATTACTTCGCCGTCTCGCCTCGCTCTTTTCGCTGGACCATCATATTCTGATCGGTTTGCAGCTGGATGGATTCAAACAAGGTTTGCGAAGGTGACGAAAGACATGGGTTCTGAACAGCGATCGATCCTCTCTTCACTGGGGCAACCGGTCCACGGGCGATCGATCGAGGTCGAAATCTTCGACCACGGCCCCGAAAGGGTGAAAGTCAAAGGCGTCATCGTTGACCTCCGGAAGCAGGGTTTCGTGCCGACTGGAGGCGACCTCCAGGCGTCGGGAATCATCCACCACATGCTGCTTGAGGCCGTGGTTCGTCGTTCGGATCTCATGCTTGAAAGCCTGGAGCCGCTTCAGCCTATCGTTGCCTTTGAGGCCTCGGAGGCGACGGGCGGCGAAAGCTGCCGAGACATTGCATGGCGGCTTCGGGATCTGGTGGGTCGACCCCTGGACCGATCCTTTTCGAAGTGGCTTCAAGCCGGTTTCGGGGGTCCGTTGGGTTGCTCTCACCTGTTGACGCTGGCCCACTTTCTCGGGTCCACGACCCCGCAAGCGCTGGCTCTTGATTCTGCAGCCTTTTCGGGAGACTCCGGCTTTCGGGAAAAAGGGGAGAGGATCTTCAAGCGGAGTCTGGTATTGGACGGTTTTGAGTTGGTGGACCCAGCCCGGCTCCGGGTTGTCTCTGTACTCAATGATATCCACATGCGTCCGGAATCCAGGGTCCAGGGTCTATTGGATCGTCTGGCTTTCCAAAGAGAGATCCGTTGTCGCTCCGATATCGGGATGCCTTCCATGGCCTTCGAGACCCTGGAGGCGGAGCAGCGCAAGCGTCGTGCTCCCGTCTCCGCAGGATGGGAGGATCTGACACCGGTTCTCTCGTCGCTTCGAGGGGTGGGCGCGATGCAGGGTTTGAGTCATCGCGTGTTGGATCTTTTCGCCGAGCAGCCGGAGAGGCAGTCGCTGCAGGACGTCCTGCTCTCGGTGGGCCCAGCCTTGATACAATGCCTGGGCTCCATGGCCGGTCGGATGGCTGAAAGTCAATCGGGTGACGCGGTGGCTCCCATCAGTGCTCTCGGCGGAATGAACAATAGTTGCTACCTCTGGCGGGTCGGAGGGCCGAGCCTGCAGCATCGCGATGAAGAAATGAAATCGTTTGATGCCGAATCCTGAAGCCGGNCGGAGGCTTCATCTGGAGGCTCCGACGCAATCACGCCCGAGCCCNGGGTTGGCCTAGATCCAATCCCCGCGAAGCCAGGAACGGGCTACAGCCAGAGCGGCCAGGCCGATCAAGATTCCTCCCATGGAGCGCAGTAGGCGACTTCGCAACGTGGGAGAGATGCGAGCGTGGTAGCGGTGCAGCAGGATCAAGACGATGGCAAACCAGCTGAGGANGCCGCCTGCTGCCCCCAACCCGAATGGGATCGCAAGAGACGGGTCCGGGTCAAGGACTTCCAGCGAGTAGAGCATCGTGGCGGCGGCTCCCCAGTTGAGGATCAAGGCGGGGTTGAACGCGGTGAGACTCATCCCGAGGAGAAANGATCGAAGCAGTCCGGTCTGGTCAGCGATTTCTTCTGAGGCCTCGCTGTTCTGTCCAGGCGGTCGAAGAAGAAGAAAGAGTCCGACCACGACCAGAACCGCAATGGCNAACCCCCGCGAGGCCGGAGCAATCCAGCTGAATTTCTCGATCAGGGNGCCGAAGCCCCACAAAGCCAGAGCGGCATAGACGGCCTCGGGCAGGGCGGATCCGGCGGCNACGCCGGCGGCGGATCGGAACCGGCCCTGGATACCAAAGCTCAGGANGAGCATGGTGGTCGGTCCGGCCAGGGGAATGGAGCCAGCGAAACCCATTCCGAACCCAAATAGTGCTGCGAGCCACATGTGAATCATGTCTGTGTGCGTGGGCTCCGGGAATCGGGTGGGTTGATATCGATCTGGATCTATCAATCAGGGAGGTGAGGNTTTTACCCGCCCGATGGGAAGAGAAGGTTTCTTGGGTATTGAACCGCATTGACCCAAACCTGATTTGCAGGCCAATGGATTCTAGTGCGGATTGAAGGGAATGGGTGATTTATAAAGGCTGGATGATGCGGGTCAGGGTCTGTTTGCCGTGACTCAATCNCCNAGGGGTTCGATTACATCTTTCTGGAAGCTCTCAAGGCTGGTCCGGATCTCGCTCATGTCGCCGCTGGACGGTGAGATNAGAAAGCGGGTGATTCCCTGTGCCTGGCAGGCTTCNGCAAAGCCCCGATCCGGACCGCCTACNGTTGTGACTTCGATTTCACTGGGGTCTCGNCCNGCTTCGCGCGCCGAATCNGCCATGATGGCCAGGAGNTCATCCAACTCGGGGCCGAAGACGCCCAGTGGAAAGAATCCGTCGCCCAGTCGACCCGCTCGCTTGGCGGCCGCCGGGCTGTGCCCGCCGACGAGAATNGGGACGCCTTTNGGTGAGACGGGTTCCGGCCNACTCACGACGTTCTGGAAAGCAACATGTTCGCCCTGGTAGCTNGATGCGCCTTGGCTCCANAGCGCTCTCATGGCGCCCACGTACTCGTCACACCGCTGGCCTCGGTTGCGAAATTCCATGCCTACGGCTTTGGATTCNTCTTCAACCCAACCCACACCAATTCCCATCAGGAGTCGGCCGCCGGAAAGCCGATCGAGACTGGCGGCTTCTTTGGCGAGAACGGCCGGATTACGCAGGGGTAGGATCAGGATACCGGTGCCCAATTTCAGCGTGGTGGTGGCNGAGGCGACCCAGGTGAGCCAGATGAGCGGGTCGGGTTGGATCACATTCTCATCAAAAGGAGATCGGCCGCTNGCGTCATAAGGGTATTTCGACTCGTAGTCGGGACACATGACGACATGATCCACCGCCCAGATGGATTCAAACCCCGTGTCTTCGGCACATCGGCCCAGGTCTGCGGCAAAGCGTCCGTCTTCCACGGGCGCCAGTTGATAGGGGGCCATCAATCCGAATTTCATGCCATGTCTCCTGGATATTTGAATGGAATGCTCGNGGAGGAGATTAGCCCCGATCCTCCAGGATATTTAGGTCTTTTCCNGATCTGATCGCGTTGNAGGCCNNTTCTTGCGTCAAAAGCTGCGCNGGGTTCCTGAGNTGGGCCGCCGTGAAGGGAGCNCTGGCCCCCCGGAGGCGGTCCAGATCGATCCGAGCCGTCCGACCTCATCGACGGAGTTCCCGGAGTCTTCCCCCGTGGAATCGGTACCCCGGGAAATGGACCGGGAGGCGGGCCTTCGGATTCTTGTTCTGAGAAGAGATGGGCTTCGAAGAGAATGCTTGCAGTGCTGACGTGAATCAGACAAATTTTCGTCTATGTCCGGAAAGACTCCCGCCCAAGTCGATTCTTCACTTAGAGAGGCGCTCAAAGCCTGGAGCGGATTTGAAGAGCCCTTTGAGTGGGAATACCTGTCTGTGGGTCTCATCAACCAGACCTGGTGCGTGACCCGTGGCTCTACCCAGACGATCGTTCAGTGTGTCAATGAAGTCTTCTCCCCGCGAGTCCAGGACAATATCCAGATCGTTTCCAAGCACCTGGAGGAGCGCGGCTTGGTTTCTCCTCGCCTATTGGAGACCCGTGACGGGGCTCTCTTTGCGGAGTTGCCGGAGGGCTCCCGGTGGCGGGTAATGAACAAGGTCCCCGGTATCGCTTTCCGTCGTTGCGAGTCTGAGGATCAGGCCCGGAGCGCGGCCATGTATGCGGCTCGATTCCACAATGCCTTGAGTGATTTCGAAGCGGAACTTTCACCGATCGGATTCCCCTTCCACGACATGGCCAAACACATGGCCGACCTTCAGGAGAAGCTGGTTTCCCACGCGGATCATGTTTTCCATCCCCGGGTTCTTGAACTGGCCAGGAAGATCGAAGCCGAGGTCCATCGGCTCGGACCGGTCGCGGATCTACCGCGGCGCGTGATTCACGGCGATCTGAAATTCAACAATTTCCTCTTTGACGTAGAAGAGTCGGGCGAGTCTCCCAGAGCGAGTGCACTGATTGATCTGGATACCTTGGCCAAAATGCCCCTCTATTTCGATATGGGCGATGCGTGGCGGTCCTGGTGCAACCGATCGGTGGACGGGGATCTGGAGGCGTCTCTGGATATGGGTCGCTTCCGGGCGTCGGCCGAAGGATATCTATCAACCCTTGGATTCGATCTTTTGAAAGAGGAACGGTTGTCATTGGTTGAGGCTCTGGACCGACTCAGTCTCGAGCTCTGCTCGCGATTTGCGGCGGATGTGCTGGCGGAGAGTCACTGGTCCTGGGACCCCNAGCGNTTTGACTCCTGTGCCGAGCACAACTGGGCACGGGCCATCGGTCAGTGGAGCCTGTATCAGCAGGCGAGACAGACGCATGCCGAGAGGTCTCGCTTCATCCTGGGGTGAAGCCCGACGCTATTGGCTTGAATCGGCCTGGGATTCGGAGGCCCGACGGGATTCCCGCCTCATGGAGAGCCAGGAGTCCATCGCGTAGTCGATGACTGAATTGGCTTGGGCTCTTGACCCTGTTCCGAGGAGGGTCACGTCTGTTCCTTGGCCGTACGCATGGGTCCACCAGGTGTCGAGAATTTCAATGACACCCGGAAACTCCGACTTCAGCGCGTCGATGTCGTGGATGTCCTGGAAACTGGTNCCCTCGGTGACCGCCAGGATCTTGTCGTCCTGCTCCATCCGGTCGACGAGTCGGATGATGCCGATGGGGCGCGCTCGGATGAGGTCCCCTCTTTCCACTGCAGGCCCGAGAACCATTACGTCCAGCGCTCCGCCNTCTCCTCCCTTNTGTGAGTCGAGGAGGGTACGTGGGATGAAACCATAGTTGCCTGGGTAGGGGAGGTATTCAATGGTGCGTGGCNTTNNGCCCTTGAACTCACGNACCAGCGAGAACCCATCGGNGGCGACTTCCCANTTCTGNCTGGTTCCGGCTGGAATTTCGATGATGACGTTGATGGTTCCGTCCTCGTTCCGAGCCATGTGGTTGGTGAGNAGATTGGTGCGTGATTTGAGTGCGTGGTCTCCATCGGGCTTGAGNTTGGGGGAAGAAAGCCATCCGGTGGAGGAGTTGGCACAGCCCAGGCTCAAGAACGCCGTGGCTAGCAACCAAGGCAAGGCCTGGATGAATGTTCCGATCCAGTTCCGTCCTGCTCTGTGTTTTTGCCCACTTCGTGTGTTCATGGAAGAGTCCTCCTGGTTCTGGATCTAGAGGTTTTTAGCTCATCCTATTTTGTTTTGCGTCTGCCCNTGAGACGAATACGGGATTCATGTGAGATCGATACAGGGGCGACAAGGCATTCCATTTCCTCCATTCTTCCATCCATGATCTTGATTCGTCTCTTGCTTTTCTGGNTGATGGGTCTGGGGGCAGTTTGTCCAGCGTGGAGTCAGGCTTCGAACGAAGCTCTGGCTTCGCCTCGAGCGGATCGTGTTCTCGATGTGCTTTCTCCGCCCCCCTGGCCAAAAGGTCTACGAACGCCGCTGGAGGAAGCCGCCTCCCGCCTGGGTTCACGAAGGATCAGGTTGGCTCGGGCTGAGGTGGACGCAGATCTACTCATGGTGATGAGTCGGACCGCTGGCGATGAGCCCATGACGCGAGCGATGAGGGAANAGATGCAGGGCGCGGTGGATCCGCAGGACTTCATCTTCTTCCTGGACGACGTCCTGCGCGAACCCCGTTATGGATCCGGCGGAAGGGAAGTGTGGGTGACACCCGGCCGCGCTCGAAAGGCTGGNATCTTCCTGCATCCAGATGAAATCTTCGCAGGAAGGTCCCGNCGCTATGGCGAGCATGGCTTTCCCAATACGGATCGCCCGAAAGTCCAGTCTACGCTTCCAGCCGCNCGGGATGGAGATCCTCCCGGTCCAGACTGGACGATGAGATTCAAGAATCCCGCTACGGAAGAGCAGCGGGTCCAGGCTCTCGCCGCCATGCCTTCCTCGGCAGANTTCTCCCTCCGGGTCGCTTCACTGATGAAGCAACTCAGGGCCCAGGGGGCACACGTAGAACTGACGTCCACCGTACGAAGCCGGGAGCGGGGGTATTTGATGTGGGGCGCTTTCCTGCTGAGCCGATCGGAGTCCGAGGCCTCCCTTTTNCAGGATCTTGAAAGGCTGGAACAGCTCAATTCCGAATGGGGCCTCTTTGTTCCGATCCNCTGGGGTGAGTCAGCGGACGCCGACACGATTCGCCAAAGAGCCCAAGCGATGGCGGACACCTATCAGGTCGTTTTCGCCACAGAGTCAGGAGCCCGTTCCTCGGACCATTACAGCGGAAAAGCAGTGGATCTGGTGGCCGTGGCTCTTCCTCGGGATCTTGAATTGGTGGCACCGGATGGAGAAAGGCGTCGCTTCGATCTTTCGTCAGCGCAACAGGCTCGGGACCTGAGCCTGAGTCCAGAGTTGATCCGTTGGATTGAAGAGCACTTCGGATTCAAGAAATTGGAGGGAGATTATCCTCATTGGGTCGATGCGCTTCGTGACTAGGGGAAGCGCCGCTATGATGATGTGGTGATCTTGAAGGGATGAANTCGAGTATGCTCACTGCAGCTCAGAAACAGGCCTGGGAGTCCCAGGGGTACTTCGTCGTGAAGGGGTATGCGGACCGGGCGACTCTTCGGGATATGGAAGAGGGTGTTCGGGATCTGATCCGCCGGGTTGAGCGCGATGAATCGATCCAGCCCGCCTTCCTCCAGACGGAAGATCGCATTGCGGACCCGAATCGGAAGCTTGAGGAGAGGGCGTCGAAGGTCTTCCGGATCCATCGTGAAATACCGATCTTCCATGACTTTGCTTGTGATTCNCGCCTGGTNGACATGCTGACCGATCTGCTCGGTCCCGACATAGATTGTTTTCTCTCNCAGTTCATCTTCAAGTTGCCGGGTGCGNTGGGCCAGCCCTGGCATCAGGATGCCTTCTATTTTCATTTTGATCGGGGACCCCAGGTGGGAGTCTGGNTGGCCGTGACAGAAGCCAACCCGGACAATGGGCCGCTCTCCNTTCTTCCTGCTTCGCACCTCGAGCCCGTTCACGAAGCCGTGGCTGATCAAAGGGAGCATGCGAACCTGGGTTATGTAGAAATCGTAGACCACGATACATCTGCAGCGGAGACGCTTTTGATGGACCCGGGAGATCTGCTGATCTTCCATAGCCACTTGATGCATCGCTCCACCGATAATGCCTCGAGTCAGATGAGGGCCGCCATGGTCTATCATTTTGCAAGCGCCCAGACTCGCGACCTGAGCAAGGAAAAGATCGGTTTCGTACCGCCCAATATCGACTGGATGCCGATACGCCGATCGGCAGATTCTTCAAAAACGGGCTCTGGGGACTGATTCGGAACTCGAGAGTGTGGAGTCGGCCTTGTGGATATTCCGGGATGAGCCGAACTTCATCGATGAAAGGTTTCATGATGGAAATCATTGCGATCGTTGCACTTCTTGCGTTGGCTCAATACATGTTCTTTGGCTTGAAGGTGGGAATGGCCCGTGGGCAATATGAAATCGAGGCCCCTGCNGTCTCGGGCCATCCGGTCTTCGAGAGACGACTCAGGGTCCAGCAGAACACACTGGAACAACTGGTCATCTTCCTGCCTTCTTTGTGGCTTTTCGGAATCTACGTCAGCGNCCCATTGGGAGCGCTTCTGGGCCTGGCCTTCATTGTGGGTCGATTCCTCTATTCGGCGGGCTATGTGGCAGAGCCTGGAAAGCGAACCCTGGGCTTTACCGTGGGCTTTCTCGTTCAGATCACGCTTTTGCTGGGTGCCCTGATCGGCGCGTTTCTCTCTTTTTTCGGGTGAGGGTCCCAATTCATCGCTTTTGTNCGGTGGGCTGGGTATGGTCCGGTTCCTGTTTCGGGTTCCAGCGGATGGTTTGAGGATCGGATGAGCGTGGAAGAGATCGACCCGTCGCCCGGGATGGTTGAGAGTGACAAGGATGGTTTCCTCGCCTGGAAATTCATCGTTGATTTCAACCTTCCNACGGTAGGCATGGGTTTCATGTACCTGCTGGTGAACATGTATCTCATGAAGTACGCCACCGACGTACTTTTGATCGCTCCTGCTGTCATGGGTCTCATCTTCGGTCTGTCCCGCCTTCTCGATGCCGTCACCGATCCCCTGGTCGGTTTTCTCAGNGACGGAACGCGGTCTCGGATGGGTCGAAGGCGGCCGTGGCTCTTTTGGTCGGCCATTCCGATTTCTCTTTCCTTCTACATGATGTGGAGTCCCCCGGACTCCTTCGATGAGAGCGATGCGATCCTCTACATGCTTGTCGGAGTCATGCTCTTCTATTCGACGATGACGGCCGCCTTCGTGCCCCATCAATCCCTGGCTGCGGAAATCAGCGAAGATCCTTATCAACGAACCCGTCTTTTCGGGGGGCGTCACATCGGCTGGAGTGTGGGTTCTTTCATTGCTCTCGGCGCTATGTGGTTGCTGATCCGGTCTTCTGAACCCCGAATCATCGCGACAGAGATTGCGATGGCAGCGGGTATCGCCACTACCCTGATGCTGTCGTGGATGGTTTATCGCGTACCCGAACAGAAGGTCCACCAGGGACGTGGAGGGAAACATGTCTATCAGGCTTTCGCCGATGTCTTGCGCAATCCGCATTCCAGGGTGCTTCTCCTGGTCTTCCTGATTGAGAGTCTGGGTGGAGCGGTGGTCAATGTATTGACCACCTATGTTTCGGAATACATCGTCGGTACACCGGAATACGCTCCNATATACATTCTTCTCTATGCCTTTCCTTCGGCGGCAAGCGTGCCTTTGTGGGTTCGTTTGGCCGGTCGTTATGGCAAGAAGAGACTCTGGCTTTTCTCGATGGTGATCACGTCCGCCTGCTTTGGTTCCATGCTCTTCCTGGAAGAGGGCGATGTGTTCATGATCTCTGCCGCTGCACTGGTATTGGGCCTTGGCTCAGGGGCGGGTGCCGTGGTGGCTCCTTCGATTCAGGCGGATGTCATCGACTACGATGAATTGAAGACCGGTGAACGCAAAGAGGGAACCTACTTCGCGACCTGGAATTTCGTCTTCAAACTTGCGACCGGTCTCACCCTCATTCTGACGGGGTTTGCACTGGACCTTGCGGGATTCGTTCCGAACGTCGAGCAATCCGAGTCTGCTCGGACCGCCCTCCTGGCTCTCTACGGGGGGTTCCCGATGCTCTGCTTCATGCTGGGCGCNTATATCTTCTATCGTCATTTCAATCTTGACGAGGCCGCGCACGCGAAGATCCGGGCCGAGCTCGATGCCCGATCTGGCTGAGAAGGCAGGTCTCTTTCATCGCGGTGGATGCCCTCTGGTGGGCGCGGGATCCAGTCAGGTTGTAAATGATCAGCCCGACGGGAATCCTCGCTGATTTTCCACCTCCCTGGGTCAATTACCCATCAGGGCCCGAATTGAGTCATCCGATAGGTACAGGAGAACACCCCTTCNTTGCCTGGAGAAACTGGAATGATTCCCAACATGTTGAAGAGATCACGGAAATCCCGCCGNCATCGCCACCGCTCTTACGGGCGCAAGGTGGCTGAGAGTTTCGGCCTGGTTTTCGGGACCCCTTTCCTGCTCTTCGCCATCATGGCGTTTTCTGTTCAGGCCGTTGAGCACCAGTCGATCCAAGGTCATGAATTCCCTGATCGTTCCAGAGTCGCTACGGATTCGAGCGTGNTTGAGATGACTCCGGAGCGGCCTCTTCGGGTCGCTGCGGACCACTAGCCCTTCGCTNCCCGGACGGTTTTTCCCGCTGGAATCCGGCTGGGGTAGACTCGCTCCATGCCGGGCCATGTGG
This sequence comes from Spirochaeta sp., assembly GCA_002691025.1. GTDB lineage: Bacteria > Myxococcota_A > UBA9160 > UBA9160 > UBA4427 > MED660. Next base: position 67,625 of record NZGT01000067.1, on the reverse strand, counting down.
AAAGCGAACGAGAAGGTGAAATCGGTTGGATCGTTTTTGATCACCCCGAGCGCCGAAACGCAATNTCCTCGAACATGTGGGGCGAGTTGGCGGAAGCCGCCAAGGCNTTCGGTCAGGACCCTGCCATTCGCGTGGTGGTGATGCGGGGGGCCGGTGACCGGGCCTTTGTTTCNGGCGCCGATATCTCGCAATTTGANGACGAGACGGGGCGCGAAACCCAGAGCGGCCTCGGTTTGAATTCAGAGGAAGCCTTCCGTGCGCTGGCGTTGTTGGAGAAGCCACTCATCGCATCGATTCATGGCTTTTGTATCGGNGGCGGGATGGCGGTCTCTCTTTTCGCCGACCTTCGCTATGCGGCNGACGATGCCCGCTTTGGTATTCCGGCTGCTCGGCTGGGCGTGGGGTATGGATTTTCAGGTGTCGAGAACCTGGCCCGGGTTGTAGGGCTTCCCCGTGCCAAGGAGATCCTTTTTACGGCTCGTCACTATTCTGCGGAAGAGGCTCACGCCATGGGGTTGGTGAACCGGGTGTTCGAAAANTCGTTGCTCGACTCCTCGGTNTCTGAGTTGGCCCGTGAGATTGCCGAAAATGCGCCCCTGACNGTGCGTGCGGTGAAACTGACGGCGAAAGAAATAGAGCGTGAACCGGCGAAGAGGAATATGGCAGCGGTGGAGGCCGGGATACGCGATTGCTTTGAGAGCGATGATTTCAAGGAAGGCGTGACGGCTTTCATGGAGAAAAGGGTTCCGCGTTTCCAGGGCCGGTAGGAGTCGAACTTCATGGCAGGTGCGGATTCAATGTATCAGTCCCGGGATCAGGAAGAGGGAGCGCTGAGCGGGCTTTCTGTTCTGGACCTGACCCTGGCCCGGGCGGGTCCNACATGTGTTCGCCAACTCGCCGATATGGGNGCGGATGTGATTCGTATTTCTGCGCCCGATCGGAACTTCGAGTTGGGCCACTCGGACTCCTACAATCTTCATCGAGGGAAGCGGTCGGTGTGCATCGACCTCAAACAAGAAGAGGGTCGGGGCATCTTTCTCAGGCTGGTCGAGAAGGCTGATGTCGTGGTCGAGAACTTCCGTCCTCGTGTAAAGGATCGTCTTCAAATCGGTTACGCCGAACTCTCTNCCATCAATCCACGTCTCATCTATGCGAGTCTTTCCGGGTTTGGCCAGGAGGGTCCATACCGTGATCGACCGGGTCTGGATCAGGTGATCCAGGGCATGAGTGGACTCATGAGCGTGACGGGGCCACCGGGAGGTGGGCCTTGGCGAGCGGGTATCGCCATCTCCGATACNGCAGCNGGCACATTCCTGGCTCAAGGCGTGCTGGCCGCCTTGTATGTGCGGGAGCGCACAGGAAAGGGGCAGTGGCTGCAGACCTCGCTGCTGGAGAGTCTGGTGAATTTCATGGACTTCCAGGCCGCGCGCTGGTTGGTGGAGGGTGAGGTGCCCGCGCAATCGGGAAACGATCATCCAACGCTTTTCCCAATGGGCACCTTCAAGACCCGGGACGGGGCCATCAATCTGGCGGTGACATCGGGNTGGCCCGGATTTGTCGAGGCTCTCGGTGCGCCCGGGCTTCTTGAGGATCCGCTCTTTGCCGGGCCACAAGATCGAATTCGAAACCGCGAACCGCTACGTCAGGCTGTCGAAGCCTGCCTTGTTCAGCGCTCCACCGAGGAGTGGCTGGAGATCTTCATGGCCGCGGATGTGATCTGCGGACCGATTCTTTCGGTGGATGAGGTGTTCGAGGATCCTCAGGCCCGGTATCTCAATCTGACACGCCGTGTCGAACATTCCGAGGAAGGCGAGATGTCTCTTCTCCGTCATCCGGTGACATTTTCCGATACGCCCACAGGAATTTCAGGCCCACCGCGTCCCATGGGTTCGGATACCCGCGAAGTCCTGTTGGAGTATGGGTACGCGTCCGAGCAAATCGCCGATTGGGAGAGGTCAGGCGTGGTGAAGTCTGAAGTCTCCAATCCCTCTAGTGAGGGGTAAGCAAGCCGTCTCGACTCCGGTGGGCGACGCGCCCGCAGAATTCTTCCTGGGTCATCGCTGAGGCGAGCGAAGCGTCATCCCGCGTAGCCCAGATCCTCCGACCATCCTCGAGTCGACAGGCGACGATTGCGCGCATCGGTCCGTCAGCGTTGTATCCGATCGTGTAGGCCTCGATGGTGACGTCGCCTTCGTGATCATCGACCACCTCTCGCTGTCCAAGCGCATCGACTTCGCTCTGGACGCTGGCGTATTGGAAGCCATTTTCGGGCATACGGGTCGAGTAGATGTTCAACGCGTGCTTGGTCAAGGCTCCTCCGTTTGCGGTGACGAGCCCGTAGGAACCCGGATCTCCGCGTAGGACTTCTGCCATTCTCGTGATGGAGTGCATCACGTAGTCGTTGAGTGGCCCTCCTCCAAAAGTAAGCCCACCGGTGACGGAGAGGGGTCTTTTCTGGGAGAGTCCCAACTCGGTGGCGGCGACCTGGACCGCGGAGGGAAAGCAGCTGTAGAGATCGACATGGGTGAGATCATCCACGGAGGTGCCGCTCAGTTCAAACACTTTCCTGCCGGCGATCCGAATGGCCGGCGAAGAGTGCAGTTCGTCCCTGTTGGAAAGAAAGAGCGGGTCATGCGCTTCACTGCCCGAGTGGGGAAAGATGTATTTTTCGGGCGGAATGCCCAGTTGTTCCGCCTTTTCAAGAGAACAGAGAATGAAGGCAGCCCCCTGGTTGACCCGGCTATTCGCATTCATCAGCTTCGTATAGGGGAATCCGATCATCCGATTGTTTGCCGACGGTGTCCGGATCTCCTCGGCGCTGATTCTTTCGCGTATCCAGGCATGCGGGTTTTCCACCGCCACATCATTCAAGGAAGACCACAACTCCGAAATCCGCTTTCTGTGTTCTTCGATGGTCTCGCCTCGATGGTGTCGGATGGCATTTTCAAAGATTGAATACCAATAGACAGGCTGATCGACACCGTGCTTTTCTTCCAGGGGATGAAGCATGCTCTTCATCTCACCCATGACCCGGTCCGGCGCTCCGCCCGCTTCTCGCATGGGGAGCCTGTTCCCTGATTTCCTCGCCTGGGCAAGAGAGCGACCGATTTCAGCGCCGGCCAAGATGGTGACGGATCGTTCGCCGCTGCGGATGGCCAGGCACGCGTCGCTCACGCAACTCTGGACGATATTCCCACCGTAGGCGGTCCCGATGGTTTCCGCCTTTTCGGCCCCGATTTCCCGAGCGATGGCGCGGGCCGGATCTTCATAGTTCCACAGTCCCTTGATGACATAGACCGCTTCGGCCATGGCAAGGATTTCCGTACGTCCGCAATCTTCGGCCGCAAGGTGAACGGCTTCGAGCATCATGTCCAGCGGCTCCTGATAGTCGTCGGGAGCGTCAGAGCGTTGGTCGATTTGTGCGATTCCGACGAGAACGGGGATTTTCGAAGAGTCCATGCACCTGTCTTTCCTGATGGGTTTGGTTGAGAGGAGTCACCCGGCTTTTTCCTGGATTACCGTTTCGACTTGAGTGGCTGATAGGGTAGCCGCGGAACCGTCATGATCCATTCAGTCCCGGAACGTTTCCCGTGCGGGAAGCGGGAGTGTTTCAAATCGATCTTCGACCCAGGTGGCGCGAGAAAGGCTCAGCTCCCGTTCTCGACAATCCGTGCCCTGAGGAAGGTCGACCTGGGTATGGGCCTCTCCTCCAGGTGGGATGTCCCCGAGTTCTACTGCGAATCCGGTTCCGGAACAGTTGATGTTGACCACGGCGGCGCGAATCGCTTGTCGTGCTCGATTCTGTCCGCGCAGCTCCAGGTCGACGATTCCATCCGGAGATTGGGTGATTCGTCCATCGATTTCAAGCCAGTGACCGATATCCACTCGACGGTTGGAATCCACCCTGCGCGGGTAGAGTTCGATCTTCTTTCCTTCATGATCGATGGAGACGCGGAAGCGTTGCAGCACATTGAGTCCAAGAAGTCCGGCCACGGGCGGACGGCTGCATTCCTCGCAGATGGCGACAGTGACCCATTCGACCGGAAAATCTCCCAGCCATACGGCATCCACCAGGACGAGAGGGGCTTCGATGAGCCCCCCCGCCGTCTGGAGTTCGACCCAGGGCGCATCGGGCGGAATCGATATCCCGATCTCCTCAAGCGCTTCCGCCGAGAGCGTGGAATAGGTCGCGCCCGTATCGAGAATCACCGTGTAGAAATCACTGATATCCGGACCGTCTATTTCGACCCCGATGCGAAGGCTTCTGTCATCCCCGTCATAGGTGAGGGTGATGGGATTCGAGTCTCCACCCGCGGTGCGCTCGTGACCGAGGTCCGGGGGCCGGGGTGGGCTGATGGATTCGATGGAACCGGGCACTCGGATGGGGCGTGTGCGGGAGAGTGGGGAGATGGGTTCCTGATTCTCGGGGCTGGCCCAGCGCGTCAATTCTCCCGCCATTCTTCCCAGCCCGGAAGAAGCGTCATGGCCCAGGAAAAACCCGAGGTCGCGGAACCCCCGGGCGGTGGCCCGGTCCGATTGGCCTGGGAAGAACTGGGGAAGAGAGCCCAGGGTCAGGAGTGTCATCCCCCAGGCGGCCAGGGGCAGGGCCAGAGGGCGAGCCGGAAGGAGCGCTTTCAGGCCCACAATGGGGAGAACCGTGTAGGCGCCGGCCAGGACAAGGGCCAGAAGAGGATTGAGCTTGAGGTTGAGTCCAAGGCCCATCAGCGTGGCGAAGAGCCAAATTGCGGGGAACGCAGCCGTGATGAGGCGGATCATGGAGGTCCTTCTCTCCGGGATGATTGGCTTTCAGGAGACCGGGAATCGAAGTAGGCCAGCCCATGGAGCCGAGTTTTGTTCTCCAGGGATGGAGACGATGAAAATCCGGCCCGACCCCCGTGCTGTTCATTCTAGCCGTCCTTGGCCTCGGTCTCCCGGACTCTGGAAAAGATCGCACCCGGACGACTCCAGAGCCTTTACACGTCCGCGACGGCGCTCTGCCTGCTACCTTTGAGGCGTCATGATATTTCGTTTGTCTGTCCTTTTTCTATTTCTGATGACTTCGATGTCCTGGGTCGGGTGTAGCTCGCTCATGAGTTCGGCCACCACGGGTGTGGCCAAAAACCTGACTTCGGCCGTCCTCAATCAAGATGACGTACTCCTCGTAAAGGAAGGCGCGCCGGCGTACCTGATTGCCATCGACGGCCTGGTTGAGGGGGATCCGAAGAATCAGACCCTCTTGCTGGCCGGAGCCCAACTCTACTCCGCCTATGCGTCTTCCTTTGTGACCGATCCGGTCCGTGCTTCTCGGCTCAGCACCAAGGCGAAGAATTACGGGTGGAAGGCTCTTTGCCTCCGCTCGATGGAACTATGCGAGGCCAGCCGCGGGCGCTTCAGTGCATTCGAGACAGCCTTGGCTTCAACCGATCGGGATGATGTGCCCACCCTCTATGGGTACGGTGCGGCCTGGGCAGGTTGGGTGCAGATCAACGCGGCTGATTGGAATGCGGTTGCAGAGCTACCCAAGGTGCAGGCCCTGATGGAACGCGTCGTTGCACTTGAACCCGGCTATGACAACGGCCGGGCCGACCTCTACCTGGGTGTCCTCTATACCTTGAGGCCCGCGAGTCTGGGCGGGCGCCCTGAACTGGGTCGGAAGTATTTCGAGCGGGCCATTGAGCTGTCGAAGGGGAAGGACCTCCTGGCCAAGGTCTTGATGGCGGATCAATATGCCCGGTTGGTGTTTGATCAGTCTCTGCACGACCAACTGCTGGAGGAAGTCATCGCGGCCGACCCGGTCGCTCCTGGCTACACGCTGAGCAATACGATCGCGCAGGAGCAGGCCCGAGAGCTTCTGGCTGAATCGAATGAGTATTTCTAGTCGTTGTGGATTCGCTCTGGTCCGGAACCGCATGTCGGAATGAGGTGTCACTTCTTGGATCCAGGAGTTGAAATGATCAGTCGCTACAGGAAATCCGCGTCAACTTTCATTCTTCTAGCCGCTCTGCTGGTCGTACCGACCGTAGAGGCGCTTACGCTGAAGATTGCGACCATCGTTCCCGATGGCAGTAGCTGGTTGGTAGAGATGCGCAAAGCCGGTAAGGAGATCGCCAAGGAAACCGACGGCCGGGTCAAGCTCAAATTCTATCCGGGCGGAGTCATGGGAGGCGATAAAACCGTCTTGAGAAAGATCCGGGCTCGACAGCTGCAGGGCGGAGCGTTTACGAGCGGAGCGCTCGCCGAAATCTTTCCGGATATCGAATTGTACAGTCTGCCTCTGATCTTCCGGAACTATGAGGAAGTGGATTTCGTACGCGCTGCCATGGATGAGCAACTCAAGAAGGGAATGGCGGAGCAGGGGTTGGAAGTCCTCTCCATCAGCGATGGCGGATTTGCCTATGTGATGTCGCAGGTGCCGATCAGGCGTGTGGAAGACCTCAAGGGGATGAAGGTCTGGTTGGTGGAAGACGACAAGATGACCGAGGTCGCCCTGGATGCGGCCGGTGTGTCCCCTGTCCCGCTCCCCATCGCCGATGTCTACACGGCTTTGCAAACGGGTCTGGTGGATACGGTGGCGGCTCCTCCCATGGGCGCCATTGCCTTTCAGTGGCATACGAAAGTCGGCTACTTGACCGATGTTCCCCTCATGTATCTGACGGGTGTTCTCGCCGTGGACAAGCGGGCCTTCGACAAGATCTCCCCTGCGGACCGGAAAGTGGTTCGGGAAACCATCAAGAATGTGGCCCGAGGTCTGGATGAGGAAGGTCGGCAGGGCGAGATGGGCGCAAGGCAGGCACTTCAGAATCAGGGCATCGAGTTCGTGACAGCGGAATCGGAAGAGGAGGTTCTTCGGTGGCATCAGATGAGCGAAGAGGCCATCAAGAACCTTCGAGGCATGAACCGCTACTCGGATGAAAACATGGACCAGGTGCTGACTCTGCTTGAGCAGTACCGAAGTGAGCGCTCTGCAAGCCAATGAAGTCCGAGGCCAACAGCAGCCGGCTTCAAGTCTATTTTGGGGCACTCCATCGCGTCGAGGATGCGTTCCTGGCTCTGCTGCTTACGGTGATGGTGGTGCTTGCACCGCTCCAGATCCTGTTGAGGAATGTCTTTGATCAGGGGATCCCCTGGGCCGACCCCCTGATTCGCGTGCTCGTGCTCTGGGTGGGACTCATGGGCGCCGTGGCGGCGGCACGTGGGGATCGTCACATCAGTATCGATGCGGTTTCCCGGATGGTTTCTCCACGCGCCCGGGCCGGGATCGGCCTGGTCACGAGTTGTTTTACAACCGTGGTGTGTGCCCTCGTGGCCTGGCATTCGGGGCGTTTTGTGTGGGACGAGAAGACCTACGGGAGCGTGGCTTTCTCTGGGATTCCGGCCTGGATGCTGGAGGTGGTCATTCCCTTCGCCTTTGCCTTGATCGCCATCCGCTACCTGCTCAGGTTGAGACTGGGTCTTCGAAATCTGATTCGGGGTGATTTCGAAGACGAAGAGGCGCCCGAGTCTTCACAGGTCGAGGAAAGTTGCTGATGTCCATGGTGGCCCTCATCGCCCTGGCTCTCCTTGGAGCGCCTCTTTTCGCCGTCATTGCTTCAAGCGCGATGCTGGGGTTTGCGAGCGAGGATACGGATCTTTCCGTCATCGGGATTGAAATCTATCGCCTCGCGGAAACCCCGGTCCTGCTTGCGATCCCTCTTTTCACGTTTGCCGGATATCTGCTTGGCGAGAGTCAGGCGCCCGCACGTCTGGTTCGGCTCACCAATGCCCTTCTTGGTTGGCTTTCGGGCGGTCTGGCCATCGTGTCGTTGGCCGCTTGCGCTCTCTTTACCGCGTTTACCGGGGCTTCCGGAGTCACCATCGTTGCACTGGGGGCGCTGCTCTATCCGGCCTTGAAGGAAGCGCATTATCCCGAGCGCTTCAGTTTGGGGCTCGTGACGACTTCGGGGAGTCTGGGACTTCTTTTTGCGCCTGCGTTGCCGCTTATCCTCTATGGGGTGGTGGCTCAGCAGATGAACCTTTCGCAACCCGTCAAGATCGATGACCTCTTCCTGGCGGGTCTAGTCCCTGGCCTTCTCATGGTGGCGTTGCTGTCCGCCTATAGCATGTGGATGTCCCGAGGCTTGAAGCGCACCGCCGAACGCTTCTCCGTTCGAGAGGCCTGGTCTGCGGTTTGCGACGCGGGCTGGGAGATTCCGCTTCCTCTTCTGGTGCTTGGTGGTATCTACGGCGGTTTCTTCGCTCTGTCGGAAGCAGCGGCCGTGACCGCCATCTACGTGTTGATCGTAGAAGTCTTGATTCGTCGAGAGATTCCCTTCCGGAAACTGCCCTCAGTCATGCGCGAGTCCATGGTCCTGGTGGGTGCGATCCTGATCATCCTGGGTGTCTCGATGGCCTCGACCAACTATCTGATTTTTTCAGATGTCCCCGTTCAACTCTTTGAGTTGGTTCGAGAGCATGTTGATAGCCGATGGACCTTCCTGATCCTTCTCAACATCTTCCTCCTGGCCCTGGGAATGATGCTGGATATTTTTTCTGCCCTCGTGATTGTCGTACCGATCATCCTGCCGATTGCGATCGGTTACGGGATCGATCCGGTTCACCTCGGGATCATCTTCCTGGCCAACATGCAGATCGGTTATATCACGCCGCCAGTGGGGATGAACCTCTTCATTGCCAGCTATCGCTTTGAGCGTCCGGTGCTCGAGGTCTATCGGGCGACGATCCCCTTCTTCATCATCCTGCTGCTGACGGTACTGGTCATCACGTATTGGCCTGCTCTGAGCCTCTTCCTGATTTCGCGTTGATGGCTCTCGGCCCCGGCTTCTCGTTGGGGGTCGGTGGCGCGGCTGGGAGAGTCTCAGGGGGTGCGTCCCAATGCTCTCAGGTCGCTCTGGATCGATTGGGGCAGTTCGCCCGCCTTCCCTTCGGACAGGTCTGATTCTCGGATTCTCAGGCTTTCGATCAACGCCTCGAAGAGTTCTTCGTGGGCCAGGCCCGCTTTTTCATCGGGGCGGGGGTCGAAGGGCTCGGCTTCGGGTCGAGTGACTCGCAGGTCGAAAAGGGAGACCTCGCCTCGGTCGCGGTCCCAGAGGAGCTTGTATGGCTTGCGGACGGATGTCAGAAGCGTGACCTGGCTCGTGTCGAGTGCGGCCAGGATCGGGGGCCGGGCCTGGATGGCGGAATCAAAGAAGGGGCGGCCATCCAGGGTTCCGGGACTGGAGACTCCCGTCAGGTCAAGCAGGGTGGGGCCGAGATCGACCAGGGAGACGGGCTTGGTGGTTCGAGCGCCCGGCGGAAAGCGCCGATCCTTGGGGTAACGGACTACAAGTGGAACCCGGAGTACTTCCTCGGACACGGTCTTCCCATGACCTTGGATATCCCGGTACTCCCAGAAGGCTTCGCCGTGATCTGCGGTCAAGACGACGAGGGTTTCTTCAAGCTCTCCGCGCATTCGAAGTGTCGAAATCAATTCGCCGAACGCCTCGTCGGTGGCTTTGACTTCCGCCTGGTAGAGCTCGCGGATTCGGGCTTCATCGTTCGGTGTCCTGGATCGTGAAAGGCGTTTGAGAGAAGCAATTCGTCCATCGACTCCGCTGCGAGCACGGAACACGCCGGGGTCATCGCTTCGCGAAGGCAAGTAAGGAGCACGGGGGTCGATGGCCAGGACCACGAGGAAATAGGGTCTGGGCCTTTCTTCCATCCACTTGAGTGCGACTTCAACCACGGTTTGCGCTTTCGCGATGAATTCGTGGGGTTCCACCCTGCCAGGTTGAGACCGGCTATAGAGTTCGATGGTTTCGTCAAAGCCTTCATCGAGCCCGAAGAGCGGTCCGACGTTCGGATTGGCTGTGATCAGGGCCGAGGTATAGCCGTCTTTCGAGAAGGCGCGGGCAATGCTGGGCATGGAAGGGTCAAGAGAGTCTTCTTTGGCGTTGACGCCGTGATGCCATGGATAGAGGCCACTCAGAAGGGAGGTCAGGGCCGGCCGATCCCAGGAAGAAGTCGCGTAGGCCTCTTCGAACGTCACTCCGTCGATGGCGAGTTCATCGAAATGAGGGGTCTCGGTCCGGTCNAGATCGTAGGTCCCCAGGGCGTCGGCCCTCAATGAGGAGACTACGAAAATCAGGATATTCGGTTGTTCAGGGGCGATCTCACCGCAGCTCGTAAGCATGAGTGCGGCTGTTCCCAGAAGCGACAGGGCGAGACGTCTCTTGTTCTTGACTGGGGAGAATAGTCGCATGGGGTCAGACCCATAGCACGAAGGCAAAAAGGGCTGCTGCGGAAAAATCCGCAGCAGCCCTGACCCGTACCCTCATGGGAATCTGGGGGGAGGAGGGGGGGGTCTAGAATTCGCTCTGGCCGCCGTCCGCACTGCAGGGACCGATGCTTGCGGTCAGCCCCATGCTCTGGGTGGATTCGTTCCACACGCTGCTACAGCCGAGGACGTCAGGCGCTGTGGTGCCACTTGAATCGGGCATGATGTAGCCCCAGACCTGCGGTGTTCCGTTCTGGTCCAGATCGGCGGCGGCTGCGATGGAAAAGGCATTGCCGTCCGTTGAGGCGCTGACTCCATATTGGAAGTAGATCCTTCCTTCCGGCTCCCATCCCAACGTCGCAAAATTTTCACCCGAAGGTCCGGTGTCGGCAAACGGGATGGCCGTACTTCCACCGTAGGCGGCAGGAGACACCTGAGCGGCCAGGAAGCTTCCGAATTCGGACCGGTAGGCTACTTCGGCGATGCGAATGGCCACCATGTTCACTTTGACTTCGGAGGTCTTCGATCGCATCTGCANGCGTTGGAAGGTTGGGATGGCGGTGGCCGCGAGGACCCCGACGATGGCTACAACGATCATCAATTCAATCAGTGTAAAGCCACCGGATCTATGGGGCGATTCCATTATGTCTCTCCCGTTTCGGCATCGTGTCATCGTGTGATTTTGTATCGTCCGGTCCGGATGGAGACTGTAGTTCCGTAACACTTTGCGGACTGATTTATAGTGAGCCGGAACGAACTGCGTATNAGGTCTTCAAGTTGCTAGCGTGTTGCCGATTCAACGTATGGCGTCCTCGGGNAAAAGACCGAGGGGCAGAAGGGGGAATAGGATGGCTCCAGGTCAGGTAGGTAAGGTCGCTGTCGTCGTCGGAGTGGGCTCGCAGAACGGACTCGGCGCAGCCTTGGCACGTCGCTTNTCTCAAGAGGGTCTACATACGTTCATCGCTGGGCGAACCCTGGAAAAACTGGACGCTGTGGTGGCCGAGATCGAGGCTTCGGGAGGTAAGGCTTCGGCGGTTGTGGCCGATACGACCCAGAGCAACGAAGTCGAGGCACTTCTGGATCGGGCCGTTCAAGAGGGGGGATCGCTTGATCTCGTGGCTTATAACGCGGGCAATAATCAGTTCAGCCCACTGCTTGAGATGACCGATGAGTTCTTTGAAGAGCTATGGCGAATCTGTTGCTTTGGAGGGTTTCTCGTGGGAAGAGAAGCGGCACGACGTATGCTGCCCCAGGGCAGCGGGAGCATCCTGTTTACGGGAGCCACGGCTTCTTTGCGGGCTCGCCCGCCGTTTACGGCCTTTGCTTCGGCGAAGTCCGCTTTACGATCGGTGGCCCATGGCATGGCCCGGGAGTTCGGGCCGCAAGGGATCCACGTGGGTCACGTGGTCATCGATGGGGTGATCGATGGCGATGTGGTCAATGGTCGTTTTCCCGGTCTTCGCGAAGCCAAGGGTGCGGGCGGCATGTTGGATATCTCGGCCATTGCGGATGCCTTCTGGTCATTGCACAGGCAGGCCCCGTCGGCTTGGAGCCTGGAAGTCGATCTGCGTCCGTATCGCGAGTCCTTTTGAGTCTGCAAGGGAAAAGCTGAAGGCGGGGTTGGGGAACACCAGCATGGGTTGGAACAAAAAGGCCATCTCCTATGGAGGTCCGGTCCGGGTCGGGTTCTGGCTGAGGACCTTTCTTGCGGCCGCACTTTGCCTGGCTTTTGTCCCCGTGGCTCATTCGCGAGAGCCCGTGGGAGGGGCTCGGCCAAGAGCCGAGTTTTCGCGCTGGCAATCCCGATACCAGAATCATCTCGATGTGCGCCGCGGTCGTTGGCGATCCGAAGTCCGTCCTCATATCGCTGCTCGGCGGATGACAAGTCAGAACCTGTCCGAGGAACTGAAGAAGATGATGACGCCCGGCCTTCGTACCCAGAGGCTCAGTGATGAGCGACGCAGTTCCATGCAGCAGCGGGTGAAGGCGATTTCGATTACATCGCGAAACAAGGGCGAGTTCGTTCTGCCTGAACCGCCCGCTGGAGCTCCGGCTCAACGATCCAGGCCGGTATCCGTGGATGAGACCGAGAAGAATCGCATGAAAGAGCATCAAGCACGCTTTGAGGCCATGTCCGATTCACAGAAATCGAAGATGCAGAAGCAGATGCGTCGCGTTCGGCCGCTTTCCATTGAAGAGAGGGCGGATGCGGTGCAAAAGGCTCCGTAGAAGGNCTAGAAGTACCAGAATCCGATACGGAATGTCAGGATATTCTGGGAATAGTTGAGATCGGGGATGGTCGACTCGGAGCGAAGATGCAGGTAGTCGGCGGATATGTTGGCGTACTTCGCAAGTGGCATCTGCAGNCCCAGGCGCAATACGTGGTAGGTGTCGTGCCGGTAGCCCAGGCCGAATCCGGAAACCCTCTCGGTGTAGTCGTTCTGGATATACTGGTACGAGGCATCCATATCGAGACCTCGCCCCCTTGGAATGAAGACGTTCAGCTCGGTCAACACGGATTGGCCGTTGAAACTGAAAGTAGCTCCATCGGTACGTTGCCAGGTAGGCTCCCAGATCACGCGCAACGAGACGAGGTTGTCCAGGAACCGGATCTGCGGGCCCAGGTTGATTGCGCCCCGGTAACCGGTTCGAGCGGGTGTGAAGTCGTAGGTGATCCTTTCGACTTCACCTCCGAGAAAGAGGAACCAGCGATCCGTCAGGGCGATATCGAGNTCGAAATCCATGAGATGCGAGGACAGGAACCCGTCGCTTCCAAGGGTCTGGTTCTGGTAGGCGTAGCTGAAGGTCGGGAATACCCGCCCGACCCTTCCACCGATGGTCAGTCGAGGTTCCTGGATGCGGAGATCGAAGTCCGTCAGGGTCCGATACAGACTCTGATAGATGTTGTAACCGACGATGACCCAGGCCGTTTCTTCATTCAGCAATCTGTATTCGAGACCCGCGCCCAGTACGAGAGCTTCATCCGAAAGCCCCGTAGCCAGATCCTCTTCGGTGACCGTGACGTTGTCGTCGAGTTCGAATCCCGCATTGCCTTGAAGGATGAAACGAGGTTGTTTCGTGGTTTCGGCCATCAGTGCGTCAAGGAGTTCTTCCGCGGCTTTCTGGGCGGATGCGGGCCCTGGCGCCAAGCGAGCCTTCTCGAGAAAATCCAACGCAGCGGGTAGATCACCCCGGGCCAGTTCGAGATCNGCCGCTTCAAACATGGCCAGGCTGGCGACGGATGGATCCAGGTCTGCACTTTGTTGGTAGAGCCTCAGTGCGCGGTCATATTCCTGGCGTCGGGCATCGATCATGCCGAGGTGAAGGAGGACGTCCGCGTTTTCCGGCCCCTGGAGGAGGGCTTCGAGGAGGTGATCCTCGGCCAGTTGGATCTCGTCCAGGCGGAAGAGGATGAGCCCGAGGTTGGCCTGGACCCACTCGAATCCCGGGTCGATGGAGGCGCAATGGATGAAGGCGTCTACGGCCGTTACGTCATGGCCGCCATGGGCGGCCGCGACACCCAGATAATAGGCCGGGGCAGGTTGGTCGGGTTCCGCCTCGGAGAGGGCTTCGAAGATCTGCATGGCTTCGTTCCATTGGCCATGGTCAAGCGCATCGAGACCCTTCTCGAGAGTGGTTTCCGTAGACGGGGGCGGCCTCTTGTCCTGGGCCTGGGTCAAGGGAGCCAGCAAGAGGAGAAAAAGCGTGATCGCGAGCAGTCGGTGCGGAGATTTCATGTGGCGACTTGTTACGCCTCATTTGTGTAGTCGCGCTAGTGTTNTCGTCTCTGACGCTCAGAAGGTAGACTAGTTCCGTCGTATACGGTGCAGGGTTTTTTTTAAGCCACTTTCAAGACGCGGGGAGTTTGGATGTCCCAGGAGAAGTCTCGAAGAGTCAGTCTTTCGGTGGACGGGATGGATTGCGCGAGTTGTGTGGGGCCACTCGAAACCGCAATTTCAGCTCTGGCTGGTGTCCGCTCGGTATCGGCCAACCTGACCAAGGAGAGGGTGGANGTTGAATTCGATCCGCCGCAGATTTCCTTGGCCGAGATCGTCTCCGCCGTGGTCGGGGTCGGTCATGCCGTGCGACCCGTCCTGGTCAAATTCAGTCTGGATGGAATGAGCTGCGCAACCTGCGCAGGTCGCATCGAAAACGCAATCATGAAAGAGCCCGGTGTTGTGTCGGCTCAGGTGAATCTCGCGAATGCCCTGGCCCATGTGGCATANGAACCGGGGGCCACGGATACCGAATCCATCGTGGCTGCCATTGAAGGGGCCGGTTATGGAGCCACCCCTCTCGCCTCCGAACGGGAGGCCTCTGAGATGCGACGCAAGGAAGAGCGACGAAAGAACCGGAGCGACCTTCTCACCCTCCTGGCTTCGACTCTCCTGACCTTGCCTCTGGTGGCACCGATGATGGCTGAACCCCTGGGCTTTACGGTCATGTTGCCGGGGCCTTGGCAATGGGCGTTGGCGACGCCGGTGCAGTTCCTGGCAGGTGCGCGTTTCTATCGAGCGGCTTGGCGAGCCTTGCGAGCCGGGACCGGAAATATGGACCTTCTTGTGGCGCTCGGGACCAGCGCGGCATATCTGCTCAGTGTCTATGTGGTCCTGGTGGGNTCCGGTGAGCTCTATTTTGAAGCTTCGGCTGCAGTCATCACGCTGGTGCTTCTGGGTCGCCTTCTCGAGACTCGTGCGAAGCATGGAACGACCGCCGCCATCCAGGCATTGATGGCACTTCGCCCGCGCACAGCGCGTGTGATCCGGGACGGGGCGGAGTTGGAGATCCCGGCCGATGCGGTCAGTCGGGGAGAGGTCGTCCTGGTGAAGCCGGGTGAGAGTCTGCCCGTGGACGGCATCATTCTCGAGGGGGCAAGCCAACTGGACGAGTCCCTGCTTACGGGCGAAAGCCTTCCGGTCTCCCGTACAACCGGAGATGAAGTGACGGGTGGCTCCATCAACGGTTCGGGTCTACTGCGAATTGAGGCGACACGCGTTGGAGAGGAATCTCTTCTTTCGCAAATCGTATCCCTGGTTGAAGAAGCGCAGTCCAGCAAACCCCCTCTTCAGAAGACAGTCGACCGTGTCTCNGCTGTTTTCGTGCCTGTGGTCCTCGGCTCCTCTGTGCTGACACTCGGGGTCTGGCTCTTCCTGGGCGCAGGGTGGGAAACGTCCCTGATCCATGCGGTTTCAGTGTTGGTGATTGCATGTCCGTGCGCGCTCGGTCTCGCGACGCCCACAGCGCTGGTGGTGGGGACGGGAGCCGCNGCCCGGGCCGGGATCCTGATTCAGGATGCAGAAGCACTGGAGCAGGCACGTGGCGTNTCTGTCGTGATCTTCGACAAGACCGGCACGTTGACGGAAGGGCGTCCAGAGTTNCGCCAGATCAAGTGCGTGGATGGGGGAAGCGAAGAGCAGGCGCTTGCCTTGATGGCTTCTATCCAGAAGGGAAGTGAACATCCTCTTGCCCAGGCGATTCTACGAGGGGCCGATGATCGTTCGATCCCGACCCAGGAGATGGATGATTTCCAGGCCCTTCCGGGACGCGGAATCAAGGCGCGAGTCGGAGAAAGGTCCTTGGTCCTGGGAAGTCGACGCCTGATGGAAGAAGAGAAGGTCGACATGTCGAACCTGGCAGTGCAGGCGGANGATCTTGAAAAGCAGGGCATGACCGTCATGTGGATGGCCCAGGAAGGCGGCGTGCTGCTGGCGATTGCGGCCGTCGGCGACCGGGTTCGTGAGAGTGCGAAATCAGCCATTGAAGAGCTCCACCAGATGGGGACCCGGGTCATCATGTTGACCGGTGANAACGCGCAGACCGCGCAAGTGGTGGCCGATGATGTCGGTGTAGACGAAGTCGTGGCTGAGGTCCTGCCGGATGAGAAAGCCCAGGAAGTCGTGTCTGTGAGAGGGTCGGGGAGCCGTGTGGCCATGGTGGGCGACGGCGTCAATGATGCTCCGGCTCTGGCGGCTTCGGATGTGGGGTTCGCCATGGCGACCGGCTCAGACGTAGCCATGCATACCGCCGGCATTACCTTGATGCGATCCGATCCCCGGCTTGTTCCCGAAGCGATCTCCGTTTCCCGGGCCACGACCCGCAAGATCCACCAGAATCTCTTCTGGGCCTTCCTCTACAACACGGCCGGGATTCCCCTGGCGGCCGCGGGTCTCTTGAGTCCAATTTTTGCCGGGGCGGCCATGGCCTTTTCGAGCGTCAGCGTCGTGAGCAATTCACTTCTGCTTCGTCGCTGGAAGCCGAAGACAAGGGCTGAATAGCGGACCCGCCACGAGGGGTCTGATGGGGTGACGCTCGTCAACAAGGCGAGGTGGGGTCTGTNAGAAGCGATAGGCTACGCCGGCCCCAAATGAGACGTAGTAGAGGTCGCCNACCGAAAAGGGGATCGCGCCTGCTTCTTGCGTGAATTGAGCCGTCCCGAGCACCACCGTACCGCTTGCACTCAGGATCCAGGACGGTGTCAGATGGAAGTCCATGCCGGCCCCCACTCGCCCGGCCAAAGCCGAGTCGCTTTTTGAAAATCCTGAACGGATCACCTTNCCTTCCCAAAGGCCGAGTCCGATACCCAGGATCAGATGTGGTTCTACNCGACCCAGCGGAAGGATCAGCTTCAGATTGGCGGTNACGGTTTGAGGCCTGAATTCGGCTACGGTGGTGGATTCGTAGATGGCGTCGTTGGTTTGTGTCACGACGAACTCATTCAGCCATTCATATTGGGCCTCAAGAGCCATCCATTTGTTGAGGCGATACCCCATCTTGATCTGGAAGCCTGCTGAATCGCCGAGCTTCAGATTCCGCGGAGAGGAGGCTTCGAGATCGTCTTCNAAGAGGCTTATGCCGAACGCCCCCGAGGCTCCGATATACGCTCCGGACCGACTGAAGTCGTCCGCTTCAGCGGTGGAACTTGTCAGGAGGGCCAGTGTCAGGAGGATCAGCAGNGAGACTGGGGATCGAGACCGATTCATTTCGATTTCCTTCGGGTCTTTGGTGCAGACCCTGGATGATAGGNCCATTCGGCGANATCACAGAGGNTGAATCGATCGCGTCCCCATCCTTTGGTCCGGAGGGGCCAAGGAACGCCTGGCGGCTTCTGGGCCTCACGGACTCCAAGGCGAAGCCAGATGCCGTATGATCTGGTTTCGCCGATTCGTTCATGACAGGAGATCAGCGTGAAGCTCATGATCCAGATTCCGTGCCTCGATGAAGAGGATACGTTGGCTGCAACTCTGGGAGATATTCCCAGGGACATCGACGGAATTGATATCGTCGAAGTCCTCGTAATTGATGATGGGAGCACCGACCGCACAGGTGAAGTTGCGCGTGAAAACGGTGCGGATCACGTCTTGCGCTTCTCTGCGAACCGGGGGCTGGGCCACGCCTTTGCAGCGGGTATGGATTACTGCTTGAGNGCGGATGCAGACATCATCGTCAATACAGACGGGGACAATCAGTACCAGGGCGAAGACATCAGGGAGTTGGTGAAACCGATTCTGGAAGGTCGAGCGGAGCTCGTGATCGGCGACCGGCGACCGGGCGAAGTCGAGCATTTCTCGTCTTCGAAGAAGATGCTCCAGAAGTTGGGGAGTCGGACAGTGAGCCGACTGGCCAACATGGATGTGCCGGATGTAGCCAGTGGCTTCAAGGCGTATTCACGCGAAGCGGCTTCCCGGATCAATATGTTCACTGATTTTGATCATACGGTGGACCATGTCATCCAGGCGGGCCGACGCCGGATTCCTACGGTGAGCGTTCCCATCCGGACCAATGAGAAACTGCGCGAGTCCCGTTTGTTTTCCAATGTCGGTGAATTCATTACACGATCCCTGGGTGTGATGGTCCGGGTGTATTCCTCGTATGGGGCCATGCGGATTTTTTCGACCCTGGGAACCATTTCGATGGCGGCCGGACTCCTGCTGGGGCTTCGCTTTCTATACTTCTTCTTCCTGACGGAGGATCACGATCTCCACGTCCAGTCGCTGATTCTCGCGGCGATCCTGATGTTGGCGGGACTCCAGATGGTCCTGACCGGAATCGTGGCGGATCTGGTCAATTCAAGCCGAAGTATCCAGGAGGATATCTCCTACCGACTCAGGCGACTCGAGTCAGAGGTGTCTCTTGAGGCTGGAGAGGGCCCCGAAGAGGAGCACTGAAACTCAACTCTTCCCAGTGGGTGTCTTTGGGGGAAGAGGGTTTCGGGGTTCCGCCTTCTCGCGAGCGAGGGTGAGAACCTGACGCCATGGATACGTGAGTGTCATCCCTGAAAGCAGCGCGCGATCATGGATCTTCCTCAACCGATGGGCGAGGTCGCGTCGTTCTTGAATCCGGCTTCGGTCTGATCTCAGCCAGCCGTAGGAGCGTGCTTTGGCGCCCAGGAAGCCAGGGCCCCGCATCAGGGCATAGATCCAAAGGACCAGTTCCGTCAGGAGCAGGAAGGGCGAGAGCCAGATCCGGGTGGAAGGCTCGAGATAGCTTGCCAGCATGGCCAATCGATTCCGCTCGAGGAGGTAGAGCTTTTCTGCGTGCATGGAGAGGAAATAATCATGCCGGACGACGGACCGGGGCACGCAATAGAGGTCATGGCCCATCAGTCGAAGCAGCCATGACAGGTTGACGTCCTCGTGATAGAGGAAACCAGAGTCGTCCATACCCCCGATCTCTTCGAGCACGGATCTCCGGATCAGGAATGCGGCCCCCTGGATGCCGGGGACGGAGAAAGGCTCTTCGTGAATGGAGGAACGCGATCGTCCAAGAGCGCGATTGAACCCGAGTCCGGTGATGTGGACATCTTGACCCGCTGCGTTTACGACCTGGCCATCGTTCACTGTGAGGAGAGGATTGACGGCCGCCACCCCGGGTTGCTGATCGAGCAGTTCCACGAGCGGGTCGAGCCAGTTCTCTTCGGCCTCGATGTCCATGTTGAGAACAGCGATATATCGACCTTGGCACCGGGGAAGGACGTGATTGACGGCGCCCGCGTAGCCCAGGTTCTCCTCCAGGGAGAGGGTCTGTATGGCCGGACTCCTCTTCTCCATCGCCTTGAGTAGAGCGGGGCTTGTGTCCGAGGAAGCGTTGTCGACCACGAAGAGTTCGGTGGAGGGTCCCAGTGAACCGAGTAGGGATTCGATACACGACCGAAGAGTGCGCTCGCCGTTGTAGTTCACCACGATCAGACTGACACTTCTGTCGAGAGGGGACTCCTCGCTCAACGCGATCGCTTTCGGATCAGGCTGGCGAGTTCGGTGGATCGCCTGTTGATGGAGGAAAGGAGTACGCCGAGTGACATGGAAAGGGCCGATAGAATGAAGAGACCGGCTGCGAGTACAGCGCGAGGCAGATGGTTCACGAAGCCGGTCCGTAGGTAGTCGTCCACGGCGGCCCACCCGCTGGCGAGTGAAGCAAGGGCAAGGAGGATGGCCAGAGAACCGAAGAAGGCGATGGGTCTGTAGTCGCGGAAGAGGATCAGGATCCCGCGCAGGATGTGGGTCCCGTCGCGAAATGTGTTGAGTTTGCTCGCGCTGTCCGGATGACGCGGACGATATTCGATGGGGTGCTCATCGACCCGGAACCCATGGGTTTGTGCTTGAACCGAGAGCTCCGCTTCGATATCAAAGCCGGTGGCGACGATGGGAACGGTGTCCAGGAAACGTCGGGTCAGGACCCGGTAGCCCGAGAAGAGGTCGCGGGTCTTGATTCCAAAAAGAAGTCGCACCAGCGCGATGAAGAGTCGATTGCCGAGGCCGTGACCTTTGGGCAATGAACCCTCTTGCTGGTCGGCGAGTCGGGTCGCCACCACCATGTCGGCTCCATCCGCCGCCCGCGCGATCAGATCGATGGAGGCCGTGGCCGGATACGTATCATCTCCATCGACCATGACGTAGTAGTCGGCCTCGCGCGCGCTTCCAAAGCCTGTCAGGAGCGCAAAGCCTTTCCCGACCCGGGACTCGCGGACCACACGCGCGCCGGCCTGTTCGGCCACCCGTGCCGTATCGTCGTCGCTGGCGTTATCGACGACGAGGATTTCGGCTTCAGGGAGTTGTTCGCGAAAGCGGGACACCACTCGCTCAATGGTGGCCCGTTCGTTTCGACAGGGGATGATCACGCTGACGCGTGATGGATCGATGACCGCGTTTGACGGTTCACCGGAGATCTTCGATTCATCGAGACCAGACATTGTGAGGATGGTACCGCGCTGAGGTGAAGATGGCCGGATCAGGGGTCGGTCGGGGTTTACGACGCCTCAGATCCGAAAATCAGCGCTCGGACGAGTCTGGGCCCTTCTTTCGTACCCAGAGTTCGTAGTCAGCATCACGGAAGTCGACGGAGAGAGGTGAATCGATCAGGATCCGCCGTAGCTCGGGGTTGGCCAGGGCCGGCCCCGACAGGAGTACGGCGTTGAGGGGGTAACGGGAGACCGCCCCCGCAAGCCGTTCCGGCCCGTTGCCTCCGGCCGTTTGTCCTCCCACCAGTTGAGTGAGGAGCCTGCGCTCGATCAACTCTTCCGCGCCGAGTCGCTCATGGAGACGGTCGAGATACATGGCTCTCACCATGAGTGGAGCGGGATGATCCTGGAAAAGCGGGATCCAGCGGGATATGAGCGGGGGTGTCAGTATGAAGTCGCCCTCGTGGCTGGTTTCCACGACGCGCTGGGCCATGGCCAATTCACGAATGGGAACCTTGGGTCCAGGCCATCCCAGTCGGACCTCGTTTGCACTGGAGAGCGTGTGGGTTCCCGGGAGCCAGATCAAGAGGGCCAGAGCGCCGACACACGTCGCAACGGTCAGGCCACGTCTGCGTCCTTCTGGAAGAGACGTCCCCACGGCGAGGGGGGCACTGAGTACGGATGCGATGATGAGAGGAAGAGGCAGCACCCAGAAAACGCGGAAGTAGGTGTCTGCGCCTGTGATCTGATGCGATACGAAACGGGCCAACCACGGGTCGAAGAAGAATAGAAAGAAGGCCCCGACCGTAACGGCCATATACCTTCGAAACAGAGCGGTGCCTGGAATGGCGAGGACGGCGATGAGGCAGAACAAGATCAGTCTGGCTACCTGGTCGGGTCCCGCCAATAAATCCAGTGCATGGGTCATCAACTCATGGCTCGACCACTCCAGGCTGGGCAGGGGGTGGACCGCCTCTGAAAAGGCTCGCAGGGTCGCGCTTCGCATGAAGAGCGCCAGGGCCAGTGGGTAGAGAGAGGTCATCAGTCCGAGCAGGACGGTACGGCCGGTTCGGAGCCAGTGCGTATCGCCAAGAGTTGTCGCAGCGCAAACCGCGAGGAAACCCGTGGTGGGTCCCAACCACAAGGCGGTTGTGGAAAGTCCGACAGCGGCGATCTGGGCTGCGGCGAGCAGGAGGCCGCGGGAGAGGCTGGGGGCCAGGCCGAAGCGGATTCCGTAGTAGGCAATCAGGGGAAGAGCGATGAGTAGCAGGACGGTCTTTCCCTGCTGAAGGCGAAGCAGGCCGAAATCACCGTAGGAGGCATGCCCGTCTCCGAGAAAGAAGAGTTGGGCGATCATGAGCCCCACCACGATCAGCCATCGACTGGGTGCGAGCAGGCTGGCGAGTCTCGCCCAGACAAAAGGGATCAACAGGGCGATCAGGGGTGGGAAGCACAGGTGGACCACGTCGAGAGCGGGAAGGCCGCTCAATCGGGCGAAGGCGGCCTGGAAGATTTCATAGGACAGGAGTTTGAAAACAGGCAGTGACATGGCAATGCCATCGAATCCGTGCAGCGTGTCGCCTGGCAGCAGAGGGGCGTCGGGATGGTCGAGGGCCCAGACGGAGAGATTCACGTAGAAGGCGTCATCGGCGTCTCCATGGTGGGCGGCCAGGGCTGTGAGAGCGCAGAGCACGCCGAGTCCCCAAAGAGACGTACGTTCAAAGCGGCCCACCTGTACCTCGGGGCTTTGAGGATGACTTCGCGTTTCTCGCGCAAGTACGATCACGCAGCCCACTGCCGCACAGCCCCAATATCCCCAGATGGAGTCCAGCCCCCAGTGCAGACCGACGCCGACAAGCGCGAGAATCAGCAGGCCGAGTCCGCTCAGGGTGGGAATCCCGTTGGGAGAGGATGCGGCCCGGGTGGTCGGTTCGGTTCGGGGGTCCCGGCGTCCCCACCCGATTCGGACCCCGATTCCCAGAAGGAGAGCAAGAATGGAGATCTGGATCAGTGTGTCGAGGCCGAGTTGCAACCCCACAGCCACGTGACAGAGCAGCGTGAAGACCGCGAATCCGAAAACTGCGGTATCGAGGGCTCGACCGCCCGGTGTGTACGAGAGCTGGTTTTCTGGCTTCATGAGATCTTCATGGCGCTTCCACGGAGCTCTTCGTGACGGCGGAGAACGAATCCGCCTTGATGGACAATCGAATCAGTAGCGTTGGTGGGCATCTTCTGCACGTCGAGGGGCCGAATGCGTCTTGGGCGGGCAAGCGGCTATGCTGTTGCCTGCCGGAGGCCTGCTCCTGGAGTCGCGCTTTCGTGGGCCCTCAGGCGTCGCGAGGGAGAGATGGCCTGGCGTGATTCTGGAGAGGGAGGGTCGAGATGGCGGACATCACATCATTTTCAGAGATCGAAGACGAGTTCATGGCTCGGATTTCACGGATCGTCTGGTGCACCGTGACCACCGTGGACCGCAAAGATCGCCCCAGGGCCAGGCTCCTGCATCCCGTATGGGAGGGTTCCACAGGCTGGATTGCTACCGGCCGCGAGAGCTTCAAGGCCAAGCACATCGCCCACAATCCCCATGTTTCCTTGTCGTATTGGGATCCTCAGCACGAACAGGTCTATGCGGAATGCCGGGCTGAATGGGTCGGCGACATTGCGGAGAAGAAGAGGCTCTGGGAATTCTATAAAGCGACGCCACCTCCCCTGGGCTACGACCTGTCCATGTTCTGGGAGAACGCGGATGACCCAGGATATGGACTTTTGCGTTTGGATCCGTGGAGGATCGAATTGTCGGCTTTGGGCGACATGATGAAGGGACAGGCTCCGCAGGTGTGGCGTCCGTAGAGCCGGACCGGGTAGCGATACCGAGGGTTTTCATCTCGGTGGAAGGAGGGAGAGCAAAATGACCATTTTCGATTATTCGCTTCATGGACACGAGGTTCCCGAAGTGATCGCGCAGGCGCATCGGGCGGCTTGGGCTCGTATTGCGGGTCCAGGCTCATGGTGGACGGGCTCGCAACGGGTTGAAGTAGCTCGAGTGGCTCGAGAGGCTCGACTCCAGCGCAATGATCCGCCCTGGCTTCGAGATGGGATTTCGGCCGCCAGTGAATGTCTGCCGGAACGAGTGGTTGACATGGTTCGCCGGATTGCAGCGGATGTGCACAGTATCGATCAGGCCTGGGCTGGGGTGTGTATAGAAGAACTGGGTGACGCTGCGTATGTCGAAATCTGTGCGGTCACGGTTTGCATTACGGCCATCGATGCTTTTGCGGAAGCCCTGGGTGTACCGCTGGAAGAACTTCCGCAGGCTCTTCCGGGAGAACCCGATGGTTCGCGTCCGGAAGGAACCGCGGATGTGGGTGCCTTCGTTCCTTTGATGGAACCCTTCGCCGGGCCGAACGTGGGTCGTGCATTGAGTCTGGCACCCGCCGACAATGCGGCGTTCTTTGGGCTCGTTGGCTCGATGTATGCCATGGCCGATTTCCAGGAACTGGTCTGGAGCGATCGTCCGTTGAATCGGCCTCAGGTGGAACTGGTGGCAGCCCGGGTTTCGGCCATCAATGAGTGCTTCTACTGAACGACTTCCCATGTGGCGCTGCTCCGTGTGAGCAGCAATGCGATTGGAGAAGAGGTGGATCTAACGGGCGCAATCGGTCAGGGGGATGGCGCGATTCCCCACGGCGCGGCCCTGATTCGTTTCAGTGAGGCGGCGACGCGTGGGAGCGATGATCTTCCGGAAGCCCGCAATGCACTTCAGGAGGCTATCGGCCTCGACGCTTTTGTTGCGGCCGCGGCCACCGTGGGCATTTTCAACGGCCTGGTGCGCACCGCCGATAGCATCGGGATTCCCATTGATGGAGGGATGGTGGGTCGTTCCGCTGAATTCCGTTCGGAGCTGGGTTTGAATGAATTTTCCGGCTCCCGGAATACGGATCTTTCCGGGGGATCTTCAGGAGAGGGACCCGAGGGCATTCCCAGCTTGTTTGGAGACTGAAGTCCCTGCTTCAGTCCCGGAGTTCGCTGTTGAAGAGGGCGAGGCTGCGTGCCCAGGCATCCTCGGCCGACGCTGCGTGGAAGGTCCCGCGTTGATCGCAGTTGAAACCGTGATCGGCGTCCGGGTACACATGAACTCCATGGGCGGTGCCCGCACCTTCCAGGGCTTCACGAACCGCCTCGACCTGCTCCATGGGAATCATACTGTCTTGCTGCCCGAAGTAGCATTCAATACGGCCGGAGATGCCGGAGGTTCGCGAAAGGGTTGAAGCGCCACCGCCAGGCCCGGCCGGAGCCGCGATGCCTCCTCCGTAGAAGGAAGCCGCCGCCTTCAGGCCGGTTTCGCAGGCGGCTAGATAGGTCATGTGTCCGCCAATGCAGAACCCGATGGCTCCGATTCCCGCACCGCCGACATCGCCTCGGGCTTCGAGAAAATCCTTGGCCGTCTGGGCGTCAGAGATCATCTGATCGGCTTGGAGTTGTCCGAGGTGGCTCATACCTTCGGCCATGCCGTCGTCGTCGTAGTTGAGCTCCATGCCGGCTCCCGTGCGGTGAAAATAGTCGGGGGCCAGTGCGACAAAGCCCTCGGCGGCAATTCTTTCCGTCACGTCCCTGATGTGGGAGTTGACGCCGAAGATCTCCATGAAGACCAGAACCCCGGGAAGGGTTTCTTCCCCTTCGGGTCGGGCGAGATAGCCCTTCATGGTCCCTCCCTGGGGCAGGGGGATGTCGACACTTTGTGTAGTTACGGACATGAAGTCCTCCGTCTTGTAGAAAGGGCTGTGCTCGATTGGTCCGATTCCGTGTCGGATCTATACCGGATCCGCTTCCGGCGGCGGAAAGTGAATGTATTCATCCACCAGGATCTCCGCCAGTTCGCGGTTTTCGGGCCGGGTATCTGAGATGCGCCCTCGTTTCTGCAAGTCATCGCAGAGCCTGTCCAGGACAGAGTCCAGTTTCAGATCTTCGGAATGGCTGTGCCAGCGCTTTCGTTCGTCCTCGTTATTGAAGCAGTAGGCTTTCCACGAGATGGAAAAGCGCATCTCGTCCCAGTTGTATCGGGCAATTTCCGTTTCTCCGTCGCGGACGATCCAAAGGCCGTCTCCATCGGGATGGACCCGCATGCCGGGCCTGAAAGGGGGCATGGGTTCAAGGCTTTCCTCGACCCGGTCGACGCCATGAAAAAGGCTGTCCGTATCGGCGATGATGGCCGAGTTGAAGTTGACGGTCAGGGCTGTCCCCGGCGCATCGGCTCCATCGGGGTAGAAGGCGAATTCGCCACCCCGGGTGTCCTGGTACCACGAAACCGCGGTGGCAATGTGGAGTCTGGACTCTTCAAATAGACCCGAGTGGTGCATCACGACAAGCAGCCATTGTGGGTACAGTTTGCGGCTCATGCCTCGAAATTCAGGGACATCTGTATGAAGGGCCAATTCCTGTCCAGGGAGCAGGATGTTGGCGTAGACGATGGCCGGTTCGATGGTGGGCCGACGGAAGATACGACGGGCATGTTCCATCAAACTTTCGCTGTAGTAGAGGGACTCGATGCCGGGTGCGGTGATCGAATCTCCGTACGCGTAGGTTTCCCGGAAGTAATTGGTCCGACCCGCAAGGATCGCCAGGTCTTCGCGGCTTCGTCCAAAGCGCCCACCGGTCTTGATGAAATTGAAGGCGGCATCGAAGCGCTGGGGCAGGCCTTCGCCGATTCCATCGTTCAATCCTTCCTCGGAGTAGAGCCCATAGCTTCCGAATTCCTCACAGAGCCGTACAAGAGAATGGGCCTCTTCGTCAGGAAGGAAGGGATCGAGGGTCGCATAGTCGTTGAAGAAGTGGGGTTGCATGCTCATGTCGGGAGGCCTCGGCTCACTTTTGGACTGGACTGATCCAGGACCTCCAGCATAGCGGAGAGAGCGGTCATCGGAGAAAGGCATGGGAACGCGCTATTCATTCGGAATGATGACGACTGCCGGACACGGAGGGCCCTGCTCTGGCCTTCGTATATTGGATTTCACGACGGTGGTTTCGGGGCCGATCTGCACCCAGGCCCTGGGTGATCTCGGGGCCGATGTCATCAAGGTGGAAACGCTCTCGGGTGATATGTCACGCACCACCAGTGGCCCCTTTCATGCCGGACTCTCCGGATTTTTCACCCAATTCAATCGCAACAAGAGAAGCATGGCGCTGGATCTCAAGAGTGATTCCGGTCGTGAGGTGGTGAAGAGGCTGATCGGTCACTGCGACGTGTTGGTCGAGAATTTCAGGCCCGATGTGATGGATCGTCTGGGGATCGGTTGGGAGACTCTTCGGTCCATCCACCCTGGCCTCGTCTATGTCTCCATCAGCGGCTTCGGTCCGGACGGTCCGTACTCGCCACTTCCCGCCTATGACCATGTGGTCCAGGGCATTACGGGCATGATGCCGGTTCAAGGGGGGCCGGGGTCGCCGCAGATGTTTCGCAGTGTGGTGGCGGACAAAGCCGCGGGCTTGACGGCTCTGTCGTCCATTCTGGCGGCTCTGCTGGCCAAAGAGCGAATGGGTGCGCCCGGTCAACGGATCGACGTTCCCATGCTGGACGCCTATGCGGGCTTCATGTTGGGTGAGCTGATGGGTCCTCTTTCCTTCCCAGGCCAGGAGGCAGTGCCGACTCCCTTTGATCCCTTTCGCGTCTATCCCACGGCGGATGGCCACCTGGTCGGCATGGTGGTTCAGGATGATCAGTATGTGGCGGTCTGCCAGGTGCTCGGGCGCGAAGACCTTCTGCAAGACGCGCGCTTTTCCGGATTGGCTCAGCGGTTCCAGAACTACGACGATCTTGCCGAGGTCCTGACAGCCGCCTTCCGGAGTTGGCCCACCGAGGACCTCGCTGCACGACTCAGGGAAGCAGGTGCTCCATTTGCCGCGGTCAACGATCTGGAGTCGTGCCTTCGGGATGAGCAATTCCAGCACAATCGTGTGGTGGAAGAGATCGAAGATCCGGATGTCTCGGTGCGGGTTCTCCGTTCTCCGGCTCGTTTCTCCGAGACACCGATCCCGCCTCTTCGAAGGCCTCCGCTTCTGGGTGAGCATACGGATGAGATCCTGTCTCTGGGCGGTTATTCGGAAGAGGAGATCGGTCGGCTTCGTGATCAGGCCGTGGTGGCGTGAGCGGAGGCGCGAGATGGGCGGGCGTTGAGATGGAGCGACCCGTGTTATCCTCTCGTCTCTGAGTTCTTGATGGCGTGAGGAGGAGAGAATGCTGACCCAGGCCGCGCACCACTACTCGCTGGACGTGTCGGACATCGAGGTGTCCCGGCGGTTCTACGGGGACCTGCTCGGGCTAAGCGAAATTGATCGCCCCGACTTCGGCATCCCCGGAGCCTGGTATCAAGCGGGGCCCGTCCAACTGCATTTGATCCAGACTCCGGACGGAGTGGATGTCGGGACGCGGGCTCCCGTGCTGAATCCGCTTGCGGATCATATTGCTTTCGAAATTGACAGTTATGAGCGCGTGGAAGCCGAGTTGCAAGAAGCTGGAATCGACATGCAAGCCCTGGGTACCCGAGCCGGTCAGATCTTCGTTCGTGATCCAGACGGGAATACAATCGAGTTCATCGAGCCGGCTCGCAATCGGGGTCGCTCCTGAGCGGAAGAGCTGAGTCTAGATCTTTAGAAGGGGTACGTGGGTTTCATGTTGTTGGAAGGTCGAAAAGAACGTTTTGTGTCTCGATTCGCCTTTGTGGGTGTCATGGGGGGAGCGCTGGCTTCCGCCATCTTCTGGATGGGGCGAGGCGTGGATCCGCCGGTGGCCCTGATCCTCTCCCAGATGCCAGCCTTCTTGATGGTCATCGCCCTCGAACGGCTTGTCCCCTTTCAATCGACGTGGAATCAGAGTCGGGGAGATCTGGGGGTCGACATACGACATGGACTCACCATCTCGATCATGGCCGCCCTGGCGGACCCTCTTCTAACTGCGCTCGGTGTGGTGGTAGCCGTGGCGATACTGGGAGGCCATACCCTGGGCCTGTGGCCCAGCGACTGGCCGCTCATCGCGCAACTCGCTCTGGCGCTGGTGATCGGGGAGCTGGGTCAGTACTGGGTTCATCGCCTTGAGCACGAAGTGGACTTCATGTGGCGTTTTCACGCGTTGCATCACAGTGCTCCGCGACTCTATTGGTTGAATGCGGCTCGTTTCCATCCCCTCGATATCCTGCTCAACAACTTCGTGGCTCTGGTTCCGCTGGCTTTTCTGGGTGCGGGCGAGGGTGTCCTGGCTCTTTGGGCTCTTTTTGCCGCGGTGCATGGGATTTTCCAGCACAGCAATATTCCGACCCGGCTCGGGCCGCTCAACTGGATTTTCAGCATGGCGGAACTGCACCGATGGCATCATTCCCGGCTAGTAGAGGAATCGAACCGAAACTACGGCCAGAACCTCATCATCTGGGATGTGGTTTTCGGGACTCGTTTTCTTCCGAGTGATCGGGAGCCTCCGCTCGATATCGGTTTGCACGGCCTATCCGCGTATCCCATGACCTACTGGGCTCAGCAATCGGCCCCGCTTCATTGGCGAGAGATCCGCGAAGACAGTGCGAAGATGCTTCCCCCCAGGAAAGATCGAGTCTGAGCCGTCCACGGCAAGCCACTGACACGCGAGCCGTCCCGAGTCATGGAAAGGACAGGCAGGCCTAGAGAGATTTCCCCGCGGGTATCAGGTTGTTGTTCGAGATGGCGGGAAAAATCCGGTTCCGGGTGCTGGCTGCGCGCCGACGCAGCAATCAGTTGCACCACAATCCGGCCCACTTTGGAGTGGGCCATGTACTCTTAAGAACGGGATAAACATCAGGGCGTGCTGTCTCGAGCCGGGTTGCTCGGACCCCCCGTGTTCTTCGGGCATGTAGAGGGAAATGACTAGACAATTCAGCATCATACGAGTTTCTAGAGGAGTGCTTCTGGCTTGTGTCGCCTGGGTGGCACTCTTCGCGGCTTCTCAAGCGAGCGCCAACGACATGGCGCGTGGAAAGCAGCTCTACGCTTTGTGCGCGCAGTGCCATACTGAAAATGGCATGGGGGCTCAGCTCTATCTGGCGCCGGCCATTGCCGGGCTGGACGAATGGTATGTGAATGCTCAACTCTTGAACTTCAGGAGCGGGATTCGCGGGACGAATTGGCAGGACGTAGGGGGGCTGCGGATGCACCCGATGTCCCGTTGGCTGAAATCTGATGAAGACGTCTCCGCCGTGGCCGCTTATGTGTCGGCCATGCCCAAGGTCGATCCGCCGGCGGTGGTCGAGGGCGGCGACCCGGTGACGGGCAAGGCCCTGTATGCGACCTGCGCGTCTTGTCACGGGCCGGAGGGCCAGGGGATGAAGACCATGAACGCCCCTCCTTTGGTGCACATGAGCGATTGGTATCTCGTGTCTTCACTCGAAAAGTTCAAAGCGGGCATTCGTGGTTGGAATCCCCAGAACACCAATGCGGTGATGATGCGCGGAATGTCGAACCTCCTGCCCAACGAACAGGCGATCAAGGACGTGGTCGCCTATATCACGACGCTCAACGTCCAAGAACAACCCTAGTCGATCCATCCGAGGCAATTTCGGCTCAGTCGCCGGAAAAAGCCGTGGGAGCATTGAAAGAAAATGTCCAAAGCATACGAGCCGTCGGATCTCGCACAAAGAATCTTTTACATCAGCATGGCGGGAATTTGCGCATTCATTGCGTCCGTCTTCCTTTTTATCTTGTAGAGGCATTAAGAAATGATCCAAAGCTATCTGGCCCAAGGGTCGACCTACGCAGGAGATATCGACTTCCTGTTCGATATGATCTTCTGGATCGTAGGCGTGTGGTTTCTCATCAGCTCAGGCGTATTTTTCTGGCTGGTCTTCAAATTCCGGGTCAGCGGGAATGAGGGGACTGCTCAGTACATTACGGGAGAGGAGAAATCCCAGAAGCGCTGGATCACGATTCCCCACCTCCTCGTCTTGGTGTGCGACGTCTTCATCATCTGGGGTGCGGTGCGTGTCTGGTACGACATCAAGCAGCATCTGCCCGAGCCCGACCGAGAAGTCCGGGTCATCACCCAGCAGTGGGCCTGGACTTTCGTCCACCCGGGGCAGGATGGGAATTTCGACACTGCGGATGATATTCACACCGTAAACGAACTCCGATTGGAAAAAGATGCGGTGTACCACTACCACCTCACTTCCAATGATGTGATGCACGATTTCTCTGTACCGGTATTCCGTCTCAAGCAGGATGCAATTCCGGGACGAGTCATCACAGGCTGGTTCACGCCCACCTTGTTGGGCGAATTCGATATCCAATGTGCGGAAATCTGTGGCATTGGTCATGGCCTCATGCCGGCGAGACTCGTCGTGGAGAGTGCCGCCGACCATGCAGCCTGGATGACTGAACAATCCCCGGTCAAGTTTGCGGCGGTTGCACCTCAAGTGGGAGAAAACTGAGAAATGGCTGAACTAATCCCCACCCAGCCCGATCCGGGGCACGAAGACGATCACCATCATGGAGAGCAGAGCTTCGTAAGCAAGTATCTCCTCTCCACCGATCACAAGGTGATCGCCATGCAGTACATGTTTACGGGTATGGCGATGGCGCTTATCGGCGGCTTCATGGCCTACGCGTTCCGCATGCAGTTGGCCTTCCCGGGCATGGATGTGCCTTTCTTCGGCATTGTTACGCCGGCCAATTATGTGGCGTTGGTGACGAATCATGGCGCGATCATGATTTTCTGGGTTGCCATGCCGGTATTGATTGCGGCCTTCGGGAACTACCTGATTCCCCTGATGGTGGGCTGTGATGACATGGTCTTCCCGAAGATCAATCGGCTTTCCTACCAGGTGTTCCTGGTGAGTGCGATCGTCCTCCTCTCATCGTTTTTTGTAGAGGGTGGTGGATTCGGTGGGGCGTGGACCACGTATCCTCCTCTTTCAGCCAAGGCTGAATACAACCTGACCCCCTTGGGCTCCTCGCTCTTCATTGGAGCCGTCGGGATTGAGTTCATTGCCTTCTTGCTGGGCGGGATCAACTTCATCACGACAGCGATGAATTCCCGTGCTCCGGGCATGAAGCTCTATGATATCCCCATGGTGATCTGGATGATCGTGATCGCGAGCATCTTGTTCATGGTCTCAGTGGGCCCGCTTCTGGCCGGTGCCATCATGCTGATCTTCGACCAGCAGTTGCACACCGCGTTTTACGACCCGAACCGGGGTGGCGACCCCGTTCTCTGGCAGCATCTGTTCTGGTTTTTTGGTCACCCTGAAGTCTATGTGGTGCTTTTGCCGGCGGTGGGGATTACGGCCGAGATCATCACCGTTTTTTCCCGCAAGAAGCTTTTTGCCTATCGAACCGTCCTTAATACAGCCATCGGTACGGGCGTCCTGAGCTTCTGTGTATGGGCTCATCACCAGTTCATTTCAGGCATCGACCCGAGAATGGCGAACGTCTTCACCTTGACGACTCTCTTGATCTCGATCCCGATCGCCGAGATGATGTTCGTGTACATCGCCACTCTCTACGGTGGGGCGATTCGTTTGACCACACCGATGCTGTGGGCTCTGGCCTTCATCTTCGAGTTCTTGATCGGTGGTGTGACCGGCATCTTCCTGGGAGCGAGCGGCGCCGATATCTACATGCATGACACGTATTTCGTGCTGGCTCATTTCCATTACACATTCTTCCCCATCGCGATCATCGGAACCTATGCGGGCGTGACGTACTGGTTTCCCAAGATGTTTGGAAAGATGATGAGTGATCGACTCGGGAAGCTGCATTTCTGGGGCACGATCATCCCCTTCAACTTCATCTTCATCCCGCTCTTCTTCCTGGGAGCGGGCGGCCAGCATCGTCGGATCTATGATTTCCAGAACTTCCCGGCGCTGGCGGGCGAGGGCATGCAGGATCTTCGGATTCTCGCCACCGTTTCCCTGGTGGTGATGCTCGGATTCCAGGTCGTCTTCTTCTACAACTTCATCATCAGCTTGATGAGGGGCGAAAAGGCGGGCAAGAATCCC
This sequence comes from Spirochaeta sp., assembly GCA_002691025.1. Classification (GTDB taxonomy): domain Bacteria; phylum Myxococcota_A; class UBA9160; order UBA9160; family UBA4427; genus MED660. The sequence goes on along the minus strand of NZGT01000067.1, from coordinate 35,191 downwards.
TGGAAGGCGAACACCTTGGAGTGGACAGCAGAGTCGCCCCCGCCCCATGGAAACTGGAAGGTCCTTCCCACTGTGTACCGAGGGCCTTACGAGTACAGCGTTCCGGGCCGGGAGAAGGACTATTGGCCCCAGGATGAACCGAATTGATAGTCGGTTCGGTAGGAGTCCCGACCTCCGTGGCTCGGGGACTTGAGGGTCTTTGGACAATGATGAAAGTGCGAGAGGAATACGAAAATCAATGAAACCCGTCGCCACAACGCGTAGTGCGGCTGGAATTCCCACGGGTCTTCTGGCCGTCTGGTGGATTGTCGCCTCTGAAATCGTGATCTTCGGCGGTTTGTTGGCTGCGTATCTCATGTACCGCCTCTCGCATGACGCCTGGGCGGGGCATGCTGCGAATACCAATACGGCCATCGGCACGGTCAATACATTCGTCTTGCTGACTTCCAGCCTCTTTGCGGTTCTGGCCCATCAGGCCGCCGAGAAAGGGGACGGGAAGAAAGCGGCTCGATTCCTGCTCTTCACGATCGGAGGTGCGCTCTGCTTCCTCATGATCAAAGGGTACGAATGGAACTACGAGATCAGTCATGGCATGACCATTACGACGAATACGTTCTGGTCGTTCTATTACACGGCGGCTGGGATTCATGCTTCGCATGTGATTGCGGGTGCCATCATCATGGCTGTCGTGGCCAAGGACGCTGCGAAGGGCCTTGAACTTCAGCGCGTGGAATTGATCGGGATCTATTGGCACTTTGTCGATGTCGTATGGATCTTCCTTTTTCCGCTCCTCTATATCGCGAAGTAGGGAATCCCATGTCAGAAGAACATGAAGAACATCACACAAATTACGTAAAGATCTGGGCCATTCTGGTGGTCTTGCTGGCGATCAGCGTTGCGGGTCCGGAACTGGAAATTCTCTGGATCACCCTGATTACAGCATTCGGCATCGCCTTCGTGAAGGCTTACATCGTGGTACAGAAATTCATGCATCTGGGTGATGCGCCGAAGTTCGTGACCTACGTCATGGTTACGTGTCTGGTCTTCATGATGCTCTTCATTGCGGGCACGGCCTCCGATATCTACAAAAGCAACGGAGAGAACTGGTACAAGATCGAAAGCGAATGGCAGTACATGCCGCCAGTGGCTCAGCATGATGAAGGTCATGGGGCCGCGGACGAGGAGAGCCACTAGGTCATGTCGATGGTTGCTGGATCGCAAGGCCCCGATGGGCTTGAGCCCATCGATCGCACCGTTCGGAAGCAGGTCGTGCCGCATGGCGTCCTGGGAATGCTGCTCTTCGTACTGACTGAGATCATGCTCTTTGCTGGCATGATCAGCGCTTTTACCATCGCGAAGGCCTCCGCTCCGATCTGGCCACCGCCTGGCCAGCCCCGGCTTCCCGTGGAGGCCACCGCCCTCAACTCGGTGGTCTTGCTTGCAAGCGGCGTGGCCTTGATATTGGCTCACCGGGCTTTCCATAAAGGCAATCGATCGGCCATGTTGAGACCCATGTGGGTGGCTCTGGCGTTGGGCAGCATTTTCGTAGTGGTGCAGGGCTACGAGTGGGTGAGGCTGCTTGGCGAAGGTCTGACCCTGTTCTCAAGCACCTATGGTGCCTTTTTCTACCTCATCGTCGGGGTGCATGCCGTTCATGCATTTGGGGCCATTGGTTTGCTTGCCATGGCCACGACACGCTTGCAGAACGGGTACCTGACCCCGGGATTCTTTGGAGCAACAGAGATATTCTGGTTCTTCGTGGTGGGTGTCTGGCCCATTGTCTACGGAGTGGTCTATCTATGATGGGTATGAGGAAGTTGGCCTGCGCGGTCATGCTCTTGTGTTCGGCCCTGCTTGTACTCTTTGTGGTGCCTTCCTGGGCTGAGGCCTGCGCGGTGTGTGGTTCGGTTCAGACGGAATCGACCCGCAAAGCCTTTGTAGGAACCACGGCCTTCATGACATTCTTGCCGATCGGGATGCTTTTTCTGGTGGTGGGCTGGTATATCCGGCGCACCCTCGAGAAAGAAGAGCAGGAAGGGCGATTCGGAGATAGATAGCTATTTCCGAGTTCCAGGGATCGGCCCTCGCTCAATCGAGCAGCCTCCCCATCATGACGAGCAGCCAGGAGACGAGGCCCAGCAGGGCGCCTCCGAGGATTCGTCTCAGGCTGGATATTTCTTCTGGCATCAAGGACCAGGCGGCGATGGAGCCAATGCCCATCATGACGCCTAGCGTGCCCGCCAGGAAGGGGTGATCCCTTGCTACGGCGATGAGCGTGCGCAGGCCGGATCGGTTCTCGTATTCCTCTTCAGGTTGCTGCGTCATTTTCTCGCGGTTCTCGCTTTGAAGCCTTTCGGGGAGCAAGATCAGTACCGGTTCGTCTTTCGGCGGGTTCGTCTCAAAGAAAGTGGTATTTGTGTCCGTAGTAGGCGGCCACCGCGCTCAGTATCCAGATCACGACGACTGTGACGCTCAAGGTGCGTAGCATCCTCTGTTCTCTCCACTCCCATCGCATGATTTTGAAGGAGAGGTAGACGAGTCCTCCCGCCGCGCCGATGGCCCCGAAGTTCCGGTCCCGTGCTGCGAGCAGGAGAATGAAGGCCACGACGGCGACGACATGCGCGAGGATCACGAGAAGGACAGGCCACAGAGCGGAGTCCTCGAAATAGCGCATCACGATATCGCGCGTGCGCAGTTCTTCCCGTTCAGTGGGCTCTTCTCCTTCCGGGGGAGGAGTCTGGTTGGAGTTCACGAGCCGGGCTCCTCTGTCCTCTCAGGTGCTACGTACCACCAGGCCCAGGCGGCGAAGACCAATTGGAAGGGCAGCCTGGCCCAATTGATGGCTCCGGCCCCCGTGCCCGGCCCATCGGGTCCGACATTCGCTGTGGCCATGTAGACGTTGGCGGGAAAGACCGCGACCAGAAGAGCGATGACGCCGAGTGCCGCGAAAGGTCGAGTGCGCGAATCCAGGAGGAAGACGCCCAGGACGATTTCTGCGAGTCCGGAAATGACGTTGAGCACCTCTGGCATGGGCAGAGCGGGAGGAATGATCCGGATGTAGAAGTCCGGGTTGACCAGATGGTCGAAGCCAACATACATATAGGTGAAAGCCATGAGGTAGAGCAGGCCGGTCTTGATTCGCGACATGGAATTCTTTTCCTTTCGTAGGAGTCAGAGCAGACCGATCTCTTTCAGTCTGTCTTCGAGGAAATGAGCTGCATCGATGGGTGGAAAGAGAGGAGGTTCATCTCCGGATAGGAAGGCCTTCAATACGCTGAGGTCACATTCGGGCCTCGGATGAGCGAAGAAGGGCAGGGAATAGCGACTTTTTCCTTGTTGTGTGCCTCGGGCCACAACACGATGGGTCGTCGCTCGCAATGCGTTGTTGGTCATTCGGGCCAACATGTCGCCGACATCGGCGACGATCTCATCTTCAGTGGTCAAGATGGGGATCCATTTGCTGGTGCGGTCGAGAATTTCGAGTCCTGTATCGGTCTCGCCACAGACCAGTGTGATCAGGTTGATGTCTTCATGGGGCGCGGCGCGCATGGATCCGGGATCGGCTCCTTCCTTCAAGGGAGGATAGTGGACCGCACGAAGGATGCTGTTTCCATGTTCGATCATTTCGGAAAATGTTTCGACAGGAAGTTGGCAGGCGAGGGCCAGACCCTGAAGAAGGGTGCTGGCCGTTTCTTCCAGCTTTTGGAACAACTCGAGCGTCGCTTCCCTCAATTCAGGAACCGCTTGAGGCCAGACATTTTGCGCGTATTTCTCAGGGGCTCCGTCAGCAGGAGGATGATTCTGTCCCACATGGAAGAATTCTTTTTGATCTGGCGAGGTCTGATCCCGGGCGTGTTCGAGCCCATAAGGAGTAAACCCTCTTTGCCCGCCTTCCACGCCACCGCTGAGTTCCTTCTCGATTTCCGGAAGTCCGAAAAATCGTTTGAAGCCATCTCGGGCCTTGGCGATCTGCTGGGCGGAGACGTCGTGGCCCACCACTCTGACGAAGCCATGCTCCCGGAGTCCATTCAGCAGTTCCTCGGCCCACAGAGGGACTTTTGTCTGGTCTGAGAGGCCGCCGGCCTGGAGGTCCACCCGGAGGATTGAGTTCATTTTCGGCTCCTGTTTTGGCTTCCCTCCGGATGGTGCCCCCGATAGAATCTAGGATCCAGCGATGAAGCCTAAAAGAAGGCTTTTCAGGGAGGAAAAACGATGTTCGATATCCTGATCAAGCACGGAACGATCGTAGACGGGAAGGGCGGTACCCCCTTTGAGGCCGATGTGGCAATCGAAGGCGACCGGATCGTCGCTGTGGGCGACCTGGGTGATGCAAAGTCGCGGGACACCATCGACGCGAAGGGTCTCCTGGTCACGCCGGGTTTCGTGGATGTGCATACCCACTATGACGGTCAGGCGACCTGGGATGCTCTACTGACTCCTTCGTGTTGGCACGGCGTGACTACGGTGGTGATGGGAAACTGCGGCGTTGGCTTTGCCCCGGTCAGGCCGGATCATAAGGAATGGTTGATCGAGTTGATGGAGGGCGTGGAAGATATTCCCGGAACGGCTCTGGCCGATGGGATCCAATGGGATTGGGAGAGCTTCCCCGAGTACCTCGATGCCTTGGAGAAATTCCCACGCGCTGTTGATGTCGGCACGCAGGTTCCCCACGGAGCGGTTCGAGGCTTCGTCATGGGAAAGAGGGGCGCCAACAACGAAGCGGCGAACCCGGAAGAGATCCAGGAGATGGCCAACCTGGTGGAGGAGGCCATCACGGCAGGTGCGTTGGGGTTTTCGACTTCGCGTACGCTGGTGCATCGGGCTCTGGATGGACAACCCGTGCCAGGCACATTTGCGGCCGAGGATGAACTCATGGCGATCGGGGACGCACTCGAGCGTGCGGGAAGCGGGGTTTTCGAATTGGCTCCAGCGGGCGTCATGGGGGAGGATCTCGCCGCGCCAAAAAAGGAAGTGGACTGGATGAGGCGACTTTCTGCTCGAACGGGTCGTCCCGTTTCCTTTGCTTTGGTTCAAATCGATCAGGAGCCTGAACTCTGGCGTGAGATTCTTGACCTGTGTGAGGAGGCGGTATCCGAGGGCGCTCAACTCATACCCCAGGTCGGTTCGCGCCCCACCATGTTGTTGATCGGACTGCAGACTTTTTCCCCTTTCAGTTTCAAGCCGACCTTCTCCGCGATGGAGGAATGGTCTCTTGAAGAACGCGTGGCTGAGTTGAGGAAGCCTGAGGTCAAGGAGCAGATTCTCGCTGAAGAATCGGTCGATCCGGACCCACTGCTTGATTTCGTCTTCCAGGGAATGGACAAGATCTTTGTCCTTGGTGAAAGCCCGGACTACGAGCCCGGTCCTGAAAAGTCCATTGAATTCCTCGCCAAGGAGAGTGGGGAATCGGCGGAATCGGTTTTGTATGACAGGATGCTTGATTTCGGAGGACGGGCCCTCCTGATGGTTGCGTTGGTGGGTTACAAACATGGGAACCTCGAGGCCATGCGCGAGATGCTCTCGTCCTCTTCATCCGTCTTCGGCCTGGGGGATGGAGGGGCGCACTGCGGCGCGATCTGTGACGCGAGCATGACGACATTCATGCTGACGCACTGGGCTCGTGATCGGATACGCGGTGACAAGATGCCTCTCGAATGGGTCATCCGGAAGATGACACGGGAAACGGCGGAGCTGTACGGACTGAATGACCGTGGGTGTATTGAAGCGGGCTTCAAGGCCGACTTGAACCTGATTGACCACGAGAGTCTCAAGTTGGAACTTCCACACATTGCACATGACCTCCCGGGTGGCGCACGTCGACTCATCCAGAAGGCCCAGGGATATGAAACGACCATCGTGAGTGGAGAAGTGACCTTTCAAAGAGGGGAAGAGACCGGTGCGCGACCCGGTCGAGTGATACGGGGTCCGCAGGAGAAATCGTAAATCCGGATTTCTCTGACGTCAGAGGGGAGTCGATGCATGGTGGCCGAAAAAAAGGGACCGCGGAAGGCCAGTTCCACGCCGATGGGTCGGTCGGCCAGGCCTGAACTCGGACATGCCCTGATTCCAAAGCATCGCTATACCTCGCGTGCCTATATGGAGGCGGAACAGGCTGATCTGTGGACCCGGGTGTGGCATCTCGCCGGATTCGAGTGCGATCTCCCGGAACCGGGTTCCTACTTCACCTACGAGATTGCTCGTGAATCGGTTGTCGTCTTACGTCAGGAGAACGGGGACGTTCTGGCTTTCCACAATGTATGCATGCATCGTGGAAACCGGCTTCTCGAGCCTGGGATGGGTAGCGTGCGCAGACTCACGTGTCTGTTCCACGCCTGGCGGTACGGAATCGATGGGCAGCTGGAAGAGGCGCTGGATGAGCCGACCTTCTCCCAGGGTTGCCCGCGTGAATCATTGAGTCTTCGTCCCGTTCGCTGTGAAACCTGGGGAGGTTTTGTGTGGATCAATCTGGACCCGGACTGCGAAGGGTTGTTCGAATATCTTGACGTCATTCCCGAACATCTTGATCCGTACCATTTCGAAGAGATGAAGGTGGTGGGAGACTATACGATTGAAATGGAATGCAACTGGAAGACTTCCATGGACGCCTTTCACGAGGCCTACCATATCTATGGCACTCATCCCGATACGCTGAATGTCAATGATGACGTAAACGTGCCGCTCGATTGTTACGACCGCCACTCAAGGATGCTTCTATCCCTGGCTGTGGCGAGCCCCCGTCATCCGGAGCATGGAAATGTGACCCAGGCCATCCGTGATAGCTTCCTGGCTACAGCGGGAATTGATGGAAATGGTTTTACGGGCTCGGCCCTTGATGTGAGGCCCGCCATTGCCCGGGCGATTCGCGAAGTCCAGGGCCCAGCCATGGGAGTCGACTTTTCTGAGTTGAATGATGCGCAGCTTGTTGATGATTTCCATTACAGCATCTTTCCGAATGTAACCCTCAACATATTCGGGCGAAGCGCCTGGCTTTTTCGGCATCGCCCCCACCCGACGGATGCGGATCGGATGTTCTTTGATTTCTTCAATCTCTTGAGATTGCCCAACGCGGAAATTCCTCGCGCTGAGCATGAAGATCACGTGGCCCACGACGACCTCCTGCTCGAGCCACTCGGCGGGGGTGGGGAGCTCCTGGCCCAGGACACCTACAATCTGCCTCGAATCCAGCGCGGGATGCACTCTTCCGGCTTCAGTGGTCTCCATCTGGGCGAGCAGGAGATCCGGATCCGCCACTTTCATTCGGTCCTCGATCGTTATATCGATCCGGGTTCACTCGAATAACGCCAGGGAGTTCTCATCAGATGGACGATGGTTCAGGCGCAGCAGTCGACGTGTCGGATCTGGAAGCGGGTCAGATCCGGGTGGTGGAGCATGAGGGCCTATCGATTCTGCTCTGCAACGTGGACGGCACATTGTACGCCGTGGAAAACCTCTGTTCTCACGCCCAGGTTCCGCTGGATGAAGGAGAATTGAGAGGATGCGAGATCGAATGCATCTTTCATGGTGCGACTTTCGACGTCCGAACGGGGGAGCCCATGGCGCCCCCGGCCATGCGTCCGATACGGACTTTCCAGGTGTTTCAGGAAGGGAGTCGCGCTCGAATCGAAATCGGATGACTCGTTCCGGGTCTGCGTAAACCCTAATTCAGGTTGTCGCGTTCGATTTCAAGAGATCCGGTAACGCCACCGCTTTCTTTCAGTTCGGACGCCAACGTATCGGCCCGATTTCGCCGCCTTTCCCGAAGAGCCTCTGTTTCACAGAGCCGGTCGAGTACTTCCTGTCCCCACGTGATGTGGCGTTTCTTGCGAGCCACGATGACGTCGAGAATCTCGATGGTGGGCGCATCCGAGATCTGATCCGTCTCCCGCATATGGAGTTCGTAGACTTCCACGAGGTGAGGGAGGAAGACGTCGAAGATGCCAGTGAGTTTCTCGATGGTGAGGTCCGGTGTTTCAGGCTCGGCGAGGGACTGGATGAAGTCAGCGAAGCCCTGGTTGGAGGGCTCGCCGGAGGCCATGGCTCGTCGTCCACAGCGGAGCTCGGGGAGACGTTTTCCGAATTCGTCCGCGGCGAGAGCGCCTTCCCAGATGACCTTGCCCAGTCCTGTTTTGACCGGCACTTCGGGGACCGTGGCGATCCAGCCTCCCATCATCATCATGATCCATTCTTCCGCATATCGGAAATTCCGAACCCTCTTCGCGACGGCGACAACATCGTATCGACCATGCAATTCGCGAAGATCTTCAGGAATATCGAAAGCCGAATAGGCCGCAAACGAGGTTCGTTCATCCGGGCCGATGCCGGGGTACATTCGCTCGCTCATGAGGAGGCCTCCTTTCCCTTTTCGGCCTTGCGCGCCTCGTGGCGCTCTCGCAATACCTGCCCCGCGGCGATGAGGGTTTCCCTGGAAGGTCCACCATCGCTGAGGGAGGCCAACTCGTCGATTTCGCTCTGGCTGAAGCCGGCCTCAAGGCGGTCTTCCACCGCAATCTGGATGGCCGCATCCGAGCGATTCGATCGAGCTCCGCCGAAGTTGAATTGCTTGTCTACTTCTCGACGGAAGTCCTGGGTTCGCTCAAGGTAACCTGGGTCATTTTTCGTGAATTCCTTGACCCACTCACTTCCGAACCGGACATGCGTGATTTCATCCGCGAGCACGTAGTCGATGGCCTGTTCCATGACCTCATCTCCGGTCTTCTGGGCATACCGGATCATGTCACGGAATACGTCGCAGGCCAGTCCCTCAAGTCCCCGGTTTACGCCGGCGACCCGCATGGCCGGATCTTCGCTGCATGCACACTCGAAGAGGAAGGTGTTTTCGGGGAAAGTACCCACATCACCACCCAGGTGAACCAGCAGTTTTTCGAAAATCTGGACGTGTCGGGCCTCATCCCAGCACTGTCTCGCCATGTTCATCTTGAATTCCCAGGGTGCGTCCGGGAAATCCCACAGAGAGCGAGCGGCACCTTCCAGGGCCTGGAGTTCGCCGACGAAGATTCCGTGCATTCGGAAGAGCAGACGAGTGAGTGCAGCCGGCGCTTCAGGATCCAGGGGTTCGTTGAGGATCGTGAATATGAACCCCGGTCCATATGCATCGTAGAGCGGTTCGGCGGCTGTGCCCCGCACGCCCTCTTCGATCACGGCCGACATGGGGTCAATTGCGTTTACGATGGCATCTACATCATCCGGAAGGGATGCGATGACAGTCGCTTGGGCGTTGTTGCCGCGAATGAAACGACTGTCTCGGGCGAGTTCTTCATGTTCGATGAATCTCTTCATGTTCGTCCTCCAGGTTCTTGCCAGCCTAGATAGGCCAGGCATGAGAGTGAAAGTTGGTCCACCACATCGGAGTCACTCATGGGCACGCGCTCTACGATGCGCATTCCCACGGTGAAGTATTCGGTCAGTAGAGCCATGGCCTGAACCAGGGCAAAAGAAACTGCGAGAGCAGGGTCGGGATGGGAAATTTCTGCGCTTCGAGCCAGTAGCAATTCCGAAAGCCCATCAAGCGCTGTTTGTCTGACTCGGACCGCACTTTCCCATAGGGTGCCATCAGAGAGAGCGCGTTGATGGATGGCTCGATCGAGCGATTCGTTCTGCTGGAGGATCTGGACGAGGAATGTAAAGCCTTCTCTCAGGATCTCCTGGATGCTGGCGTCTTCCCATTGCTCCGGGGCGAGGGCGATCTGAGCTGTCGCCATGGCCTCTTCACATCGCCTTTCGTGAAGGGCATGAAGCAGGCCATTCTTGTCGCTGAATCGTCTGTAGAAGGCGGCGACGGAAGAGTCGGCCAATCGGGAGATGTCCGCGACGTGCACATCTTCGAAGGATTTTTCGGAGAGAAGGCTTTCCGCAGCGTCAAGAAACCGTTCCAAGCTCTGCTGAGTGCGAGCTTGCCGGGGGGGGCGGATCCATTCAAGGCGTGTCGGATTGGGAGGCTGGGTCATAAAGCGGAATCAGGTTTCGGTTTAAGAATACCTGGATTCGTGCGTGCCTGTCAACGAATTGGGCTGATTCCGGGACAATTCCGCCGTTCTTGCCTTGATGGGGTTGGCCGCGCGGGGGCGCCAGAGAAGCCCTCTGCTCTCCTGCAGCTATAATCAACGTCTGCGCCCAGCAAAGGATTCATTGCGGATGACCAGTCTCACGGCACTTCCTGATGCCCCTCTTCATTACTCTTATGACGAACTTCTCACCAGCGGTCCCTACGCGGAACCCCTGATCGCGGGGGATGTCCTGTGTCACGGTGGATTCGACCAGGACGGGATGTACCGCTCCCCGAGAGTGCTTCACCGTGGCCCGGCCATCGAGGCCTGGCAGCAAACCTTACTCTCTTCGGGGGGGCATCTGGTCGACATCTCGCCCGAGCTCATTCCTCCCCAATATCCGAGCGTGGAGCAGGCCGTTCTCCTTTGCCGGCACGGAGTCCAGGATCCCATCGTTCGGGCACTCACCATCATCTCCGTAGTAGAGGGCTTTGGAGCGATCATCCGAGACGTCAAAGTTCCCGAGCTGGAAAAACTGATCGTGGAGCCGATTGATGGAACAGCCCTCAGTCACTTGCGTGGAGGCCTTTTTGAGGCCCACGCGCGTGATGAAGCCGGCTGGGGGGAAGAGGGCGGACACAAGCAGATGTGGGAAGCGGCTCGGGATCTGGCCTTCGAAAACCCCCAAATCCCTCCCGACGTCTTGATGAGAATCATGGGGGGTCCCAGTCGGAGTCGAGGCGAACGCAAGAGGCTTTATCCTCAACTCGACGAAACCTTCGAGCGGATGATATTCATGATGGCCAATGTGCTCATCGTAGAACTTTTCGCCGAAGAGATTTTTCGTTGGGGCAAAGCAGTTTTATCGAATCCCGAAATTTCGGCCGAGCCGGAGCGGGCAGCCGCCATGGTGGGTTATATCCAGAGTGATGAAAACCCGCATGTGGAGTATCTCCGAACGGCCCTTTCAGAGCTGGCCCATCGGACATTGAGAACGGTGGATGGATCGACGGTCTCGGGCCGGGAAGTCATTCACGGCACTCTCCATGTCATGCTCAGTCAGGTGATACGTGAGAGACCCGCTCAGCAGCGCGAGCAGATCCGGGAGAATATGGATGAGGTCTTCCAGAAGGCGGCCAATCCGGGTTCTCTNAGAGAAGAGTTNGAATCNCTGGANCAGGTGTGGNCNCGTCCTGGTTTGACTGGNTTCGAGCCTCAAGGCGCAGCNGCNCAGGNCGATTGATGCGTCAAAACAGACTCTGGCGGACGTGGCGTGTCGCGCGTACCGGCGTGTACGTNTGGTCNNTCTACAAGATTCCCGGNTGGATCCGGAAGTGGAGAGGCCAGCCTGCTCCCGATCTGACGCCGACCCATGAACGGGCCGCCGAGGCCGTGCTCGCTTGTGCTCTCGATATGCGCGGGCCCATCATCAAAGTGTGCCAGGGAATCGCGACCCGCTCTGACATCTTCCCGAAGGTGGTCGTCGAGATCCTGAAGCAATGCCATGACGCAGTACCGGCGCGGGATTTCACGGAAGTGAGAGCGGTTATCGAGAGCGAACTGGGGAAGCCGCTTGATGCGGTCTTCTCTGAATTTTCCGAAGACGCACTGGCTTCAGCCTCTTTGGCCCAGGTCCACCGCGCTCGCCTTCATGATCAGCGCGAAGTCGCGGTGAAGGTCCAGTACCCGGGCCTTCCGGCTTTGATCAAGACAGATTTGAGAAGTGTGCGGTTCGCTTGTCGNGTGTACGAGTACTTCGACCCTCAGCCGATCGCGCTGCTTCCCCTGTTGACGGAAATCACCACGCACACTGCCATGGANCTGGATTTCAAGCGTGAAGCGGATAACGCTGATCGTGTTCGGGAAATCTTCTCCGATAGCCAGGGTGTCGTCGTNCCGGAGGTGTATCGGGATTTCTCGAGTTCCCGGGTGCTGACCATGGAAATGGTGGATGGCATCAAGGTTACGGATATCGATGAGTTGGAGGCTGCGGGTCTGGATCCGGGCGATGTGGTTCAGGATCTGATGCAGATCTTCGTGCGGATGATCTTTGCTGCTGGCTTCTTCCAAGCCGACCCCCATCCCGGAAATCTCATGGTGCGTCCGACCGGAGAGATCATTGTCATCGATTACGGGCTTTCCAAAGCACTTCCCGAGGGCTTCGGTATGGGCCTCTTTGAACTCCTGTTTTCGATGATGACCATGAACGAGTCGGCCATGGTAAGAGCCTTCACCGAACTCGGCTTTCGTACCCAGGACGGTGACAAAAGCGTGTTCGTCCTGATCGCGCGCCGTATGATGCGCCGGAGTGATACCGGAAAGTTCGAGGGCGAATTCACAGAGGAAATGACTGAAGAACTCTTTGATGCCATTCGTGATAATCCACTGGTAGATGTTCCCACTGATTTCGTTCTCGTGGGCCGGGTGTTCTCGTTTCTCTCCGGGATTGCACACACCCTGGGCCATCAGGCGAATGTGCTTGAAGCCATGGGGGCTCGAACCTGAGCTCATCATCCTGGATGATCCGGGTCCCGGAAGGGGAGCGGGCTTTATCTCTAGAAGANGGTACGTCCGATGGCCTCGAGACTTCCGCGNGGACTCAGTGCTGACGAAACTGGAGTCGTCCGTTGTGCCTGGCCGGGTGAGCATCAGGACTACCGTGCTTATCATGATCAGGAATGGGGCTACCCTCAGGCAGACTCAACGAGACTCTTTGAGAAGATCTGCTTGGAAGGCTTCCAGTCCGGACTGAGTTGGCTCACGATACTGAGGAAGCGCGAAGCNTTTCGGCGGGCTTTCCGGAATTTCGAGATTGAAGCCGTGGCGCGATTCAACTCGCGTAGCGTTGACCGGTTGCTCGCNGATCCGGGTATCGTCCGACATCGAGGGAAGATCGAGTCGACCATCGGAAATGCACGCTGCGCGATTCGCCTGATCGAGGAATTCGGTAGTTTGCCGGCCTTCGTCTGGCATTTCGAACCGAGCCTTCAGAGTCGGCCGAAGCGGATGAATTATTCCGCTCTCCGCAAATTGACGGAAAGTGAAGAATCCCGAGCCATGAGTCGCGCTTTGCGGGAAAGGGGTTGGCGATTTGTAGGCCCCACGACTCTCTACGCCTTCATGCAGTCAGTGGGAATCGTCAATGATCATTTGGAAGGGTGCTCTTTCCGCAAGCGGGTTGAAGAAAGCCGTCGACNGTTCAAGCCTCCGGTAGATCGAGGATTTTTGAAATCACGGATCGTAATTCCTCGGGCTTGAAAGGCTTGGTGATGATCCTGTACTTGTCCTCGACGAAATGGCCATCGGAAGGGCTTCCGCCCGGATAGCCCGTCATCATGGCAACCTTGATGTTCGGATTGATCTCCTTGAGTGTTTCCACCATTCGGAAGCCTCCCATGACGGGCATCACGATGTCGGTCAACACGAGATCAACTGACTTCAGGTCATGGATGGTCTTTTCTATGGCGTCCTGGCCGTGTATGGCGGATATGACCCTGTACCCTGCCGCTTCCAGAGTCAGCCTTGCGAGTCGACGCACCTCGTCTTCGTCCTCGACAAGCAGGATTGTTTCGGACCGTTCCGTGAGGGTCTTTTTTTTCTGTCTCGTCCTGATCGGGGCATCTTCGTCTTCTGTGGCCGGTAGGTAGAAGCGTATTTTGCTGCCCTGTCCCGGTTGGCTTTTGATCAACAAGGCGCCGCCGCTCTGCTCGATGATGCCGTGGGCTGTGGAGAGGCCGAGTCCTGAGCCCTCNCCTCGCTCCTTGGTGGTATAGAAGGGTTCAAAGGCACGTGAGATCACTTCCTCGGTCATCCCTGTTCCTGTGTCCTCCAGGCTGACGCAGACGAAATCTCCTGCTTCCAGGTTCAGTTCCTCTCCAGAATCGCCACTGAACTTGATATTCCGGGTTGAGAGGGTCATTNGCCCGCCATCCGGCATGGCATCACGACCGTTGGTCGCCAGATTCATGATGACCTGTTCGATCTGTCCCGGATCTGCTTTGACGAGCCGAATGGCGGGATCGAGATCCAGGGCGATTGTGACGTCTTCGCCGATCAGGGGTGTCAGAAGGCTCTTCTGTTCTGAGATCAGGTGATTGAGGTTGATTATCTCGGGCTTGAGAACCTGGCTTCGGCTGAAGGCCAGGAGTTGTCGGGTCAAGGCACTGGAACGTTTTGCGGCATCTCGAATACTCTGGACATCCTCCCGGAGGTCCTGATCCACTGAGTCGTAGAGAAGTTCGCTGAAGCCGCTGATGATGGTCAACATGTTGTTGAAGTCATGGGCAATACCTCCGGCGAGGAGCCCTACTGCTTCCATTTTCTGCGCTTGTCGAAGTTGTACTTCAAGTTCTCTTTGGCGGGTTACATCTCGCATGGAAAGCAGGATGCAATCTTCCTCGCGTATCCGGATGGGTTGTCCCGAAAATGAGATCTGGCGATGTGTCCCCTCCTGTATGTCCACTCTTCGTTCGGAGTCGGAGAACTCGTCAGCACGCTTGATTTTTTCCCAGATGGTTTGGCCTTCATCCCCGTCCGAGATATTCCAGTCGAGATCATCGAAGTACTGGTCATTGGAGAACGGATTCGCTTGCCTTCCGGCGATCTCCTGGAAGCCCCGGTTGGCTTCCAGGATCCTCCCGCTGTCGCATGTGACGATGGCCATGCCTTCCGGGTGCGCTTCGAAGACCCTTGAAAAACTGGCATCTCTTTCGCGGATGCTTCGGCCAGCCTCCTGCCGAGCCACGATACCGGCCAGGATCCCCGACATCAGTTGCATGCTTGAAATCTCGTCTGGGAGCCACTTGTGTTGGTAGTCATGACATTGGACAGACAGGATTCCATTGGCCCAGTCGCCGACTCNGACAAGGGCACTGAGCCAGCTCCGAACGCCTCGTTCCTTCATCAGGTCCCGCTCGGCTTTGGCTTCAAAAGGGAGATCATCCACACTTTCCACGGCGATATAGGAGTCCTGATCGAGTTGGCGAGCACTCCATTTATAGAGAGTCGAAAAAGAATGCCACTCCGTCCGGACCTGGGTTACGTGGGGCGCTCTCCAGTGAAAGCGGGCGTGTATCTTCTCGTAGTGGGGATCCCAAAGAGTGAGTGAGACGTAATCAGCATTCACCAGCGAGGCAACCAGCTGCAGTATTTCGGTGGTTCTCTCATCAATTTCATGGTTTTCGGCTGATTGGAGTTCTTGCGCCGCTCGTAGTGTGATGGATTGATGCTGTAGTAGACCCCGAGCTTTCCGTTCACTCGATTCAGCCCGACGACGAGCTGATTCCATCTGGGCGAGCGCTTTTCGCTGAAGCCACTTGATCAAGGCGGTGAACATGGAGACCGCCGCGATCAGTAGTGTCACGTCGCGAAGCAGCGCTTTGCGGGTCTCCGCTTCGTCCCACTGGTACTGNTCAAGCAGGGGTTGATCGACGAACCAGAGAGCCGCCGAGGCAAGTGCCACCGCGACCATGGAGAGGCCGACGGTATGGCTCCAGCCTGGAAGGAGNATGCTGATCATNGGAAGTACAACCAGGGNGAANAGNATNCCGACGTTCTGACCTTCTGCACCGAAGTAGAATATGCCGACTTGCAGTATGAAGAGAGCGCAGACCAGGTAGATCAGAGTCGTCTTTGACTCACGGATCCGCAGTCCAAGGAGAATGATTGATGGCCAGACGATCGCATTCAATATCTCGAAGTAGAGCCACGAGGCTTCGATTCCATCGGTGTAGTCCATGGCAGCGCGAGCCAGCAGGAGAAGCATGGCGCCAAACGCGGCAAGGACGATGACGCGATTGCGTTGAATGCTCTCGGCATCGGATGCGTGAGCTTGAGGGCTCAGCAGTCGATCGATTCGTTGCCAGAAAGATGTTGGATTCGGTGCGTATACGGGGGAGGAAGTCCGCTGGTCTTTGACATGGTCGATCTGGAGTTTGGAACTCAAGGTTCTGGACCCCCTTGATGGACATTCTAGTCCGACGCATAGGNGGTCGACAGGCGAAGGTGCGCACGGAAGCGACTATTGAACACGAAAGGAATCGGAATGTTCAGGTTGGATACCCGAATGACGCCTTTTTTCGTGTCAGCCGGGCTCGATGGAGTCGATGGAGATGGGGATTCCATTCAGGACCGCATTCCCGGAAAGTGGG
Source organism: Spirochaeta sp. (assembly GCA_002691025.1). Taxonomy (GTDB): domain Bacteria; phylum Myxococcota_A; class UBA9160; order UBA9160; family UBA4427; genus MED660. Next base: position 19,038 of record NZGT01000067.1, on the reverse strand, counting down.
TCCATGGAGTGACGATCGGTGAGTATGTTGCTGTTCACTCCGGCCTGATCCCGCGCGATTCGGAGCCGTGTTCCGTTCACCCGGTGCCCCCAGCCGTGAGGCAGGCTGACAACACCCGGCATGATTTCCTCGGTGACATGGATGGGAACCTGGAGTTCACCGGCTTCGGAGGATATGTGCGCAGTTTCGCCTTCTTGNAGGTTGTGGTTTTCAGCATCCATGGGATTGATGTAGAGGAAGCAGCGCTCGCTGCCCGACGACAGACCTTTGAGATTGTGCATCCAGGAATTGTTGGATCGGATATCTCTTCGGCCGACCAGCAGGATCTGGGTCGCCTTTGAATCCTCGAGCATGACATCGAGTCGATCAAAATCCTGCATGATGGCCGAAGGTGCGGTGTCGATCCGGCCNGAAGGCGTGGAGAGGATCTGGGGAACCCTGGCGGAGAGTTGGCCGAGGTCGATGCCATGCGGATTTTCGCGCAGCTTTTCGATGGACAGCCCATCCGGGTTCTGGCCGAAGAGGTCGCCGTAGGGACCCGTTCGGATCATCAGGTCGAGTAGAGCATCCGGGCCGTCATGGGACTCGAAGTGGGGCAATAGATCATCGCTGTTCCGACCAAAAAGAGGGGATTTCTCGTTTGCGAGATGACCTTCCAGAGCACCCTGGAGAATCGTTTGACTCATCTCCTTTGTGTCCGAGTGAATGCCCTGGTGTCCAAGAATCAACGAGAGCTTGGCAAGGATATCAGCCTCCGAGGGCGAATCCGTCATGAACGTGGCGGGTGAGTAGTGGGCAAAGTTTCGCACAGANAGGTTCGTAAAGGAGATGTCGTAGTGACTTCGTTCGAGTGGTGAGGGAGGTGGAAGGATGACGTCAGCGTGGCGGGTTGTCTCGTTACAGTAGATGTCCACGCTGACCATGAAGTCGAGGCCGTCGAGAGCCCGATCCAGAGTCTGGGCATCCGGTGTCGACAGGACAGGGTTTCCAGCCACGGTGACGAGGGCCCGGATCTGACCTTCGCCGGGAGTGATGATTTCGTCGATCAGGGTTGAGACGGGAAACTCACCCATCACCTCGGGTAGATCCCGTACGCGACTTCGCCATCGGCCGGTGGTAAAGCCGCGTCCGCCCGCACGATTTCCATCTCGTGTATGTGCAGCTCGCGGAAACATGGAGCCGCCGGTTTGGTCAAGATTCCCGGTGACGATGCTCAGGATGTCCGTCGCCCAGGAGGTCAATGTGCCAAAGCTTCCNGTGTGGACGCCGATGCGGCCATGGATGGCCGCACTCTCCGAATGGGCGATTTCAGAGGCGATCGCACGAATTTTCTCNGCGGGTATTCCACACGGGTCCGCGACCCTCTCGGGTGTGAAGGGAGCAACCGCCAATTTCACTTCTTCGAGTCCGTCGAGGAAGTCTTCGATTGAGCCCGGGTCATGCCATTCGTTTTGGAAGATGACCTGGATCAAGGCTACCAGGAACAGGGCATCTGAACCGGGCCGGATGGGCAGGTGTTCGTCGGCGGCTTTTGCTGTCCGGGTTCGCCGCGGATCGACAACGATCACCTTTCCTCCCCGCTTTTGAATCGCTCGCATGCGGCCGGGAAAGTCGGGCGCAGTGCAGAGGCTTCCGTTGGATTCAAATGGATTCGTACCGAGCAGAAGAAGCAGGTCTGTATGGTCGAGATCAGGCACCGCCATGGTGTTCGGCGACCCGTACATCAGGCCCGACGAGACGTGGCGTGGCATCTGGTCCACAGTGCTGGCTGAAAATATATTGCGGGTTCCGAGCGCCTTGATCAAGAAGCGGAGGTAGAGAGCGCCCGCGAGGTGATGGGCATTGGGATTTCCCAGGTAGATTCCGACTGCGTTTCGTCCCGACTCTTCGACGATCGGAAGGAGTCGCTTTTCGATTTCAGCGTAGGCTTCGTCCCATTCCACTTCAACGTGGGTATCCCCACGCTTGATCATGGGACGGCGCAGGCGATCCGGATCTGAATGAAGCTGATCCAGCGAGACGCCTTTGGGGCATACAAAACCTCGACTCATTACGTGGTCCCGGTCCCCTCGAATCCGGATGACCTCTTCGTCGCGGATGTGTAGTTCCAGCCCGCAAGTGGCTTCACAAAGAGGGCAGGTCCGGTATTCGATTCTTTCGCTGGATTCCGGCAAGGAGAATGCCTCCTGGGTGACCCGGCGTCATGGGAGACGAAGTCACCTGTATTGGGATTGAGTTGAAGGGAGTCTATCATTTGAGGGGATGAGAGCTAGATGGGTTCACGGGATAGGNCATCGGCAGTCCTGGCTGATCGAGAGCTGTCGGAAATGGAGGTTNGTNTGCAGGATTTCAAGAACAAAGCAGCCGTGATTACGGGGGCTGCGAGTGGAATTGGCCGAGCCCTGGCTCGTCAGTGTGCGGCGGAGGGAATGAAGATTGCTCTTGCCGACATNGATGAGAAGGGGATGGAGAGTCTTGCTCGGGAATTGAGCGACAAAGGGGCTCACGTCGAGAGATTTGTGACCGATGTGCGCGAATTTGCTTCTGTGGAAAGGCTCGTTCGCTCCAGCCAGGATGCCTTTGGTCAGATCCACCTGGTCTTCAATAATGCCGGGGTCATGTTGGGTGGGTATGCGTGGGAACGTTCAGAGGACGATTGGCGCTGGGTATTCGATGTGAACTTCTTCGGCGTCGTAAACGGACTCCGTGCCTTCATGCCTGTTCTGATCGAGCAGGGCGAGGAGGCTCACGTCGTCAATACGGCATCCATCGGCGGCCTCATGGTGGGTCCATTCCTTTCGCCCTATATCGTTTCCAAGCATGCCGTGGTGGCCTTGACGGAGTCCGTCTACTACGAGCTCCAGACCCTCGAGGCCCCGGTCCATATCAGTGCCTTGTGTCCGGGTGCGATTTCCACGGGGATAGTGGATTCGGAGCGGATACGACCCGAGGATCGCTCTGAAAAGGCTCCGTTGGGTAGTGAATTGGAACGCGAATTCGACCATATGTTGACCGAAGGGGTAAAGGACGGCCTTGACCCCGAAGAGGTCGGTCCCATGGTGTTCTCGGCCCTGCGCGAGAATCGTTTCTGGATCTATACGCACCCGATGATGGAAGAGAGCATCCTCCCGCGAGCCAGGAGCATCATTGACGGTACAAATCCCCGCTACACGCCTGAGTTGACCGAGAATCTACTCACCGAAGAGTGAAGACGGGTGAGGCTCTGAAGGCTGGGTCCAGCAATCAGATTCGACGTTCGTGGCCTTCCCAATAGCGGTCGCGGAGGATTCTCTTGTAGAGCTTTCCGGTTGGGTGGCGAGGGAGGGACTCTTCAAAATCGACGCTTCGCGGTACTTTGTATCCGGCGAGATGTTCGCGGCAATACTCTCGAATCTCCTCAGCGAGTTGTTCTGAGGCCTCGACGTCGGGCGAGAGTTCCACGGAGGCCTTCACTTCTTCCCCGAACTCTTCGTTCGGTACACCAAAGACTGCAGCATCGGCGATGGCATCGTGTGAAACAAGGACGCCTTCGATCTCGGCCGGGTAGATGTTGACGCCTCCAGATATGATCATGTCGATCTTGCGGTCGCTCATGAAGAGGTAGCCCTCTGCATTCATGTACCCGATGTCCCCAACACTGAAGACACCCGGCTCGAGATGAGCTTCTTCGGTCTTCTTCGGGTCCTTGTGATACTCAAAATCGGTTCCCATCTGGCTCCGGAAATACAGTTGACCTTCTTCTCCGGGCTGGGCCAATGAGCCATCAGTTTTGACCACACGCACCTCGACACTTTCCAACGGTTTGCCGAGGCTGCCCGGGTGCTCAAGCCAGTCTTCGGCGGAAATCGTGCTGATGATGGCGCTTTCTGTTGAGCCGTAGTACTCCCAGACGATCGGTCCCCACCAATCAATCATGTCCCTCTTTACCTTGGAAGAGCAGGGGGCCGCACCGTGCCAGATCGCCACCAGGGAGGAGCCGTCGAATTCGCTCCGCGTTTTTTCGTCGAGTCTCAAGAGTCGGACGAACTGAGTGGGGACCAGGTGGGAATTCGTGATCTGGTGTTGGTCGATCAAACGCAGTGTGTCGGCGGCATCGAAACCGTGTCGCATCACAACGGCTGTGCCCGCAAGAAGAGGTAGGTAGGAAAAGGCCCACTGTGCGGAGTGATAGACCGGGCCAATCAGTAGCGTACGACCGTTCTCGGGCAGGCCGAGTGTCCCCGTGATGGCCTGACCCACGAGACTCATGAGAGCGACAGGCTTGTCCTCTCCGGAAAAAGAACCCGACACAACGCCTTTCGGTCTTCCTGTTGTGCCTGAGGTGTAGAACATGGGCCCACCCAGGCTTGACTTCTCCGGTTCATCGTCGGGATAGGACGCGATCCATTCTTCATAATCCTGCATGCCTTCAGGTACGTTCTCTGCCATGGATACAGTCAGCCGGAGTTGTGGGCAGTCGTCTCTGGCCAGGGTTTCTGCAGCGAGATCGGAAAACTGTCCACCGGCCAGCAAGGCCTGCGCATCCGAGTTTTCAAGTACATAGGCGACCTCTTCAGGAACCCAGTGCCAGTTCACGGGGACGTACCGCAGTCCGGAGTGGGTGGCCGCCGCCATGCATTCGTAATACTCCCTGCGGTTTTCCGAGAGGATCGCGATGGTGTCGTTTTCCTTCAGGCCCGCCGCCTCGAAGCCAGCCATCAATTGATTGACCCTTCGATTGAACTGGGTCCAGTCGGTGGTTCCTCGTTCATCGACGAGGGCGGGGCTGTTACGAAGCTTTTCGGCAAGGTCGAAGAGTAGTTGGGCCACGTGTTCCTCCTGAGTGGATGATGCTAACGCGCCTGCCCCTGATCGGGCAGGAACCGAAACCCCACGGGGTCGCGCAGCATCCGATAGGCCGAAACGATCACACGGCATCATGGGAATGGTTCGTACTCTGGGTTATCCACGACTGACTGGATTCGACAAGGAGAGCCAACGTGTCAAAGGATCAAGGGCAGCGCCTCAGTCGAAGCGTGATGGTGATCTATTCACTTCCGTCTCTGGGACTGGGCGCAACGGGACTCGTTTTCTCCATCTATTTGATGAAATTCGCAACGGATGTGTTGTTGATCGCTCCCGCCATGATGGGTGGGCTTTTGGCGGTTTCACGCCTCTGGGACGCTTTCTCTGATCCAATGGCGGGGTACTGGTCGGATCGGACAAGACTTCCCATGGGACGGCGCCGGTCGTGGATGCTGTTTGCGGCTATTCCGGTGTGTATTGGAATCATCATGATGTGGTCCCCACCGATCTCGCTTTCCGGTATAGGCGTCGTGATCTGGATGGGTGCTTCGCTTTTCATCTACGAGACGGCTTCGACGGCCTTCATAGTGCCCCATGGCGCCTTGGGTGTGGAGTTGACATCGAGCTACCACGAACGCACCCGGCTTTTCGCCTACCGCCATGTCATCCTGGCCATCGGTCTCTTCTTTGGTCTTGGTGCATACGGGGTGCTCGTGGACTCCGAAGATCCAAGGGGGTCTGCCTTCTTTTTGTCGCTGCTCGGCGGGCCCATCGTCGCAGGACTTTGCCTCTATGCCGCTCTGCGCTTGCCGGAAAGATCCGATTATCAGGACCGCGGTTCGGACAGTGTCTATCGCTCGGTGGCCGATGTTTTTCGCAATCCCCATGCGCGCATCTTGCTGATGGTCTACTTCGTAGAAGCGTTTGGTGTGGCGAGCATCGCCATGTTGGTCCCCTACGTTTCCGAATACGTTTTCGGAGCTCCAGAGTTGGCGATGGCCATCATCGCTTCCTACTTCGTGGCCCAGCTCATCTTCACACCCCTCTGGCTTCGACTTTCGAGGCAGTTCGGGAAGAAGGCTCTTTTCCTGGGTGCAAGCATGGTTTCATTTTCTGGATTCCTCATGCTTTTCTTCGCGACGAGCATCGACAGTCTCGTAGTCTGGATTGCACCTCCTCTCCTGGGTGCTGCGGGAGGCTGTGCGGCGATTGTGGCACCTTCGATCCAGGCCGACATCATCGACTGGGATGAATATACGACCGGTGAGCGCAAAGAGGGGGCCTATCTCGCCGTCTGGAATTTCACAAGGAAATCGGCAAGTGCCGCGACGGCACTCATCGTGGGCGGAGTACTTCAGGCGACGGCCTTTGCACCGAATACAGAGCAGACACAGGAAGTCCAGATTGCGATCCGGGCCCTGATCGGGCTCCTGCCTGCCTTCTGTTATTTGATCGGTATCGTTTTCTTCCTGCGGTTCTCATTCAATGAGGCCGAGCATCGAGCGATCCGGGAAATCCTGGACCAGAGAAAAGCGGACTCTGCCCGCTAGAGGCTTTTGACCTCTGGCTGTGGTCGATTGTATTTCCCCTCCGGATAGATGCTTAGGCTCTCCTTTGGGACTCAGAGTCTCGGTTCCTGCGCTAGGCTCAACCTTTCATTCAATGAACACAACCCTGATCACCGAAGGTTCCTTTTGGTCAAGACCCACGCAGAAGAGAGCCTTGGAGCCAACCCGGGCGATGCCGCCCTGAATCCGGCGGACTCGGTGGCCATGGGGATGCCGGTCGGCCGAAGCCCCACCGGGGGTCCTTCTCCGAGCAAGGGCTCTTTTCGAGCTCTGCGCCACGGTGCTTTCCGTCTTCTTTTCATCTCGTTCCTGATCAATCAGACCGGGTTCTGGATCTCTCATATCTCCTTGCAGGGAATGATGGTTCAGCTCTCTGACAATGACACCTTCATGAATGGGCTTCTCTTCTTCGTTTTGTTCCTGCCAGCCTTCATTCTGGCGCCCATCTCGGGTGTGGTTGCAGATCGCTTTGATCGCAAGAAGGTGATGATCATGAGCTATCTCGTAGTGGCCACGGCCTGTGCGGTTCTGGCCGTGGCGACGGGAGGCGGCTGGATCACCGCTGAGGGTCTATTGATTCTGGCTTTCGCCATGGGTGTGTCCTTCACCTTTGCGGGTCCCGCCAGCATGGCGATCGCGGCGAACTCAGTGCCGCCTGAGGACCTACCCAGTGCGATCGCCATGCAGTCCGTGGCGAACAATCTGACTCGAGTGGTGGGGCCGCTTCTGGCGGCGCCGCTGGTGCTTACGGGGCAATTCCAGATCGCCTTCGTCCTCTACCTCTTTGCCGGGCTCACGGCGGCGATACTCACGACTCGTATGCGGGTCGCCGCGTATGAGCCCGATCCAGGAGACGCAGGAATCTTCAAGCGGATCGCGCAGGGGATTTCGCATGCGCGCAGTCGTTATCCGGCATTACCGGCTCTACTGACGGTAGCCATGCTTTCTTCCTTTGGCGTTTCGCACATGGTTCTGCTGCCGTCTTTTGCGTCCGAGTCTCTTGGGGATGGTGGATATTTCCCCTGGATCGCAGCGGCGACGGGACTGGGCGCCATGGTGGGTGCGCTTCGATCCGGGCGGGTCGGGGCTCGGGTCACGATGGGGCGGGCCTCTCTGGGAGTGGTGGCCTATGGACTGGCCCTGGCCGCCTTTTCGATCAGCCAGGTCATCTGGCCCGCTCTGCTGGCCCAGTTCGTTATTGGTTTCTTCTACTTTACCGTCATGACGCGTTTGCAGATGCTGGTCCAGAAAATCGTGGATGAAAACCTGCGCGGTCGAGTCATGAGTCTGTTTCAGGTTTGCTGGGCGGGAACCATCCCCTTCGGCAGTTTGGCCATGGGTTATGCCGCGAGTCTGCTTGGAACACCGGTGACCCTGTTGATTTCTTCGGTCATCTGTCTTGGGTATGGCCTGCTTGCCTGGCTTGTTTATCGGCGAGACCCTCTGCCCTGAGAAACTTGAAATCCCGGCATTTCGGGTCAAAGAGCATCGAAGAAGGCCCCGAGCATGGCGAAGGCACTGGCTCCGCCCACAAGCCCCGGTTTCATTCTATTCATCGTGTAGCCGAATCCGACACCGGCATCGGGGTCGGCCATGCCCAGCGAGCCTCCCGCGCCCGGATGTCCAAACGCGCGAGGACTCGGTGAGAGGGGCATGACCATGGATCGCAGCATGAAACCGAGACCGAATCGCATGGGCATTCCGCCCAGGACGGCGTCGGGTCCATCGGCTTGTTGTGTGATGGCCCGATCGAGGGTCTCGGGTCGGAGGATCCGGATGCCATCGACTTCACCCCCACGAGACAAGGCACCGTAGATTCGAGCCAGCGATCGGGCTGTGGCGTGTCCATTGGCGGCGGGTATTTCCGCTTGACGCCAGGCTCGACTATTGACGACACCCTCGGCAACAGGAGGGTTGTTGAAGGCTGCGCCCGTCATGGTGGTCGGGTCTGACATATCCCGCATGAACTGGCGGATGGGTTCGGGCAAGGCATCACGCTGACCTCCGGAATCCGGGGAGGCCAGACCTCCGTGCAGATCGGAGATTCTTGAATCGAACTCGGGTCCGACTCCAATGTGGAAATCCGCGTCGAGCGGTTTGGCGACATGCTCTTGGAAGTATTGGCCCACGGTCTGCCCCGAAATCCGTCGAATCAGTTCTCCCACGAGATGACCGAATGTGAGTGCGTGATATCCGTGTCGTGTACCCGGCTCCCACCAGGGTTCCTGAGCGGCGAGAGCCGCCGTGAATTTGTTCCAGTCGTACAGAGCGCTTTCAGGCAGGGGATCCCTTACGGCGGGAAGTCCAGCGCGGTGACTGAGCAGGTAGTGGACGGGCAGTTTTTCCTTTCCTTCGGCGGCAAATTCTGGCCAGTAATGAGCGACCGGTGCCGAGACATCGAGCAGACCCTTTTCGATCAACTGATGGGCACAGATCGCAGTCATTCCCTTCGTGGTGGAGTAGACGTTGACCAGCGTATCGGCATCCCATGGATCAGAGAGGGCTCTGTCCTTATGCCCGCCCCACAAGTCGACTACGGATTCGCCATCGAGGGTAAAAGAAACGGCAGCGCCGATCTCGGTGCCGTTCCTGAAGCTTTCGGAGAAGATCTCCTCCACTTTTCCAAAACGTGGATCACAGTGACCGTGGACGAGACCTTTGCGATTGCTCATGGGATGGATCCTCTTGAGATGTGGGACATTCGTGACCCGTGATCGCGCTCGATACGCTCGGGTTCTCCTGCTTCATGCTTTGCGATTACGTGGCTCATCGACCCAGAACAGCACCATCAGGATAGCCAGGACCTGGAACGCAATGGACACGATATAGAGCGTATTCAGTCCAGCCATCACGGCGATCACGCCTCCGATCAGTGGCCCGAGAGCGCCGACGCCTTCTTGAGCCGAGTTGGCTACGGCAATACGCATGGGCAGGTCCTCACGGTCTCCGAATTCAAGAACCATGTTCTGTGCAGCCATCTGGAAGCCGCCCATACCGGTCCCGATACCGATGAAGGCCCAGACAAAGTCGACGAGCGACTCAGATGCCATGATCCCCACCACAGAGAGTGCCCAGAGCACAATAGACGCGATGAAGACCTTCCGGAATCCCGTTCGATCGGCCATGGCGCCCCAGGCCAGATTGCCGATGGAGTTGGATGCGATGAAGGTCGCTGTAAGTAGCCCGATGGAGGAACCCGTCAGACCGATGACCTCCTGTGCGTGGATGATATAGAAGGGAGTCGCCATTCGACCCATGGTGGCCAGAGCACGACTCAAGAAGTAGTGGGTGAAGGCCCGGTCGGCTCTGAGAAGGCTCGGTAATTCCCGGATCCGGTCCCGGAGTTGTGTGGGTGGGCGCACATGGGGCGGGCTGGGTTCGTGGACAAAAAAGAGCATCGACAACCCGACGCTGGTCAGCCCGAAGGCCACAAGAAAGGTGGCCGCGTATCCGTTACCCAGGGCATTGATGTCCAGAAGGTGTTGACCGCCCCAATAGGCCACGGCGGCGGCGGTGGCGCCCGCCAGTGCATTGCGCAATCCGAGCAAGCGCCCCCTCTTCGCCACGGGAATGACCTTGGACAGAAGGAAATTGAAGATCACCCCCTGGATCCCGATCAGGAAACCGAACAGGAAGAGGAAGAGCCCGATCGCAATGACGGCATATTTCGGACTCAGGAGGAGACCCGCGAGTGCGATTCCCAGGATCTGGAATCGCATGCTGGCTCCCACCCAGAGTCCGACGCCGAGAACCTTCTTGCGGTGTTCAATCAGGCTTGCGCCCAGCAGGGGGGAGAGGAACATGCCAAGGAATTGCAGGGAGCGAGTGAGCCCGACGACGAACTCGGATCCCGAGAGCATCAGCACGTAGGCGGGAATCAGGGTTGGGGCATTGACGAGACGGAATCCGGTTTGGCCGAGAAGCCCATGCAACAGGTGCGCAATATAGTTGCGGCGGAGGTAGCGGTGTACCTCCTCGGTATAGCTCTGCTCGGTCTGGATCATGCCAGGTCCGACTTTTTCCGGGCCGGGTTCCAACGGGCTCCCCTCGAATCGGTTTTGAGCCCTACCATGGCCCCTTTAAAGTGTCCGGAGCACCTGATCTGCGCCTGACTTCGCTCTCAGTGGACTTGACTTGTCCCACAGTGGTGCGAAAGATACACTGAGATGGCTGACAGGGCGCCTCTTTCTCGGACAGTCGGGAGGGGGAACGAAGCCCCGGCTGAAACGAACCCATGGATCGGGACCCTTTGATGGCCTGGTCCAGACTTAGAAAACCGGAATATTCGATGGCTTCCCATTCAGACACAGGAAAAACAGATATGGCCGCCGTCCCGCTTGACTGGGGCTTGGCGGGAAAGAAACCCGAGGACGAGTCCGGGCCCGCGGAGACGGTGATTGAGTTGACCGATCCGGCTCGTGACGAGGTTCGCCGCCTCATGACCGAGCAAGAGCAGGGCGGACTCCGGTTGGGTATCAAGGGCGGGGGCTGCTCAGGCCTCAGCTATCTCCTTGAGTTCACCGAGGAACGAGACGGTGATACCGTGGTGGAATTCGATGACTTCCGCGTCTTTCTCGACCGGAAGTCGACCATCTATCTGCGGGGTGTGACGCTCGACTATCAAGGTGGCCTCGATGGTCGTGGCTTTGTCTTCCACAATCCCCAGGCGAGCAATACCTGTGGCTGTGGGGAAAGCTTTTCGCTCTAGGGCGATGAATCGTACGACCCCGGATAGCGGATTGGTTCGTGAGGCCCGAGAGAAGGGCTTCTTTGCCCGGTTGGATTCGGGCGGGCATGGCCTGGCCGATCCGGGATGGATCCTTGCGTCGGGTTCAGATGCCCTGGCCTTTCTGCACTCCCAGGTGACCAACGAGGTAGAGGGTCTTTCTCCGGGGCAGGGAAACGAGAGCGCTCGGGTGACCCGCCAGGGTCAGCTGGTTGAACTCTTCCAGATCCATCGCCTGCCCGATCGGAACGAGCACGGCGAAATCGGGATCCTGCTTCCCCGGGCGCGGGTGGTCGGGCTTCTTGAGTTGTTGGAGGAGTCGATTTTTGTCGACGACGTCCGGCTTGAGGACAAAAGTGATGATTGGACGTGGTGGGCCATACAGGGTGCATCGTCCTCGACTCTTCTCGATGGGATTTTTCCGCGAAAGGATTCGGATTGGTCGACCTTGTCCGAGCATGCCCTGGCAGCCCTGAGTAGTGAGATCCCCATCGATGATGCTCTAGTGATACGCAGTGGGCTGGCTGGCGATGAAGGCTTCCTGATCGGTCTGGCCGTGGGCGCAGAGACGACTCCGCGAATAGCGGAGGCCATACGATCTGCCGCAACGCAGGCGGACTTTCTCGAATTGGAAGGGCCACGCCTCTCGGAATTGCTCGAGATCATGCGGATTGAAGCCGGTGTGCTTCGTATGGGGCCGGATACGACGGGTCGCAAGAGGATCCTGCCGGAAACAGGCCTTGAGCAGTTTACCGTCAGCTATACGAAGGGGTGTTACCTGGGCCAGGAGGTGATCGCCCGGGTTCGAACCTACGGGGCCCTGCCGTTCAGTCTTCGAGGACTCGTTCTATCAGCGCAAGGGGTGGGTGCAGAGGAACTTCTTTCCATGCTGCCCGCCGAAGGGGAGACGATCTTCCTGGCAGACGGGTCGAAAATCGGCCAGTGGGCGTCGCGGACCTACTCTCCCATGCTCGACTCCGTCGTGGCTTTTGCCTATATCGACAAGTCCCATCGTGTACCCGGGTCGGAGTTGGAGCTCAAAGTCGGTGAGCAGGAGGTCAATGGTCATGTTCAGCTATTGCCTTTCTATCGGGCTTTGGATGAATCGGACCGTGTGGCCTGGCTCTATGATCGAGCCGTCAAGGACTTCGCGAAGGGTCACGAGAATGAAGCCCTGGGAGGACTTGAAGAGGCGCTGAGAGTCGATCCTTCTTTTTCAGATGGCTACGAGGCGTTGGGTGTGATTCTGGGCCGCTCGAACCGATTTCACGAAGCCATTGATGTCTTCAAGAGACTTGAAGAGATTGCGCCGGACGAGCCCATGGTCAACACGAATCTTTCTCTCTATTTCATGAAAGTCGGTGACAAGGAAACGGCGGAAGCCGAATCGGCCAAGGCTCTGCAAAAAGAGATGGCTCGGGCTTCCGGTCATCGCTTTGATGAAGCTTCCATGGACGGCGTCCTCGAGGAAGAGCGTCGATCGGATGCTCTTCGAAAGAAGGAAATGTTCGGGATGGTTCTGGAGATCGATGCCGAGGACGGGATTGCCCTTTTCGGGTTGGGGAATGCGCTCTCGACCCTGGGTGATTGGGATGAGGCGATTGTGGCCTATGCCCGAGCCGAAGAGTCGGATTCTGAAAACTCGGCCATCTACCTGGCCCACGGCAAGGTCCTTGAGAAGGTCGAACGCTTCGAAGAGGCCCTTTCGGTCTACAGGGCAGGAATGGAGGTGGCTTCCCGAAAGGGCGATTTGATGCCTCTTGGGGAGATGGAACACCGGGTTTTGTTGCTTTCCGGCGGCTCGGGGGCTCGATAGCTCGACCAGAGCAGGAAGCTGCGTGGTATCCTCCACCCCGGGTCGGTGTCCGGCTATATTCAATAGAAGAGGTCAATTTTGAGCGTTGTGAGCAGGATAAAAGGCATGATGAAAAGTGAAGAATCTCCGCCCTTGGCGGCCATGGACACCGATTTGCCCGATGAAGATCACCTGGAAGTCGAAATTGATCGACCGGCCGATGAGGCGGTGACCTGTCGGATCCAGTTCAGTCAGCCTGTGTCGCCCGAGGGAACCTCTCTTTTCGAGATCCCCGAGACGGCGACCAATTGGCCCGCGGTGAGGGCCCTTCTCGAAATTCCCGGTGTGCATTCTGTGATCGGGAAAGGGGACGTGCTGGTGGTGGCTCGGCGCGAGGATACGGCCTGGCCCGCCATCCTGGACCGTGTTGAACAGGCGCTTACAAAAGCTTCCATCGGGCGATTTCCTGAGCCTGCAGAGGCGCCTCCGGAACCCGAAAAAACCGGGAATCCCGAAGACAAGGCCGGGCTCCGAGAGCGTGTTGAAAAAGTGATCCAGGAGAGAATCAATCCGGGTCTCGATTCGCACGGCGGTTTCCTGGAGTTGCTGGACATCCAGGATACGAAACTCTTTGTCCACATGGGCGGAGGCTGTCAGGGCTGCGCCATGTCAGCGGCGACGCTGAAGCAGGGTGTGGAGTCGATCTTGCGAAGTGAGATTCCGGAGATCACTGAAATCCTGGACACCACCGACCATGCAGCAGGTGAGAACCCGTACTTCGCTGGCTGAGTGGGACCCGAACGCTCTGCCGGAAGCCCCCTCCTGATCGAACGGTGCCTCGGAGACTCTCAGGGAGCGGGCGCAAGAATTGCGAGAACCAACAAGCGGCTGGAGCCGTCATTCCGTATGCCGTGGGGTACGCCCTCGGGTGCCACCAGCATATGACCGGGCTCCATGGGCATCTCCTGATCCTCCAGGAGGAAGACACCGGTTCCCTCGATCACCTGATAGACCTTGTCCATTCCCTCATGGGCGTGGAGCTTGTGTTCCTGGCCGGCTTCAAAGGCGTTGAGTCCTACCATGATCCGCTCGGATGAAAAGAGGGTGCTCTTGCCCATTTTTTCATCGGAGTAGACGGCGTGTTGTTCGGGACGAAAGACAGTCGGATGATCCATGCCTCTATCCTACCACGCAGGGGATGGGAGGTCAGCTCCAGGTCGTTCCATCCAGGGTTCGGTCTTTCGAGACCTCGAGCCAGTCGAACACGCGAGAGATCGAAGTTCCAGAGAGGTCCATGTCCCTGTTCCAGGGGCGATCAAAGAGCAGGACCCGGCTTCGGGTATTTTCGGACAAATAAACCGCGACGGTTGCTGAGTCTTCGATGGCCAGGTCGTAGTGTCTCCCCGCCAGGTCGGAAAGTTTGGGCATGGTTTCGTCATGTTGCCTTCCGTACTTGTCTACGAATTCAAGACTTTGATACGGGATGTCATGATTCTCCAGCCACTCCACAGTGGCTTGCCGACTGCTGGGCGGTCTGCCGGTGACCAGTTCAATTCGGTCGCCAGATCCATCCCATTCCCGGAGAGTCTGGATTGCGTTCTCGATGGGCTCAAGATTCTTCAAGAAGGCCGGTTCATGCACGGCCAGCATGAATGAATCGTATTCATCGGCGTTGAGTTGGAGAGACACCCGGAGGTCGAATGAAGACATGTCTTCGAACAGGACCTTTTTCCCGAAAAAGTCTCGTGCGGCCCGGGCCAGGGCACGAGTGGTTTCGGCCAGGACATCATCGATGTCGATATAGATTTTCATTCCACTCATTTCAAGTCGGGTCCAGTCACCTGATCCGTTCTCTTCAAGTAGAAGCACGGTGGTTTTGCCGTGAAGTCGGCCGAACTCAGGTTGTTCGGACCCATGTTTCGACAAGATGTGAGCGGAGCGCAGTCAGATCGACATCGGTGGCAATTTCGATGTTGGCGTTGCCTGTGGTGGGAATCAGGTTCCCTTTGTCATCGACCTCTACTCGGCGCGATTCAAGGGGCGAAAGAGCGGGCTCCATGAGCAAAGCGAGAGTGAGTGGGTCGTGGAGAGCGACACGGGGTTCGGGCATTCCGAATCCCTCACCGAGAAAGTGAAGCCACTCGTCGCACAAGGTGCGGAGCATCGAGCAGAGCGGGCCTCCGGCCGAGAGTGCATCCAGGTCAGATTCCTCCAGTGCGGTACGGAAAGTGACCTCGGCCGGTGCTACGAGTGAAGTGTTTTCACTTTCGCGACCAAAGACAGCGCGTGCGGCGACTGGATCGGAAAAGAGGTTCCATTCCGCGATGCGGTCATTCATTCCCGGGATGACTGCGTCCTGACTCTTCCCCCCCATGATGGCGAGTCGAGGCAGCTCGATTCCCCTGGCCACGAGAGCTCCGAGATTCGTAAGGGGACCAATCGCAACCAGATAGTCCGGAGAAGTTCGCAGGAGGCTTTCGCCGAGCTGACCCATTCTCTGTTTCTGGACTTCCGGATCTTCGGATTCAATTTTCATTCTTGGTTGGGGGTTGCTCAGCAGTCCCTTGCCCTCGTGACCGAACATCACGCCCGCCCGGCGATCCGTCATGGGCTTTCCGAGTCCGGTGAAGACGGGAATCGATCGGTTGCCTTCGATCTCAAGCAACGCTTCCACGCAATGGGTTCGGAGTTCTACATCTCCGAAGACGGTGGAAATGCCGACCAGTTCTATTTCTGGATG
This sequence comes from Spirochaeta sp., assembly GCA_002691025.1. Lineage (GTDB taxonomy): Bacteria > Myxococcota_A > UBA9160 > UBA9160 > UBA4427 > MED660. Next base: position 3,424 of record NZGT01000067.1, on the reverse strand, counting down.
ATGAAGCGCGTAGGCGAGGGCGAGCGCGTCGTCGACGTCGCTACCGAGGTCGGTGTCAAGCCATATACGCATGTCGAGTCTCCGGAGTCTGGAAGGGTACTATGTCGTTCATGGGCTGAGGGTGGATCTGGCAGTCCTGCCCCAAGGCCCGCTCTTCAGCCGAGGCGAACCGGCACTCGCCCGGGGACCCGGAAAAGTGATCGGCCCCACTCGGGTTTTTTGTTCACGAGTTCGACTTCATCGAATCTTTGAACGAAGGTTCCAATTGCGGCCTGGGTCTCCAGACGTGCAAGGTGGGCCCCTAGACAGAAATGAGCCCCCCCTCCGAAAGCAAGATGGGGGGGTGGGGCGGGGTTCTTTGCCCAGCGTTCGATATCGAAGACCTCCGGGTTTTCGTAGTGATCGGGATCGCGATTGGCCGCCGCCGTCATTACGCCGACGCTGGCATTCTTGGGGATCACGAAACCGTCGAATTCGGCCTCTTCGTGCATGATGCGAATGGTTTCGGTAATCGGACCGCAGTAGCGCAGGCACTCTTCCACGGCACTCTCGATCAATTCGGGTCGATTCTTGAGCTTCGCGAATTCGGCCGGATGTTGAATCAAGGTGGTCAGACCATTCCCGATCAGCCCAATGGTCGTTTCAAATCCAGCCACCAGAAGGCCGATGCAATTGGCCATGAGTTCTTCGGGTGACAGTCGGTCGCCGTCTTCTTCTGCGGCGATCAGGACATCGATGAGGTCATCGCCAGGCTGGTTGCGTCTGGATTGGATGAGTCGGCTGAAATAACCGATCAATCCATTTCGGGCTTCTTCGACGCGCTTCAGGATGTCTTCCGAGGCTTCGCCCCATACGGTGACGAGGCCGTGTGTGGCATCGGCCGTCCATCGTGTGAACAAATCGCGGTCCTCGGCCGGTACACCCATGAGTTCACAGATCAGGGTGGCCGGAAGAGGAAGCGCGAGGCGGGCGATCAGATCTGTTTCTTCGCCTATCGGGATCTGGTCGACTAACTCATGGGCGATGGCTTCGATGCGCGGTCGCCACTCTTGCGCGGCCCGGGGCGTAAAACCTCGGCTCACCAGTTTTCGCAAACGCGTGTGTGGGGCTCCATCCTGCAGAAGCATGAAGCTCGGGGGAGCAGAATCTTCATTCGCTTGCTGCCCTGGGATACCCCCGTCGGCCAGTCGCATGCCGGCCGGTACGTGGCGGAGAAGTCGTACGCAGTCGTCGTACCGGGAAAGACGCCAGTTTCCCAGAGGTGTGAGGTTGACCGGCTGTGTCTCCCGTAGTTCGAAATACCCGGGATACGGGTCTTGTTGGTATTCGGGGTCAGCCGGGTCCGCTCCATAGAAGCCGAGAGCAGGCGTTTGCGGCGGGGTGTTGTCGAGTTTGTGGGGGGGCTTGGAAGATGTGGTCATGTCGCTCGGTACCCTGGCTTTTGTGTCCCGGAATATTCCGCTTCACTTCAGACGGTGCCCGGAGTGTACAGGAAAAGAGCCGCTGCAGGCCTGGGTTCCGAGGCATCGAGGAGTTCGCGAAGGCGGGGCGTACTCCGTGGGGACTGTTTCGAATTCATGCGTGATCATGAATTATGGATGAATTTCTACGATCCGAAAATTGGATTGTGGCCTTGGTTGATTCAAAACTCTTAAATGTGTCGCATGGCGCTTTTCGGGCGCTAGACTCGCTGTCCCTCAAATTCAACAACATCCAAAAAGGATTCCGTGATGGATACATCCATATTGACCGAGACCGGCCAGGAAGCCGCCCAACAGGCGATCGAAATGATTTCTGCGTGGGGAATGCAGGTTTTAGGCGCCATTGCGCTTCTCGTGGTGGGCTCTTTCGTAGCTGGCCGCGCGGGTAAGGTGACGCGCCGGGCCTTGGAGCGTGGAAAGGTTGATGCCCAGTTGGTTCCGTTCTTCGGGCAGTTGGTTCACTACTTTGTGCTCGCTGTGGTGATCATCGCAGTGCTTCAGCTCTTCGGGATCGAGACCACTTCGTTGGTTGCCGTCATCGGCGCAGCCGGTCTGGCGGTGGGTCTCGCTTTGCAAGGCACGCTGTCGAGCTTTGCGGCGGGGGTTCTCCTGCTGGTGACCCGCCCGTTCAAGATAGGCAACTTTGTTTCCGTCGCAGGTTCCACAGGGAGTGTGGTCGAGATCACGTTGTTTTCAACAACGTTGAACACACCGGACAATATCCAGATCGTGATTCCAAACTCGAAGGTGTATGGGACGACCATCACGAACTTCAGTGCCAATGAAAGGCGGCGAATTGATCTGGTGATCGGAATTTCGTACGACGATGACATCGGTCAGGCCATGAGTGTGATCGAGGCCATTCTGGCCAAGGAAGAACTGCTGCTAGCCGATCCGGCGCCGACCATTGCGGTTTCGGAGCTGGCGGACTCCAGCGTCAATCTGATTGTTCGTCCCTGGACGAATGGCAAGGACTTCGGGGCTGCACGCGCTTCTCTCATGCGGGCCTTGAAAGAGGGGATCGAGGCTGGTGGTTGTAGCTTCCCGTATCCCCAGCAGGACGTTCACGTCGTTTCTTCGGAGACTGCTAGCTAAGCGGTTCTGGAGCGGGAAAGCTTTTGCGTCGTTTTTTTGACGGTTGTGGCCCATTGGCTGTGAATCGATCATGTGGAGATTTGTAAGATGAAGAAATTGTTTGCGAGTTTCTTGTTCTCGTTCCTGTTCGCCGCTTCGGCAACGGGAGAAACGGTTGAGTTGAAGAATGGGGACAAACTCGATGTGAAGGTCGTCGAAGAGACCGATAAGAACCTGGTGGTGGAACATCCTCAGCTGGGAAAGGTGGTCATTCCGAAAGACGAGCTCAAGCCCCCGACTCCCCCGAACCCGGGTCTTTTCGGTACCGACTTCCTCCTGGGCTGGAGTCGCAATGTATCGGCGGGCGCATCGGGCTCGGACGGAAACAGTCGTGGTTTCAGCGTGAATGCCACGATGGGCCTCTCTCGCTCCACCGACACCTTTCGAGGTAATTTTTCAAGCGCTTTCTTCTTCTCCACCCAGGAAAGCCAGACTGTTTCGAACGAGTTCTTTGCCAATTACCAGCATGATTTCCTGCTTAGCGACTCAGGCTTCTACATTTTCGTGCAGGGGCGTTATCAGTACGATGATTTCCAGGCCTGGAAGAATCGGATCGCGGGCAATACGGGTCTGGGGTATCAGATTCTCAAGCGGGACAAATTTACGATCGAGGGCCAACTGGGTTCTGGTTTCTCGCGCTCCTGGGGTTCTGAAAATCAGTGGAGGCCTGAGGGTGTCGTCGGTCTGGTCTTCAGCTGGAAGCCTCTTCCGGGACACGAGTTCACGGCGGATGTGACTTATTATCCGGATTTTTCAGATCTTCCCGAATTCCGGCTCCTGGCCAACGCGAACTATATCGTGGGGATCAC
>NZGT01000066.1 GCA_002691025.1 Spirochaeta sp. | reverse complement strand
CGTTCCCGGTAATCAAAGCCCGCAAATGCACCCGGTCCGGTCTCTCTTTCTCCGAGGGTCGTCACCAGCGCCGCATTCGCATACGGCGAGGAATGACGTGAGTTGCTCATCCCGTTCGTGCACAGAAGTCCCGGCTGATTGACACTCGCCACGATCTGTCCACCCGGGCACATGCAGAAGCTATGCGCCGCCGCCGCACCCGAGCCGGCTCGTGCGGTGAGTTTGTAATCCGACGCCCCCAGCCGGGGCACCCATTTCAGGTCGCCATAACGACCCTGATTGATCAGGCTCTGGGGGTGTTCGATCCGGACGCCAATCTGAAAGGGCTTGGCGGCCATCGGCACACCCGCCTGCGCCAGTCCGGTCAAGGTATCGCGCGCGCTGTGACCCACCGCGAGGATCACCGCGGCACAGGGCAGACGCCCGCGAGAGGTCGTGAGGGCCTCAATCCGGGAAGGGCTCGAATCGGCCAACTCCAATCCATCCAGGCGCGTCTCCCAATGAAAGCGCACTCCATTCTCTTCAAGTCGAGCGCGCATGTGGGGAAGGATCCGATGAAGCCGGTCTGTCCCGATATGGGCTCGGCCGTCGTAGGCAATCTCTTTCGGAGCTCCGCATGCGATCCATTCTTCCAGGATCGGCACTTCAAGCGGGTGATCGACCCGGGTGTAGATCTTGCCATCCGAGTAGGCCCCCGCGCCGCCTTCGCCAAAAAGAAGATTGGCTTCCGGGTCCAGTTCGCGCGTGCGCAGAAAGCGAGCCAGGGTGCGACTTCGCTCGCGCAGCGCCGGACCCCGGTCCAGGAGATCGACCTCCACCCCGGACTGCGAAAGAGCCCAGGCCGCAAAAACCCCCGCCGGCCCCGCGCCGATCACCGCCACGCGTCGACCCGCAAGACTCGGATGGGGCGGCACCACAACGGAAGCAGTGGGCGCCTGCCAGACTGCGTGGCCGGAGCGAAGTGCACTGCGAAAACGGCCGCCCGCATTCTGCTCGGCGTCGGAATCCAGTACCAGATCCACATGAACGACGAAATGCGGCTGCCCCCCCCGCTTTCGCGCATCCAGGGCTTTGCGCCCGAGTCGAAGCCCCCGAATCGCCTCGACCTCAAGACCCGCCCGCTCGGCTGCTCGCGCGCGCAAAACCGTCTCCTCTTCTTCGAGCCCGAGCTTGAGGTTCAGCACCCGAAGGCATCGCGTACCGGGGTCGGGCTCGCTCATGGTGACTGGCTCCTGGTGGCGAAATCGTGGAATCCGTCTCAAGCCCTGGCCTGAGCGCTCCGAAAAGAACAACCGGATCGGGATTCCGACCCAAAGCGCAAGCCTGGAGGGTACACCCACTGGAAGCTCGCGACACATCGCTCCGTGGGCTGGACTGGGAGATCGGACGAAGAATCCCATGGACGCTATTCTCAGCCGACGCCCTGCTTTGGAGATGCGCTTGATGAAAGATCCGACCCGGCTCGACCCTGAGAATCGCCAGGCCTCACTGGACCGCATGGAGGCGGAACACTTCGANGTCGTGATCGTCGGAGGCGGCGTCACCGGAGCGGGCGCGGCCCTGGATGCCGCNACGCGTGGGCTTTCNGTGGCGCTGATCGANCAGCGGGATTGGGCGGCCGGGACCTCAAGCCGATCGAGCAAATTGATCCATGGAGGCCTGCGCTACCTCGAGCAATTCGACCTCGGCCTTGTCCTGGAAGCCAAGCGGGAGCAGAAGCTGATGCTCAATCGCCTCTGTCCGCATCTGGTCGAGCCCGTCTCGTTCCTCTTTCCGTTGAAACATTTTGGATGGGAGCGGTTCTACGTGGGCGCGGGAGTCATGATCTATGACCTGATTTCCCGGGGTCGCGTTCTGCCTCGGCATCGACATCTGGGACGAAGNGCTGCNCTCAAGGCCTTTCCCGGCCTGCAAANGAACCGACTNCGTGGCGCCATCCAGTACTGGGACGGACTGGTGGACGATGCACGCCACACACTCTGCCTGGTGCGAACCGCTGCTCTTCACGGATGCGCGGTGGCCTCCAGCGCCCGTTGCGAAGATTTCATCCGAGCCGGCAACCGGGTTACCGGCGTCAAGGTCCGCTGCCTCGAGAGCGGGCGGACCCTGGACATACGCGCCAGCCAGGTCATCAATGCAACGGGCGTGTGGACCGACCGCATCCAGAGCATGGCGGGTCGAGGACGCATCCAGGTCCGAGCCTCGAAAGGAATCCATCTCGTGGTGCCCCGAGATCGCATTCACGGGGACAGTGGACTCATCCTGCGGACAGAAAAGAGCGTCCTGTTCGTGATCCCCTGGAAAGATCACTGGATCATCGGCACCACGGACACGGATTGGAATCTCGATCTCGCCCATCCCGCCGCGAGTCGACAAGATGTGGAATACCTGCTGGGGCAGGCCAACCAGATCCTGGATCGCCCCCTCAGACACGAAGACATTGAAGGTGTCTACGCCGGACTCCGGCCCTTGCTGCACGGTGAAACCGACGAGAGCAGCGCACTGTCCCGCACCCACGCGGTCTCGCGATCCGTTTCGGGCCTGATCACGGTGGCCGGAGGCAAATACACCACCTATCGCGTCATGGCCCGAGACACCATTGACCTCGCGGTGAGCAGCCTTGAGAGGCCGGCCCCACCCAGTTGCACGGAGACCACCCCGCTGGTGGGTGCACCCGGATTCAAGGGTTGGTGGAATCGGCGCGAAGCCCTCGCCGAAGAAAGCAGACTGCACATCACCCAGATCGAACACCTTCTACGGCGTTACGGATCCTGCATTGAAGACCTCCTGGCCCTGATCAAGGAAGANCCTTCACTGGGCGAACCCCTCGAAGCGGCCCCAACCTACCTACGGGTCGAAATCGTCTATGCCGCNAGCCACGANGGGGCTCTTCACCTGGAAGATGTCTTGACCCGACGCACGCGCATCTCGATTGAAACCTTCGACCGGGGTGTCGACGCGGCTCCCGAGGTCGCCGGTCTGATGGCCCGCACTCTCGAATGGGACAAAGAGACTGTAAAGCGAGAACTGGCCTTCTACGACGCCAGGGTCGCCGCCGAGATCAACTCCCAGAACCAACCCGACGACCATACGGCGGATGACGCTCGACTGGACGCCCTCGACGTACGACTCGGCGAGCGAGCCGGCCAACGTACGATTCACCTGGTCGAGAACGAAGACTCCGGAAACCGGGCGGGCTGAAGGATCCCCCGGCTCCATCGAGGAAGGNTCGCCGGGNNTTCGNTATNGCCCNGGGTCAGCNNNTNGGAATTNNCCTAGACTGCCNCCNACCGNAAAGGAGAGCATNCATGNNCNCGCCGNCNCAGAATCCGTTTGANCTTTCAGGCCGGGTCGCCGTNGTGACCGGCGCCAACCGGGGCCTCGGCCTGGGGATCGCCCGAGGCCTGNCTCAAGCCGGNGCCCAGGTCGCGATCTGGGCTCGANANGAAGAAGCCGGGCGACAAGCCGCCCAGCAACTCAACGCCGAGGGCGGNGAANGTCATTCTTTCGTCTGCCGAGTGGATGTNGAAGAAGACGTGGTTCGAGCGACCCAGGAGACGCTCGACCATTTCGGTCGAATCGATGCGGGCTTTGCCAATGCCGGCTTTGGNCGAGCCGCCAATGCCCTGGAACTTGAGTTGGACGAATTCCGGGAGATCCTGGCCACCAACCTCGACGGCGTCTTCTTGTGTTTTCGTGAATGGGGCCGCCACATGTCCCAGCGTGAAGGTGGAGGCAAGCTCGTGGGAATCTCCTCCATCTCGGCCATTTTCGGCACCCCCCTTCAGCCGCANTACGCCGCAAGCAAAGGCGGACTNGAAGCACTCGCTCGCTCATTCGCCACGCGAATGAGTCGCTACGACGTCCAGGTCAATGCCATCGAGCCGGGATGGATCGAAACCGACGCCACCGAAGGGGCGTGGCAGGATGAGTCCTTTTCAAAATCCATCGTGCGCCGCATTCCTGCGCGGCGCTGGGGGACGCCGGCCGACCTCGCCGGAGTCTGCATCTACCTGGCNTCACCGGCTTCGAACTATCACACGGGTGACACCCTGCGCGTCGATGGCGGCTACTCGGTCTTCTAGTGGCGAAACCAGGGAATCCTGCGCTTTCACGCTCGTTCAGGCGTTCCCACAACCATCGCAGTCAAAATCAAAGGCATGTGTGCATAATTAAGCACACATCGCCGGTTGTTTTGGGGGATGACCAAACGACCAAGTCGCCGTAGGATCTCCCGGTCACGAGCGTACCGAAGTGCAGCGACCGGGGTCTGCACTGAAGACTCATGNAGAAGGAGTTACTGCGCANTCCCGGATGCCACCCATGTCAAACCGTAGGAGGAAACTGATGCACGCCGAACTCCCCAACAAGTTCAGCGCCAAACGCATTCTTGGTCTCACCGCACTTGTTCTTTTCACACTGCCGGGCGTCGCCTTTGCGCAGAACGGCGTCAATGACGGCGACACCGCGTGGATGCTCACATCCTCCGCACTCGTCCTGATGATGACGCTTCCTGGACTCGCTCTCTTCTACGGCGGACTGGTTCGCACCAAGAACATCCTGTCGGTCCTGATGCAGTGCATGATGTCCGCAGGTCTGATGGGTCTACTCTGGATCATCGCGGGCTACAGCCTGTCCTTCGGAGAAGGCAATGCCTTCATTGGAGACCTCAGCATGGTCATGCTGGATGGCATCACGCCGGACTCGGTTNNGGNCACNATCCCGACCTACGTCTNCGTGATCTTCCAGGGCATGTTCGCCATCATCACCCCGGCCCTGATGCTCGGTGCTTTCGCAGAGCGAATGCGATTCAGTGCCTACCTCATCTTCATCACGGTCTGGCTCTTCCTGGTCTATGTCCCGCTGGCCCACATGGTCTGGGGCGGTGGATGGATCGGTGAATCCGGAGCGCTCGACTTCGCGGGCGGCCTGGTGGTCCATATGTCCAGNGGCTTCTCGGCCCTGGTGGCCTGCCTCGTCCTGGGCAANCGCCTGGGCTACGGCCGAGAGCAGATGCACCCCAACAGTCTGCCCTTCACCATGATCGGCGCTTCCCTGCTCTGGGTGGGGTGGTTCGGTTTCAATGCCGGNAGCGAACTCGCCGCCGANGGAACAGCCGGCCTGGCTTTTCTCACCACGCAAACGGCCGCCGCTTCGGCCGTTTTCTTCTGGGCCGCCATCGAGTGGATCCATCGCGGCAAGCCCACCCANCTGGGCGCAGCCACCGGCGCCGTCGCCGGCCTGGTGGCCATCACGCCGGCCTGTGCCTTCGTGGGCCCCGGTGGAGCCATCTGGATCGGACTGGGCGCCTCGATCTTCTGTTACTTCTTCGTCACCGTCGTCAAGCCGAAGATGGGCTACGACGATTCCCTGGACGTCTTCGGTGTTCATGGCATCGGGGGCGCATGGGGAGCCTTGGCCACCGCCCTCTTCCTGGCTCCCTGGGCCGGGAACGAAGGCATCACCCAGGGCGGACAGTTGTGGATCCAACTCCAGAGCGTTCTCTTCACCGCCGTCTATGCCGGCGGACTCACCCTGGTGATCCTCATCGTCATGAAGGCCATCATGGGCGACCTCCGGGTCTCCGAGGAAGACGAGCACGAAGGACTCGATCTGAGTCAGCACTCGGAAACCGCGTACGGCGCACCGAACTGATCCACAAACGAAAAAGAACCACAGGAAAGCCTCGCGATCTCCGGATCGCGGGGCTTTCTCCTTTTTGGGCTATACCCCCACCGTCCTTCCAAGCCAAAAAGAAGAACGGAGTCAGGAAATGAAGACCTTCATCTACATCGGACGAGACAAAGAGCCGGGAACCGATCTTCGCATGCAGATCCGGGACCAGCACCTTGCGCACCTCAGCCCGCACAACGAAGAGAACCGGATCGTATTCGGAGGTCCGCTTCGCGACGAATCAGGAAATCCATGCGGGAGCGTCATCGTGTTTCACGCCGAAGACCTGGAGGCCGCCCGGGCGATTGCCCATGCCGATCCCTACTTGCGTGAAGGCGTTTTCGAGAGCGTCGAAATCTTCGAGACCACCGTGGTCTTCCCCCAGACTGAAGCCGGATGAAGCCACGCGAGGGGGCGAGGCTTCAGNCCTGCCAGTGAGGCCTCAGGTCGATCTCGATCTCAGCATGGAGACTCTGCTTCACGGGACAGGTGTTCGCCGCATTNAGCAGCGTGTCCCGCGCTGACTCGGGGATCGAGGCCGGGAAGTCGAGTTCCACCACCAGGCGTCCCACTCGTCGAGTGGGATCCTCCACCATGTGTTTTTCGACTCGCGCCCGTGCCCCCTCCAGCGCCCATTCGTGACGCTGGGCCACAATCCCCATCACCGTCAGCATGCAGCTCCCCAGGGCCGCAGCCAGCAGGTCTGTCGGAGAAAACGCTTCGCCCCGACCCTGGTTGTCCACCGGTGCATCCGTCTGCAACACGGCGGAAGAAGGCCCGTGTACCGCCCGGGTATGCAACCCACCCTCATAGTCGATCTTCACTTCTACCATTTCCATCCCTCCGGGCCAGGCCAAGCGCGGTTCACACTTTCGATAACAAGGGGGTGCAGTATCCCACCCTCGGCTCGGGTCTGCTACGGGTCTCTCTTCATCCCGATTCGGAGCCGCATGGAAGTCCACGCCCCTGCCACCGACGTATCTGAGCAAGAACTTGAGGCTGCACTCCTGAGGTTGGGTCACACGTCCTTCCGTATGGGTCAGCGAGAGGCCATCGAAACGCTCCTCCAGGAGAAGAAGCTTCTCATGGTGGCGCCGACCGGGGGCGGCAAGAGCCTTTGCTACCAGCTGCCCGCCCTTCTCCTCGGAGGCACCACACTGGTCATTTCTCCCTTGATCTCGCTCATGCGGGATCAGGTCTCAGCTCTGGAAGATCAGGGCATTGCCGCCACTTTCCTGGCCTCCACCCTCCCGGATGCCGAAATCAGCCAGCGATTGCGAGACCTGGCGGACTCCCGATACCAACTCGCCTATGTGGCTCCCGAACGATTGTCCACTCCCGACTTCGCAAGCCTCCTCTCTCGGCTCCAGTGCCCTCTGGTCGCCATCGACGAAGCCCACTGCATCAGCGAGTGGGGCCACGACTTCCGGCCCGAGTACATGCAGATCGGACGGATGCTGGGACAACTCAAAGAGGCTCGCGTCATGGCATGCACGGCCACAGCCACTCCCGTCGTGCGGGATGAGATCATCGAGCGCCTGGGCCTCCCCTCCGACACCCCCCAACTCGTCAAGGGGTTCGCCCGGCCCAACCTCGCGTTGCGGGTGCATGAAGTCCGAAACAAGAAGGAAAGAGATGCCTGGGTGGACGACGCCCTGACCGAAGCCCTGGGAAGCCCGGGCGCAGGCAACGGGGCCGCCATCGTCTACGCCCCGACACGACGCACCACCGAAGCCGAATGCGACCGACTGTCCGCCCGCGGCTGGCATACCCTGGCCTACCACGCGGGCCTTGAAGCCGAGTACCGGGAAGAAACCCACGCCGCCTTCAGCTCCGGCGAACTCGAAGTGGTGGTGGCCACCAACGCTTTCGGGATGGGAATCGATCGCGCCGACGTGCGCGGGGTAGTCCACCTGGCTCCGCCCGGCTCCATCGAAGCCTACTATCAGGAAGTCGGGCGCGCGGGACGAGACGGAAAAGACGCCATCGGGCTGATGCTGGTATCACCCGGCGATATGGCCCGAAGACGCTTCCTGACCCAGAGCGATGACACCGGCGACGCCGCGGAAAGCGAAGCAGCCAAGCACCGTTGGTCACTCTTCCTCGAGCTCATGCGTTTGGCCGAGGGCGGGAGTTGCCGACACGATGCCGTGCTTCGCTACTTCGGCGATGAAGAGGAGACCCTGTCGGGATGTGGGCGCTGTGATGTCTGCTTGCGACTGTCGAGCGAAAGCGATGCCTCCGAAGACTACGACCCGGAACAGGTGAGCCTGGTGGTCCGCAAGGCCCTCTCCGGCGTCGCCCGAATCCACGGCCGCTATGGACTGAGTGCCGCCGTGGCTTTGCTGCGCGGAGAGTCGGATGTCCGCTTGGAACGACGCGACCTCCACCTCACCTCGACTTTCGGCATTCTCGATCAGTTCGAAGAGGAGTGGATCACCCGACTGCTTCGCCGCTGCATCACGGCCGGCTGGGTCGATTTCTATGGCGGCGAAAAACCCGTGGTGGGCCTGACCGAGGAAGGCATCCCCGTCATGCGGGGAGAGAGGCCGGTTCGAATGCTCTTGCCGCCCCTGCAGAAGGTGGGCCGGCCCCGACGCAGCTCTTCCTCAGCCCGGACCGGACCCACCCCCGATCAACTGGATCCGGAAGACCGCCTCCTCTTTGAAGCCCTGCGCAATCATCGACTTGAGATCGCTCGCCAGCAGGGCATCCCGCCCTATCGAGTGGCCAGCGACCGGGCCTTGCGGGACATTGCCCGCTTGAGACCCACCGACCGGGTGAGCCTTCAACTGGCCAACGGCATCGGACCCAACAAGGCCGAGATGTACGGAGAAGGTCTGGTCGAGATCGTGCTGGCCCACCCGCGCACCTAGAGTGTCCGTGGGCCCTCCCACCACACGAAGTGCTGAGCGGAAGCTAGAATGAAGTCCATGGCCCGACTTCTTTCTCTCCGCAGCCCACGACTCTTCCTCGGAGGACTTGTCCTGGCTCTCCTGGGACTGGCCTGCGCGACCTCTCCCACCGGTCGCCGCCAGCTCACCCTCTTTTCCGAGCGCGATATGGATCGACTCGGCCATCAGTCTTTTGACCAGTTGAAGAAAGACCAGGAGGTCTCAGACGACGCCGAAATCAACGCCTATGTGGCTTGCGTGACGAAAGCCCTGACGGACGGCCTGGCGCCCTCATGGCAGGATGGCTGGGAGGTCGTGGTCTTCGAAGACGACAGCGCCAACGCCTTCGCGCTCCCAGGCCGCAAGATCGGTGTGCATACGGGACTTCTTGAAGTCGCCCAGACCCCCGACCAGTTGGCCGCAGTGCTGGGTCACGAAGTCGGGCACGTCCAGGCGCAACACGGCAATGAGCGGATGTCTCAGCAGATGGCGGCCCAGATCGGCCTGACGGTGGTGGCCGCCAGTACTGATTCGGACACAGCGGCCGGGCAAGCCACCCTCGCCGCTCTGGGACTGGGAACCCAGTACGGCATCCTCCTCCCCTTCAGTCGAACCCATGAAAGCGAAGCCGACCTGATGGGTCTCGAGATCATGGCGCGCTCGGGCTTCGACCCTGACGAAAGCGTGCTCTTGTGGCAGAACATGGCCCAACAAGGAAACGGCCAGCCGCCCGAATGGATGTCCAGCCACCCGTCCCACCGCACCCGGACCCGGGATCTCACCGAAGCCCTGCCCGTGGCCCAAGGCCTCCGCGACAGGGCTCTCGCCCAGGGCCAAAAGCCGGATTGCCCTCGCCCGCCGGCCCGAAAACCCACGGCCTGAGACCTGAATCGCCGCTTTGGGCCGAATTACGCTCATCGGGCGGAACTCCAACCACCGCGGTGCGGGCCGTTTACAGAAACGAGACGTATCGTTACTGTAGTACCAGAACGCAGACGCTCCCCATGGGGACTCCGACTTTTCGAAGCGGGGATCCCGGGTGTCGCGGCCCGACTCTTTTCTGAGATCAAGGCCCGAGCCGATGCCGGGCCCCCTACTCTTGGGCTGGGGGCCGATGGGCCCGGGCCTCGTCCGGAAGCCAAGGAGAGCGAGTGGATAAGCGCACCACGGAGAGCGAAGTCATCGCCGAACTCAAAAGCGGCATGACGATCGGGATCGGGGGATGGGGTTCACGCCGCAAACCCATGAGCCTCGTGCGAGCCATCCTTCGCTCGGATCTCAAGGACCTGACCGTGGTGACCTACGGCGGTCCGGATGTCGGACTCTTGTGCAAATACGGCAAGGTCAAGAAACTCATCTATGGCTTTGTCTCCCTCGACTCGATCCCGCTTGAACCCCATTTCCGTCAGGCTCGCCAAGCCGGTGCTTTCCAGGCCGGCGAACTCGATGAAGGCATGCTCCAGTGGGGACTGAGAGCCGCAGCCCATCGCCTGCCCTTTCTCCCCGTTCGGGCCGGACTGGGCTCCGATGTGGTGAGCGTCAACCCGGACTTCAAGACCGTGCGCTCGCCGTACGACGACGGCGAAGAACTGATCGCCATGCCCGCCCTTGAACTCGACGTCGCGCTGATCCACATGAATCGGGCCGACGCTTCGGGGAACGGCCAGTTCCTCGGACCGGATCCCTATTTTGACGACCTCTTCTGCCATGCCGCCAAACGGCGCTTCATGAGCTGCGAGAAGATCGTCGAGACCCAGGACTTCCAGAAGGAAGGCTCGGTGCACACGGTCTCCATCAACCGCTTGATGGTGGACGGTGTCATTGAAGCACCGGGCGGCGCCCACTTTACGGAATGCCTACCCGACTACCCTCGGGACGAAGCCTTCCAGAAAGAGTATGCCGCCACCGCCAAGGACCCGGACGCCTGGGAGGCTTTCAAAGCCCGTTACCTCGACGTCAGTGAAGCCGAATACCAGGAGGCCGTGAAATCGCGATGAGTGATGCCACCCGGGCTGAGATCTGTGCTGTCGCCATCGCGGAATGCTTTCGCGATGACGGCGAAACCCTGATGAGCGCCTTTGGAACCACGGCGACGGTGGGAGGCCGCCTGGCCAAGCTCACCTTTGCGCCCGACCTCTTCATGACGGACGGGACGGCCACCGCGGCCGAAACGGTGCCGGCCCTCGGCGGCGAACATGCTCCGGACGTGGTCAAAGGTGCCTGGATGCCATTCCGACTCTTCTTCGACAATGTCGTCTGGACCACGAATCGTCACGCCATGATGATGGCCAGCCAGATCGATCGCTTTGGAAACCAGAACTTTGCCTGTATCGGCCCCCACGAGAAGCCCAAAGCGCAGCTGCTCGGAATGCGCGGGGCGCCGGGCAACACCATCTATCATCGAAACAGCTATTTCGTGCCGAACCATACCGCCAAGGTCTTCGTGGAGAAGGTCGATGTGGTCTCGGGCGTCGGCTACGACCGCGCGGCCGAACTCGGCCCCGCCACCGCACGTCATCATGACATCCACCGTGTGGTTTCGAATCGAGGCGTGTTTGATTTCGAAACGCCCGATCACAGTATGCGCCTGATCTCGGTTCATCCCGGCGTGAGCGTGGAAGACGTGATTGAAAATACCGGGTTCGAGCTCGCCCACGACGATGTCGTGCCCGAAACCCGAATGCCCACGGACGAGGAACTCGGACTGATCCGTGATTTCCTGGATCCCAAGGGACTCATCAACAAAGAAATCCCTTCCTGACGACGGCCTTCCGGGCCACGTCCCACCTCCGGAGTTTCCGCATTGCCCCCCGCTCTGCACACTGAGATCTGTGATCTCCTCGGCATCCGCTACCCGATCATCCAGACCGGAATGGGCTGGGTGGCGAAGCCCGAACTCGTCGCCGCCGTAAGCAACGCCGGCGCCATTGGCTTCCTGGCCGCCGCCACGATTCCGCCTCGCGAAGTCGAAGCGGAAATCGAAGCCATCAAGAAACTCACCGACAAACCCTTCGGTGTGAACTTCCTGATGGATGCGCCGGGCGCCGACATCATCATCGAAGCCATCATCCGCCAGGGCGTCCGGGCCGCCGGGTACAACCGCGCTCCCAATGCCGAATTGATCCAGCGCCTGAAAGACGCCGGCGTGATCTGCGTTCCCACCTGTGGCGCGGTCAAACATGCCGTAAAGGCCGAAAAACTCGGAGCCGACATCATCGTGGTGCAAGGCAGTGAAGGCGGCGGGCACACCGGCGTCGTCCCCACTTCCCTTCTGGCCCCGCGCGCCTCCGATGCCGTGAAGGTTCCCGTCGTTGCCGCGGGCGGCTATTTCGACGGTAGGGGTCTCGTCTCGGCACTGGCCTACGGGGCCGCCGGTGTCGCCATGGGAACCCGCTTTCTCATGACCGCCGAGAGTCCGGTGCCCTCCATCACCCAGGATCGATACAAGGAAGCCGACGTGAGCGATGTCTTCATCACCTCCGGTCTGGACGGCATGCCGCAAAGGGTGGTGGGAAACGAATTGGTGTCCCGCCTGGAGTCCGGAAACGTGATCGGGCGACTCTTCTTCGCTCTGCGGAACGCACTGGCCTACCGGAAATTCACAGGAGCCCCCATCTCTGAATTGCTCGGCTCAGCCCTGTCCATGCGCAAGAACGAACGACTCACCCGAAGCCAGATGCTGATGGCCGTGAATGCTCCCATGCTCGCAAAAACCGCCATGGAGGACGGAGATCCGATCCATGGCTATCTGCCCAGCGGCACGGTGGCCGGTGTCATCACCGATCAGCCCACCTGTGCGGAACTGGTGGAAACCATCGTGCGCGAGGCCGAAGAGACCTTGCAGCGCCTCACAGTCTGAACATTCCCGTGCGGGACTCCAGCCCGCTGAAAGAGAGCAGTCGATATGGCGATCCGAACCGAAATCACCGGAAGCGTGGGTGAAGTAATCATCGACAACCCGCCCGTCAACGCATTGGGGAGCGAGGACTGGTTCGCTTTCGCGAAAGCCGTCACCGAACTGGGTGGGCGAAACGACATCCACTGCCTGGTGGTCCGGGCGGAGGGAAAGGGATTCCAGGCCGGAGTCGACATCAAGGAATTGGCCGAGGACGGAACCAAGATCGTCGACGTCAATCGCGGCTGCTACGACACCTTCGCCGCCATCTACGACTGCCCCATTCCAGTGATCTCCGCTGTTCACGGCTACTGCCTCGGTGGCGGCATCGGTATTTCCGGCGCCTCCGACATCGTCATCGCCTCGGAGGATGCCACCTTCAGTCTTCCGGAAATCGACCGGGGCGCCCTCGGTGCGGCCACCCATCTCATGCGGCTTTTCGGCATGCAGAAGACCCGCCGAATGCTCTACACCGGGGAAGCCATCGACGCCCAGGAGGCCTTGCGGTTGGGCGGCATCGAATCCGTCGTGCCCCGCGACCAACTCCGAGACGAAGCCATGGCTCTGGCCACGATGATCGCCGGCAAGAGCCCCAAGGCGCTGCGTCTGGCCAAGTGGTCACTCAATGGGATCGAAACGCTGGATGTGAAGAAGAGCTACCGCTTCGAGCAGGGATTCACTCTTGAGCTCTACACGTCGCCCGACTCCCAGGAGGCCCGGGACGCCTTCGTGGAAAAACGCGACGCCAGCTTCGAAGACTAGGTTCCAGAGAACCTCCCCATCCGCAAAGAGAGAGAAAAGCACACATGGACCTCAGCTATACGGCGAAACAGAACGCTTTTCGCATGGAAGCGCGCAGCTGGCTGGAAGAAAACGCACCCGGCGAGCCCTTGCGATCCTTTGACACGCCGGAAGGTTTCGAAGACCACCGCGAATGGGAAAAGAAACTCCATGCCGGCGGGTTCGCCATGGTGCCCTGGCCCAAGGAATATGGGGGGCGCGGTGCCGACCTCCTGGAATGGCTGATCTTCGAAGAAGAGTACTACCGGGTGGGAGCCCCCGGCCGGGTGAACCAGAATGGCATCTTCCTGCTCGGCCCCACCATCATGGAATACGGAACGCCCGAGCAAAAAGCGCGCTTCCTCCCCCCCATGGCCTCCAGTGAGGAAGTCTGGGCCCAGGGGTGGTCGGAGCCGAATGCGGGCAGCGACATGGCCAACATCCAGACCACCGCGCTCATCGATGGCGATGACTATGTGATCAACGGTCAAAAGACCTGGGCGTCCCGAGGCGCCTATGCGCATTGGCTCTTCGGTATGTTCCGCACCGATCCCGACTCCTCCCGTCACAACGGGCTGACCTTCGTGCTGGTCCCCCTGGACACACCCGGCGTGACGGTGCGTCCCATTGAGAAGATCAATGGCAAGAAGGCCTTCGCCGAGGTCTTCCTCGATGACGCCCGTGTACCCCGGGCCAATCGACTGGGTGAAGAAGGCGCCGGCTGGTCGGTCGCCATGGCCACAGCAGGATTCGAGCGCGGACTCATGCTGCGCAGCCCCGCGCGTTTCCAGAACACGGCCCACCGACTGGTGGAACTCTACCGGGAGACCCGGGATCAGGGTGTCTTCATCGACGCGGGCCTCAAGGATACCGTGGCTCGCTGCTGGATGGACGCCGAAGCCTATGCGCTGAATACCTACCAGACCGTTTCACGACTCCTGAGTGGGGGAAAGATCGGAGCCGAAGCCAGCCTCAACAAGATCTTCTGGTCTGAGCTCGACATCACGATGCACGAGGCCGCGCTCTCCCTGCTCGGCGCCCGGGGTGAACTCCTTTCCGGGGCCCCGGCCGCCGGCAATGTCGGTGAGTGGCTCGACGGTTTCATCTTTGCCCTGGCTGGGCCGATCTACGCGGGCACCAACGAAATCCAGCGCAACATCATCGCCGAGCGGATCCTCGGCCTCCCTCGAAAATAAGCGGAGAAGAAGACAGTGGAATTCGGTTTCAGTGAGGATCAGACCCTGCTCGGCGAAACGGTGCGTGACTTCCTGCAAGCGGAGTGCACGCCCGAGGCCGTGCGATCACTTTGGGATACGGAAACCGGACGCTCGGACGAGTTCTGGACCCGCTTCTCGGAAGTCGGTGTACCGGGACTCCTCGTCCCGGAAGCCTTCGGTGGCCTGGGACTCGATGAAAGAGACCTCATCCTGGTGCTTGAAGAAACCGGGCGGGTCGGCCTGGCCGAGCCCATCGTGTCCATTGCCGCCGGCGTTCCCCTGCTGGTCTCACTCGGTCAGGAAGGCCAGACCGCTCTGGCCGAGCAGTGGCTGCCCGCGGTCGCCACCGGCGAAGCCCGCCTCGCTCTGGGTCACGACGGGAGTCCCTTTGTCGCCGACGCGCATGTGGCGGATCTGATCTTCATGCCCCATGGCGATGATCTGCACGCCCTGACGAAAGACGCCGTCCAACTGACCGCTCAGCCGGCCAACGATCAATCCCAACGACTCTTCAGCGTAGAATGGACACCGCAGGAAGCCACGCTTGTGGCCACAGGAGCCACCGGGCGACGCCTGCAGCAAGAGGCCCTGGACCGGGGCGCCATGGCGTGCGCCGCCCAACTCCTCGGCGTGGCCCAAAGCCTGATCGACCTCGGCGTGGACTATGCGAGCCAGCGCAAGCAGTTCGGCGTGGCCGTGGGCACGTTTCAGGCCGTCAAGCATCGGCTGGCCAATGCCAAGGTCAAGGTGGAATACGCACGTTCGGTGGTCTATCGCGCGGCCCATTCAGTGGCACTGAATACTTCTGGCCGCTCCGTGGACGTCTCCATGGCCAAGGTTGCAGCGGGCGAAGCCGCCACTTTTGCGACCAAGGAATCCCTTCAGGTCCACGGCGCCATCGGGTACACCTATGAGCAGGATCTCCACATCTGGATGAAACGGGCCTGGTCGTTGGATCTGGCCTTCGGGTCCGGCGCCTGGCACCGGGCCCGTGTGGCCGACGCCGTCGTCGATGGATCGCTCCCGGCCGAGACCTTTGGCTATACCCCGGTCGCTTCATGATGGGGAGGGTGGAGAGCCTCCTTTCGGGTATTCTTGTCCGGTCCCGCGCCATCCGCCCATCACGTCCTTCCAGAAGGCTTCGAATCCGCCTCATGCTGCGCCAGTCAAAAGGAAATCTTCTCTATGTCTGAAACCAAGATCGCGCCGTCCATCGAAGGCTGGTACACGACCGGAGAGAATCCGGAACTGCTCGGCACGCGTTGCAAGTGGTGCGGCAGCTACTTCTTCCCGAAACAGGAAACCTTCTGTCGGAACCCGAGCTGTCGGAGTACTGAATTCGAAGAGATCCCCCTCTCCCGGGAGGGAACGATCTGGTCCTACACGGAGCACTTCTACTCGCCTCCCGAGCCGTACATCTTCACGGAACCCTTTGAGCCCTACATCATCGTGGCCGTGGAGCTCGAAAAAGAGAAGATGATCGTCCTCGGCCAGGCGGCCCAGGGTGTAAAAAGCGAAGAGCTCTCCACCGGTCAGAAGGTCGAATTGGTGGTGGAGCCCCTGTACGAACAAGAAGGCACTCAATACACCGTCTGGAAATGGACACCCGTCGCAGGTTGAGACGGGATAAAGGAGTCTGGAAACATGGCCAAAGAAGTCGCGATCCTCGGTGTCGGGATGCATCCCTGGGGCAAGTGGGGAAAGAATTTCGTCGAGTACGGGATCAAAGCCTGTAACGACGCACTCGATGATGCCGGATTGGAATGGCAGGACATTGAAGTGGTCGCCGGCGCCGAGACCGTCCGCAACGCCTATGCGGGCTACGTGGCCGGCGCCACCTTCGCCGAAGCACTCGGCTGGTCGGGGGCGCGTGTCTCCACCTCCTACGCGGCGTGTGCCTCAGGCTCCCAAGCCATCAACAATGCCCGGGCCATGATCCTGGCCGATATGGCTGACGTCGTCCTCGTAGTCGGAGCCGATACCACGCCCAAGGGCTTTCTGGCCCCGAACGCGGGAGAGCGCTGGACCGACCCGGACTGGTTGCGCTTCCGACTCATGGGTTGCACCAACCCCACGTACTTCGCCCTCTATGCGCGAAGGCGAATGGATCTCTACGGCGCCACAGAAGCGGACTTCGCCGCCGTGAAGGTCAAGAACGCCCGTCATGGTATGGCCAACCCGAATGCGCGTTACCACAAGGAGTTCACCCAGGAGCAGGTCCTGGAGTCCCCCATGGTGGCCGACCCGCTTCGCTTGCTGGAGATCTGTGCCACGAGCGACGGAGCCGCCGCTGTCGTGGTTTCGAGCATGGAGTATGCCCGCAAGAGAAACGTCGACCCGGTCAAGATCCGGGCGGTCTCCACCGTCACCCCGGTCTACCCCCAGAGCACCGTGGAGATGCCCTATTTCTCCACGGACTCGGCCGCTGCCGTTCCCGCGCCGGCCCTCGACTTCAAGGAATCCATTGCTCACGCGGCGTACGAAGAAGCCGGACTCGGCCCGGAAGACATGTCCCTGGCCGAAGTCTATGACCTGTCCTCGGCGCTGGAACTCGACTGGTGCGAAAACATCGGCCTTTGTCCGAAGGGCGATGCCGAAAAGCTCTTGCGCGACGGTGACACCACCCTCGGCGGACGGATCCCCATCAATGCCAGTGGTGGGCTTGCGTGTTTCGGCGAAGCCGTCCCGGCTCAGGCCCTGGCTCAGATCTGCGAACTGACCTGGCAGCTCCGAGGTCAAGCCGGAGGTCGTCAGGTCGAAGGAGCCAAGGCCGGAATCACCGCGAACCTGGGCCTTTTCGGTCACGGTTCTTCGGTCATCTGCAGCGTCTAGCTTCCAGTCCTTCCACGCACGGGCGAGGAATCCGCCCCCCCACACATGAACGGAGTCTCCCATGCCCGAGGCCTACATTGTCGATGCCGTAAGAACCCCCACTGGCCGCAAGAAGGGAAGCCTTTCCGAAATGCATGGCGCGGATCTGGGCGCCCACTCCATTACGGCTCTGATGGACCGCTCCGGAATCGACCCGAGCGCAGTGGAAGATGTGGTCTTCGGCTGCGTGGACACCATCGGGCCCCTGGCCGGCGACATTGCGCGCACATGCTGGCTGGCCGCGGGTCTCCCTGAAGAAGTGCCCGGAACCACCATTGACCGACAATGCGGTTCGTCCCAACAGGCCGTGCACTTTGCGGCGCAGGCCGTCATGAGTGGCACCATGGATGTGGTGGTGGCCGGCGGTGTCCAGACCATGAACCAGATCCCGATCTCGGCCGCCATGTTGGCCGGGCAGCCGTATGGCTTCGAAACCCCCTTCGAGGGTTCCAAGGGTTGGGTCAAGCGCTACGGCACCCAGGAAGTCTCCCAGTTCCGCTCCGCCGAAATGATCGCGGAGAAATGGGACATCAGCCGAGAAGACATGGAAGTCTTCGCACTGGAAAGCAACAACCGAGCGATCCAGGCCACCGCCGAAGGACGCTTCGAAAAAGAAATCGTACCGGTGGGCGACTTCAGCCAGGATGAAACCCCGCGCGAGAGCACGCTCCAGAAGATGGCGACCCTCAGGACCCTGGTGGAGGGAGGACGGTTGACGGCCGCGGTCTCCAGCCAGATCGCCGACGCGTCCTCGGCCCTGCTTGTGGTCTCCGAAGAAGCCCTCAAGACACACGGGCTCACGCCGCGCGCTCGCATCCATCACCTCTCGGTTCGCGGGGCGGACCCCGTCTGGATGCTCACCGCCCCGATTCCGGCCACCGAACATGCATTCGCGAAAACGGGGCTGGGCTGCGATGACATCGATGTGGTTGAAATCAACGAAGCCTTCGCTTCGGTGGTTCTCGCCTGGCAGAAGGAAACGGGCTTCGACCTGGCCAAGGTCAACCCCAACGGCGGCGCCATCGCGCTGGGCCACCCGCTGGGCGCCACGGGATGCCGGTTGATGACCACCCTGCTCCATGAACTGGAGCGCACCGGCGGTCGCTACGGGATGCAAACCATGTGCGAAGGCGGTGGCCAGGCCAATGTCACCATCCTCGAAAGACTTGGATAGCAAGAGACCTGAATAGAAAGAAAGGTTCGACCATGAGTGGACTCTGCGAAGGTAGAATTGTCATTGTCACCGGGGCGGGAAGAGGTATTGGACGCGCCCACGCCCTGGAATTTGCCCGCCAAGGAGCCCGAGTCGTCGTCAATGATCTCGGGAGCGAAAATGACGGCAGTGGTGGATCCAGTGATCCGGCCGAGGAAGTCGCGGAAGAAATCCGGGCCATGGGCGCAGAAGCCATCGTGAACCTCTCCGACGTGGGAGACTGGAAGCAGACCCAGGCCCTCGTCGCCCAGACCCTCGACGCCTTCGGCGGACTCGATGTCGTGGTCAACAATGCGGGCTTCGTGCGAGACCGCATGTTCGTGGGCTGCGCCGAAGAAGAGTGGGATGCCGTGATCCGGGTTCACTTGAAGGGTCACTTCTGCACAGCCCGGCACGCCGCGGAGTATTGGCGCAATCAGAGCAAGGCCGGCCAACCGGTGGACGCCCGCATCATCAACACCAGCTCAGGCGCAGGCCTGCAGGGCAGCGTGGGACAGAGCGCCTACTCGTCGGCCAAGGGAGGAATCGCTTCCCTGACCCTGGTCCAGGCCGCCGAAATGGGACGCTATGGCGTCACAGCCAATGCCATCGCCCCGGCCGCCCGAACGCGCATGACAGAAGCCGTATTCACCGACATGGTGGCCCCGGAAGACGGGACCTTCGATGAGAATGCGCCGGAGAATGTCTCTCCCCTGGTGGTCTGGCTGGGCAGCACCGAATCCCGTGACGTCACGGGTCGCGTTTTTGAAGTCAAGGGCGGCCTCATCGGCACTTCGGACGGTTGGAAGGACGGCCCTGTGGTCGACAAGGGATCTCGCTGGGAACCCGATGAGGTGGGAGCCGCCGTCCATGAAGTGATTGAGAAGTCGCCCGCGCCGCAAAAGGTGTTCGGCACCTGATGCCGCCACAAAGCAACGCCTAACTGGAAAGAGAACACAGTGGACTTTCGATTCAACGAGGAACAAGACGAGCTTCGCGCCATGGCCCGGAGCTTCCTCGAGGAAAACAGCAATTCCGAGGCCATCCGCCGAGCCATGGACTCGGAGCTTGGCTGGGATCCCGAACTCTGGGGGCAATTGGCCCGGGAACTCGGTTGGGCGGCCGTCCACATTCCTGAAGCCTACGGCGGGCTGGGGCTGGGCCACGTCGAACTCATCGCCCTGATGGAGATCATGGGAGAGCACCTCACCTGCGCTCCCTTCCTTTCGAGCACCGTACTCAGCACCAACCTCATCCTGGAGGCCGGCCACGAAGCACAAAAAGAAGCCTTGCTTCCGGCCCTGGCCGAAGGCGAGTCTCGTGCCAGCCTGGCGTTTGCCCACCGCAAAGGCGGGGCCGGCCCGGAAGACATCACGGCCACAGTCGAGCGCTCAGGGGACGGCTACCGGATCGAAGCGGAATACGGCTTCGTGGTGGATGGACATTCAGCCGATCAGCTGATCGTCGCAGCCCGCACGCCGGGCAGCCAAGGCCTGGACGGGATCAGCCTCTTCCTCGTTCCGGGCGACAGCGACGGAATGGTCCGCCGCGCGCTCCCCACCATGGACCAGACGCGCCGGCTGGCCGAAGTAGACCTTCCCGGTGTCGTCGTTCCGGCCGAAGCCCTGCTCGGGGAGTGGGAGTCCGGTGGCCAGGCTCTTCTGCGTTCCCTTCAACTCTCCGCCATTGCCCTGGCGGCCGAACAGGTGGGTGGCGCCCAGGCCTGTCTGGACATGTCGGTCCAATATGCCACTGAAAGAGAACAGTTCGGACGAGCCATCGGTTCCTTCCAGGCCATCAAGCATAAGTGTGCCGACATGATGGTCTGGGTCGAGTCCGCTCGTTCCGCCGTCTATTATGCGGCCTGCGCGGCCAATGAAGGCGGCGAAGAGCTGAGTGCCTGCGCGGCCCTGGCCAAGGCCTACTGCTCGGACGCCTATTTCCAGTGTGCCGGCGAAGCGATCCAGATTCACGGTGGAGTGGGATTTACCTGGGAGTACGATGTACACCTGCACTTCAAACGGGCCCGCTCAAGCGAGCATCTGCTGGGCGACCCCCCGTACCACCGAGAGCGTGTGGCACGCGAAATCGGACTCTAGGAGCGCATGGATATGAAGGAGTCGTTGGATCTCTCCGGACAGGCTGTCATCGTGACAGGCGGAGGCAAGGGCGTCGGTCGCGGCATCACCCAGCGGTTCCTCGAGGCCGGAGCCGAAGTCGTGATCTGCGGTCGTAGCGAACCCGATGAACCCATCGTCAGCCAGGGGCGCTCTGCTCATTTTGTCTCTGCCGATGTCCGCGAACTCGACGACATCGCCAAGGTCGTGGATTTCACCCGGGACCAGTTCGGGCGCCTCGATGTCCTGGTCAACAATGCGGGCGGCGCGCCGGAAGCGGATGCAGCCACCGTGTCTCCCCGCTTTTCCGAAGCCATACTCCGCCTGAACCTGATGGCCCCCCTCAACTTCGCGCAGAAGTCCAACGCCGTCATGCAGGAACAGGAATCCGGGGGCAGCATCATCAACATCTCCAGTGTCAGTGCGCTCCGCCCCTCTCCCGGCACCGCAGCCTATGGCGCGGCCAAAGCCGGGTTGATTTCACTGACCATGACCTTGGCGGTGGAGTGGGCCCCGAAGGTCCGAATCAATGCCGTCTCGGCGGGAATGATTCGAACNGAAAAATCCCACCTCCATTACGGCGACGAAGAAGGCATTGCTTCGGTGGGGTCCACCGTGCCGCTCGGACGCCTCGGAGAACCGCAGGACGTGGGCAACGCCTGCCTCTATCTGGCCTCGCCCATGGCCTCCTACGTGAGTGGCACCAATCTCCTGATTCACGGAGGCGGAGAAAAGCCGGCTTTTCTCGACGCGGCCCGGAATCGATCGGAATAGTTCCTTGCGCCTCACCCGCGCACTCCAGGAAGGAAACCATGCCTACCCTCTTCTCTTCGCCTCATGAACTCGAAGCCTCGGTCGGTGAGCACCTCGGATACAGCGATTGGCTCGAAATCGACCAGGATCGCATCAACAAATTTGCGGAAGCCACAGGCGACCATCAGTGGATCCACGTGGATCCGGAGCGCGCGAAAGATGGACCCTTCGGCGCTTGCATCGCCCACGGCTACCTGACCCAGAGTCTGGTCAACTTCTTTCTCCCGCAGATCGTCGAGGTGCAGCGGATCTCCATGGGGGTGAACTACGGAGCCGACAAACTGCGCTTCCCGGCCCCGGTGGTCGTGGGCTCACGAGTCCGAGGAGGCGGCGAACTGATCGAGGTTCAAGAGACACGCGACGGAGGGTTTCAGGCGACGATCCGGGTCACCGTGGAAATCGAGGGCAGCGAACGCCCCGGCTGCGTGATTGAAACCATCAGCCGCTATTACCCGGAAGAAGCCGCAAGCTAGCCTCCGTGCCCCGCCCTGGAGCCTTTTCCCCACAAAAANATCCAGGCCCCTTCGAAGCGTCCTCCGGAAAAGACACTCCAGACCAGGACCTGATTTGGCCGATGATCAGGACACGAGCGCAAGTTCGGTTACGCTCGGGCCACCTCGCTCAGAAAGGGATCAGCATGTTCGCCTGGAAGACTCGTCTCGCTCTCGCCACCCTGGCCCTCTGGACACTCAGCGCCGGAATGGTTTCTGCTCAGGATCCGGAACCCAAGCCCCAGACCGAGGCGGAGGCCGAGGCTCGTTTTGGTGTCAAAACCAAACCCGAGCCCAAGGCCCAGACCGAGCCCCAGGTCGAGCACGCACTCTCCCAGAGAAGTTATGTGCGAGGCGGGTGGTACCTCGGCTTTGAAGGCCTGGTGATCATGGAAAACAGCAAATACGTGGGTGGGCCCGTCGGCGGACCGGACAAGCACATCCTGACGGGCGGATTCGATTTNCGCATGGGGAACCGACACAACCGCTGGCTCGCCACCGAAATCCAAGGCACCTGGGTGAACTCCTACAAAACCATTGAGTACGCCGACAGTCCGGGAGACTATGAGAACGACTTCACGATCTGGGGAATCTGGATCAACGAGCGCTTCTACCTGACCAAGGACCGGATCCAGCCCTTCCTTACGGGTGGCCTGGGCGTCATCCAGCTTCGCACCGAATTCGGGGGCAATCTCCAACCCAATCCCGATTCCGCCGCCTCCGTGGCCAGCACCTGGGGTTTCTCGGCCCTGCTGGGTGTGGGCGTCGAAATCTACTTGACCGAAAATTTCATCACCACGGTGGGCGTCAACTACTACTTCACCACCGGAGCCATCAAGGACCACGATTTCCTGACCGCGGGCATCGGCTTCCAGTTCTTCTAGCGACGGTTTTGAAAAAGTGAGAGCTGCGCGACCTAGCGGAAGAACTCCCCGGAGTTCACTTGCAGGGTTTCTCCGGTGATCATGCGTGCTCGGTCCGAGCAGAAGAAGACAATGGCTTCGGCCACATCGTCGTCCGCCGGGATCTCATCTCCCAGAGGCATGCCGTCCGTGATCTCGCGAACCACTTCCTCCTCGGCGATCCCCCGTTCGCTGGCCTGCCACTTGACGAACATCTGAACGGGCGGGCCCCACATCCAGGTAGGCACCACCATGTTGACGCGGATCTTGTCAGGGCCGAACTCATTGACCATGTGATACATGGACGAAAGCAGAGCCCCTTTCGAGGACGCATAGGCGATCTGGGGATTCCCGGGCGGGAACCACTGGGAACGCGAGCCCACCAGGACCACAGAACCCCCACCTCCCTCTCGCAGAAGCGGAACCGCTGCCTTGACGGCGTGCAGTGTACCCACGACGTTGGTCTGCATGGCGCCCATCCAGTCTTCGTCGGGTGTGGTTTCCAGCGAACCGAAGAGGGTGTCCATGGCGGCCACGATCACCACCGCATCCAGTCCTCCAAACTTTTCGCGAGCCACTTCCATCAGACCATCGCACTGGGACTGATCCACCATGTCGCACGGGCAGGCCACGATCCGCTCACCAGAGGGATCGAGTTCCGCGCAAAGGCTTTTCAGCTTCTCTTCGTTTCGAGCGCCGGCCACCACGCGAGCCCCGTCACGCAACGCAACCCGGGCCACCTCCTGGCCCAGACCTTCCCCAACGCCGATGACGGCCACAACCTTGCCTTCCACAATCATGTCCACTCCTCTTCACTGGATACACCCGTTCGACACAAACCTGATCCCATCGGATCATCCAACGGATGAAAGCTGCGTCTTATGGATGCTGACTCGAGACGGCCACCACTTCGCCCGTCATATAGGATGAATACTCACTGGCGAGGAAGATCATCACATTGGCGACTTCCCAGGGCTCGGCTCCTCGCCCGTAGGCCTCTCCGGCCTCCAACGCCGCCAACTGATCGGCCGGCGTGGTCTTCACCAGGAAGGGATGCGTGGCAAAACTCGGAGAGACGGCGTTGATCCTCACTCCGTGCTCCGCCACTTCCAGCGCCGTGCAACGNGTCAGCGCCATCACACCGGCCTTGGCGGCGGCATAGTGGGACTGACCCTTCTGGGCCCGCCACCCCAGCACCGAAGCGTTGTTCACGATGGCACCCTGCCCGGCCGAAATCATATGGGGCAGGATGGCGCGCGTCATCCGGAAGACACTGTTCAAGGTGACATCGATGACGCGAAACCAATCGTCGTCCTCCATGTCCACCAGGTCGCAAGTCCCCCCGAGNCCCGCGTTGTTGATCAGCACATCCACAGAACCGAGATCTTCCTGAGCGGCGGCCACCAGGGCCTGAACATCATCTTCCTGGGTCACGTTGCACAGGAAATGCCCTACTTGACGCTCACTCAACTCGGAGAGAGCCGCGGCCGCCTGGGCGGTGCGTTCGGGNTGGATGTCACTGACGAAGACCCGGGCGCCCTCTTCCACGCAACGCTTCGCCGCCGCAAAGCCGATGCCCGCACCGGCTCCGGCCGTAATCAGGACATTCTTTCCCGCCAGGAGTTGATGTCCTTCGGGATAGGGCGGAGGTGTCGTTGTCGTCATGATCCTCTTTCGGCTGGGGAACGTGCCGGTTCAAGCCGGACGAGGCTCCCGCGGCATGCCCAGGGCCCGTTCGCTGATGATGTTGCGCTGGATCTGATTGGATCCCGCATAGATCGTGTCGGAACGACTGAAAAGATACATCCGTTGGAGCCGGTTGAGTGCATAGGGGGCCCCTTCGGCCAGTTCGGCCTCCGGGCCCATGACATCCATGGCCAACTTGCCCAGGTTCCGGTGCCACGTCGCCCAGAAGAGCTTGGTCACCATGCCGGCCCGACCCGGATCAGCGCCTTCGGCCACAGACAGCGTCCGAAGCGCGTTGTAGCGCTGGATACGAAGTCCCATCCAGGCGTCGGCGATCCGCTGTCGGATCAACGGATCCTCGGCTCGGCCATTGGAGCGCGCCANGGCGATCACCTCATCGAGTTCATTCTGGAAGGCCATCTGCTGGCCCAACGTGGACGCGCCGCGTTCAAACTCGAGGGTCCCCATGGCCACTCGCCAGCCACCGCCTTCACCGCCCACGACATCCGCCGCTCGCGCACGGGCCCCGTTGTAGAAGACTTCACTGAACTCGGCGTCNCCGGTCATCTGNACNATGGGNCGNACTTCGATCNCNTCCTGATCCATNGGACAAAGGACATAGGAAAGACCCCGGTGCTTGGGCTGGGCTTCCGGATCCGTCCGACACAGGACGAAACACCAATCCGACCATTCCGCTCCGGAGGTCCAGACCTTCTGTCCGTGGATCACGAGGTCGTCGCCCTCGCGCTCGGCTCGAGTCTGGACATTCGCCAGGTCGCTTCCAGCGCCGGGCTCCGAATAGCCCTGACACCAGATTTCCGTGCCATCAAGAACACCCGGAAGAAAGCGGGCCTGTTGTTCTTCGGTTCCAAAATGAACCAGGGTCGGGGCCAACAACTGCTCCCCGATATGACCCATGCGACCGGGACCGCCGGCTCGGGCATACTCTTCGTAGAAGATCATCTGCTGACTGAGAGGAAGGTCGCGCCCCCCCACCGAGGCCGGCAGACCCACACCGATGAAGCCCGCTGCACCGAGAACCCGCTCCCAGGCCTTGCGCTCGTCCACCAGGACATGCTCGTCACCGGGTCCACCGCGGCCCTTGATCACGGCAAACTCGCCGACCAGATGATCCGCAAACCATTCGGCCGTCTCCCGGCGGAATTTCTCGTCTTCTTCGCTGAAGCGGGTATTCAAACTGGCCGACTCCGTGCTGCGTTCCNGGGGCGCGAGACGCGTCCCTGGGAATCTGGATCCCTCATAGAGATTACGATACGCTGCGTTTCGCAACAAGCCCAACACCAAACCCCTTCCGGAGCTGAATCTTGGAAAATACCATTCCCCGACTTGTCCAGGGCGCCGCTCAACGATTCGGNAATGGGATCGCNATNGAAGACGGCNATCANAAACTCGACTTCCAGGCCCTGGCGGACGCCGGACTCGACGCAGCTCGGGCCTTCATCCGGGCGGGTCTTCAACCGGGAGACCGGGTCGGGGTCTGGGCGCCGAACATCCACGAATGGGTGGTGGCGGCCATCGGCCTGCAATCGGCCGGCGGTGTCCTGGTGACACTCAATACCCGCATGAAGGGCCCGGAAGCGGCGTATATCCTGCGCAAGAGTGGCGCACGCTGGCTTTGCACCATGGGCGATTTTCTCGACGTCAACTACGCGGCCCAACTCGAGGGCGAATCCCTCCCGGACCTGGAAGACACCATTGCGTTGCGAGGTGAAGCGGCCGGGGCGCGNCCCTGGTCCGACTTCCTTGAATCGGGAAAAAGTATTGAAGCAGGCGAAGCCCAACGACGGCTCGAAGCCGTTTCGCCCGAAGATCTCTCGGATCTGATCTTCACATCCGGCACCACCGGGCAGCCGAAGGGTGTCATGACCGCCCATGGCCAGAACATCCGGGGCTTTGAAGTCTGGAGCGACGTGGTGGGACTGCGTGAAGGGGATCGCTACCTGATCATCAACCCCTTCTTCCACTCCTTTGGTTACAAGGCGGGATGGCTGGCCTGCCTGATCCGCGGCGCCACCGCCCTCCCCCAGCTG
The DNA here is from genome assembly GCA_002691025.1 of Spirochaeta sp. Lineage (GTDB taxonomy): Bacteria > Myxococcota_A > UBA9160 > UBA9160 > UBA4427 > MED660. The sequence continues at coordinate 13,014 of NZGT01000066.1, read as the reverse complement.
ACCTTTGACATCCCGGAAGTCCTGGCGAGGATCAGTGTCGACCGAATCAATGTCCTTCCGGGTCCGCCCGCCATCTACCAGTCCATCCTGGCTCATCCCGACCGGGGTGAGCACGATCTCTCCTGCCTGCGCCTCGCGGTGACGGGCGCGGCCCCCACTCCCGTGGAGCTGATCCGTCGAATGCGCGATGAACTGGGTTTCGAAACCATCATCACGGGCTACGGACTGACCGAATCCTGCGGCATCGTCAGCATGTGCCGCTACGACGATGACCCCGAAACCATTGCCACGACCTCAGGCCGCGCCATTCCCGGCGTCGAGGTGAAGTGCATCGATGAAAAGGGNCAGTCGGTGGAGAGCGGCGAACCCGGCGAGGTTCTCGTTCGGGGCTACAACATCATGCGTGGCTACTTCGAGGACGAAGAGGAAACACGCAAAGCCATCGATGACGAAGGCTGGCTTCATACGGGCGACGTGGCCGAAATGGATGAGCGCGGATACCTGCGCATCACCGACCGGATCAAGGACATGTACATCATGGGGGGATTCAACTGCTATCCCGCCGAGATCGAAAAAGCCCTCTTCGACAGCGGCATGGTGGCTCAGGTTGCCGTCATCGGAGTCCCGGACGATCGCATGGGTGAAGTCGGAATGGCCTTTGTGGTCCCGGCTCCAGACCAAGCGGACTCCGTTACGGAGGAAAGCCTGATCGCCTGGTGCCGCGAGAACATGGCCAACTACAAAGTACCCAGACGCGTCGAACTCATGAGCGAACTGCCGGCCAACGCCATGGGCAAGGTGACCAAATTCGCCCTGCGTGAAAAAGCCAGGGATCTTACGTAGCCAGCCCCGGTCAGGCTTCCTTGCGGATCCCCTGAAGTGCCAGATCCACCATGGGTCCCACCATCTTTGCGTTGAGTCGCCCTCCCTTGAAGAAGAGGCAGACCGCAATGGGCCCCACAACCACGTCGGCGGCCATCTCGAGATCGAGATCCTCGGAGATTTCGCCGCGCTCACGGGCCCGTTCAAAAGCGCGTAGCAGGGGCGCCCTCCGCCCCAGACTCACAGGCTCGAAGACCTTCGACAACTCCGCATCGTGGGCACGCTCTCCGGCCAGACTGGGAAGCACGGCCGAAAGCGCCGTGCTGTTGAACGCGAGGATATAACCGCGCAACATCCGTTTGAGGTCCTCGCCGAGATCGCCCGTATCCGCGTCTTCAAAAGACGGAAGCAGACCGAAAGCCTCTACCACCAGGGGCCCCTTGGAAGCCCAGCGGCGATAGATCGTGGCTTTGCCCACGCCGGCTCGGGCGGCTACGCCTTCCACGGTCAACGCCGAGTACCCCACCTCCGCCAGGAGGTCGAGGGTGGCGGCCAGAATGGCTTGATGCGCCTCTTCACTCCGCGGACGCCCGGTGCTTGAGGTCCCTCGCTCACGGCTAGCCATAGATTCCCTGGTCCCCTTGAGTCTCTTCGCAGTTCCCCTTGGAACCGACTTCTCCCGCTCCTGACCCGGAAGCGACCTCTGCGTTGGCCTCAGCAGATACGATACATTACGTCTCGTTACCCTTCACCCAAAGCTCCGAACGCAAACTCTTCTTTTTTACGGGAGATTTCCAACGTGCCCCAAGCCCTGGCGCACTACGTCAGCCACTGGGCTCGAACGCGCCCCTCAAAGACAGCCTATCTGGGCGGGAACACACCGCTCTCCTGGGCCGACTATGACAGCGCGTCCGAGGATCTAGCCTATCGCTTGCTGGATGAGCTCTCGCTTTCGCGAGGCGACCGCGTGGCCGTCCTGCTTCCCGATGGGCCCGAAGTCCACACGGCCTTCCTGGCCTGCGAAAAGGCAGGGCTTGTGACCGCGGGAATCGGTCCACGAGCCGGCCCCAGCGAAATCGAACACCTGCTGGGCCTCACCGGAGCCCGAGCGCTGATCAGTCGCGGAACGCATCAAGAAAAGGATATGGGCGACCTCTTCGCGTCGATCCAGCAACGAAACCCCGCTCTCCAGCACCATCTCTGCGTCGACGGTGAACTGGGCCCCTCGCAGACCTTGCGCCTGGACGGAAACCCCATGCCGCCGAAGAGTGCGAGGCACGCCACACTCGAGCCCCGATTGAGCGATGAACTCTTCCTCCTCAATTCAACCTCGGGCACCACCGGCATGCCCAAATGCGTCACCCATGACCAGGATCGCTGGTTCGCCTTTCACGATCTGGCCGTCCCCCGGGCTCGCTTGAATGAATCGGACATCTTCATGAGCGTGGTCCCCGCACCGTTCGGCTTCGGAATCTGGACGAGCCACACCACCCCCACGATTCTCGGCGCCCCGTGCGTCGTCATGCCTCGCTTCGATGCGGAAGAAGCCCTGGCCCTGATCGAAGAACTCAAGGTGAGTGTGCTGGCGGCCGTCTCCACCCAGTTCATCATGATGCTGGAAGCCGAAGGGGCGCAGACCCGGGACCTCTCGTCGCTGCGCGTTCTCTTCACAGGCGGCGAAGCCGTGCCCTATGGGCGCGCGGCCGAGTTCGAAGAAAGAACCGGGGCCAGCGTCCTCCAGTTCTACGGCTCCAACGAAACGGGAGCCGTAAGCGGCACCTCCCTGGATGACAGCCGCGAAGCAAGACTGAGCACAGCGGGCAAGCCGATCCCGGAAATGAACCTCCGACTCTTCGACGAAGACGGAAACGACACCACCGAACAGGGCGAGGGCCGGCCCGGGTGCCGAGGTCCCACACTCTCACGGGGCTATTACGGACCCGGCGAAGAAGTCGAACGGGCCAACCGTGAACTGATCCGCCCGGATGGCTGGATGATGCTGGGCGACCGCGTGACCCTGGACGAAGAAGGATATCTACGGGTCGTCGGTCGCATCGATGACTTCATCATTCGTGGCGGGAAGAATATCAGCGGCCCGGCTGTGGAAGAGCGCGTCGCCGAGCATCCGGCGGTCGCCCTCGCTGCGGCCGTAGCCATGCCCGACCCGGTCTTCGGCGAGAGGGTCTGTGTCTACGTGGAGTTGCGACCCGAACGAACCGGACTCGTCCTGGAAGACCTGCTCGACGACCTCAAGTCCCGAGGTGTCTCAAAGGAGACGTGGCCCGAGAAGCTGATCGTCGTGGAGAAACTCCCGCGTGGCTCGGGCGGCAAGGTCGCCAAGGAAGCGCTGAGGCAGGATGTCCGGAAGCGACTCTCCGAAGAAACCTGAGCCTCCGGCAGACGCTCCGCCCCTTCCCTCACCCAACCCAAGCCTTCGAACAGGTCGAGACGTGGAAAAGCTATCTGGATTCTGGGCAGGTCTACGAGGCGAACTCAGCGGCCGGTCCATCCTGGTCATGTTCGGGTGCCTGATCGCACAGATGGGTGTGGCCTACGGCTATGCCTTTCCTGTGCTGGCCCAGGACATCCTCGCCGATACGGGTTGGTCGCGATCGGACCTCTCCGCCGCGCGACTTCCCCAGATCGCCGCCATGGCCGCCGCCAGCCCCTTCATCGGCAGCCTCGTCTTGCGACTCGGCGGACGCAAGGTCATGGCCGCTTCCGTGACACTCCTGGGTGTCGTCTTCTGGCTGCTGTTTCCCCGAGTTGAAAACCTCGCGTTCTACTACCTCCTCATGATCGCCACCGGAATTGCCCTGACTGGCATCGGGGATATCACGGTGGGACAGGTCATATCGCTGTGGTTCCACAGAAGCCGAGGGCTGCTGCTGGGCATGGTCTACGCGGGATCCAACCTGGGCGCGTTGCTTCTCGTCCCGTGGATCGTGGAAGTGGCCTCCGAAGGCGGCTGGCGCGACGCCATGGGCGCGATGGGAGGCGTCGCGCTCCTCGTCATGCTTCCCGCCGTGGTCCTNTTGGTGCGAAGCCAGAAGAAACCAACCCCCACGCCGGCCCCCTCTGTTGAGGTGGAAGCCAGCCGCATGGAATCCGATCAGGATCTCGATCTCAAGGCGGCCCTGCGGACCCGAAGCTTCTGGATCCTGGCGCTGTCCCTCTTCGCGTTCTTCTTCTACTTCCTCGCCCTGCTTGAACACCTGGTTCTCTATCTCACCGACATGGGAATGCCTCGAGAGGACGCCGTCGCTCGATACACCATGGCCATCGGGCTCGGAATCTGGAGCAAACTCGGGCTGGGCCTGCTCACCGACTGGATCAACGACCGCTATTCGATTCTCATCGANTATGCCCTGCTCGCTCTCAGCTCCCTGCTGCTGCTGGTGGCCCCGGGGTCCCTGGTGATCTGGGTCTTCGTGATCAGCTTCGGGTTCTCGTATGCGGCCCGGGACGTCGTCTACCCGCTGATCGTCACCTATTGCTTTGGACTGCGATACATGGCCCCCATATACGGCGCCCTCATGATCAGTCTTCTTTTCGGTGCCGCAGGCCCCTTCTTCGCGGCGTGGGTCCACGATCAGCACGAAAGCTACCAGCTCGCATTCCGCACTTTCGCCGGGCTGAACATATTCTGCCTGGGCTCGCTCATCTTCTTGCGCGACGAGCGGAAGAAGCTCAGCTGAACTCGCGTATGGCCTCCGCCAGGGAAACGCCCTGCCCCAGCAGCTTCCGGCAGGCATTGACCTGACGCGGCCTCTTCATGCCCACGGCTCCGACCAGACGACCCTCGTGCCCCATGAGAGCCAGGAAACGCTCTCCATCGGCTTCCCCCTCCACGATCTTCATCTCGTCGCCCATGGCCGGCTCTCCCACCATGGCGAGACGCATTTCAAAAAGATCGCTCCACACATAGGCGATGGCCTCCAGGTCCTCGACGGGCCCCGTTCCCACCAGAAGACGCCGCGCCGCCACCTCCGCCTGCTCCACCGCACTGGTCCAGTGCTCGTGCCGCACCGGCTTTCCCTGGCGAGGATCGAACCAACACGCCACATCCCCCGCCGCCGCCACATCGGGAAGATTGGTCGCGCCCGTCGCGTCGCACCGAACACCCTGACTGAGTTCCAGCCCTGAATCCGCAAGCCAATCACAAGCCGGGCTCGCGCCGATTCCCACCACCACCGCATCGGCTTCGAGCTGCCTCCCATCGGAAAGAGCAACTCCCGAAACATGGCCCTCGCCCACCAGGGCTTCGACGCCCACCCCGCAATGAAGCAAGACACCATGATCTTCAAATCGTCGCCCGATCACTTCACCCAGAGGCTGCCCCAAACCCCGAAGAAGCGGTGTCGAAAGAGATTCCACCACAGCCACCTCGAGTCCCAGTGACCGGGCGCTCGCGGCCACTTCCATCCCGATGAAGCCTGCACCGATGACCACCAATCGCCGGGCCTTTGCAAGATCCAGCTTCAGGGCCCGGGCATCCTCGAGGCTTCGCAGGAGATGGACCCCAGCCAGATCTCCTCCAAAGGGAAGCGAACGAGCCGAACTCCCGGTGGCGATCAGGAGCCCTCCGTACTCGACCGAACCTCCATCCGAAAGGGATACAACCCTTTTCGCCGGATCGAGGGCCTGGGCTCGAACCCCCAGACGCCAATCCACCTCCAGGTCATCAAAGCCGTTTCGTCTCAGCGAAATCTGGTTTTCCTCGAATTTGCCTGTGAGAAACTGCTTTGAGAGCGGGGGGCGGTCGTAGGGCATGTCCTTTTCCGCTGAAAGGGCCACGATTTCTCCGCCGTATCCTTCCCGACGGAGCGCCTCAATGGCGCGCACTCCCGAAAGCGAAGCCCCTGCCACCACGATCCTCTTTGAAACCTTCATCCTTCGACCCATCCACTTCCGAATCCTGCATTTCATACGCGTGAAGGAGTTCAGTCCCTACAGTTGCCCACTCGGCCCGACGCGTCCTAGACTCCCCATCTTAGTCAAAAAACCAACCTGGCCCCATATGAATCCAAGGCCCTTACGAGCTGTACTTGGAAATGGGATCCATCAGATTGAACCAGCCTACAAACAGGAGAGCCCATGTCCGAACTGAACGGTGAGTCGCGAAACCTGATCGACGGTGAACTCGGAGACGCCAGCAGTGGTAAAACCTTCGACAACATCAACCCCGCGACGGAAGAGGTCATCGGGCAGGTCGCGGACGGAACCCAGCAGGACATGGACCGGGCCATCGCGGCCGCGCGAAGAGCCTTCGACGAAACCGATTGGTCGACCAACCACACATTCCGCAAGAAGTGTCTGGAGCAGCTCAACGACGCGCTCAAGGAAGCCCAGGAAGATCTGCGACAGATCGTGATTGCCGAGGCCGGATCCCCGATCATGATCACCTATCAGGTCCAGGTGGATAACTACATCGATGCCATGCCCTATTGGTCGGATCTGACCACAAGCTTCGAGTACGAGTCCCGGATGTCGGATGTCGACTTCATGGGTCAGCCTCAAGGGCGGATCATCCGCCGGGAGCCTGTGGGCGTGGTGGGGGCCATCACCCCGTGGAACTTCCCTCTCTACCTGAATCTCGCCAAAGTGGGCCCCGCTCTCGCATCGGGCAACAGCGTGGTGCTGAAACCGGCCCCCGACACACCCTTCAGTGCCACCAACCTCGGGCGACTGATCGCTGAGAAGACGGATATCCCGGCCGGGATCGTGAATGTGGTGGCTTCGTCGGATCACGGCGTCGGCGCCATGCTCTCGCGCGATCCCCGCATCGATCTCGTGACCTTCACGGGCTCCACCGCCACGGGACGCAACGTGATGGAGGGCGCCTCCAGCACGGTCAAGAAGATCTTCCTCGAGCTCGGAGGAAAATCCGCCACCATCGTGCTCGACGATATCGACATGGATACCGTGGCCCCCATGGCGGGGATCTCCGTATGCACGCACGCGGGGCAAGGCTGTGCGATCCCGACCCGGGTCCTGATCCCCGAGAAGAACTACGCCGAGGGCGTCGAGAAGATTGCGGCCGCCATGGCCGGCGTGAATTATGGCGATCCGCTGGACCCGAGCAATCTGATGGGACCCGTCGTCAGCAAGAAGCAACAAGAACGCGTTCTCTCCTACATCGAAAAAGGCCGCGAAGAAGGCGCGCGGGTTGTACTCGGCGGCGGCCGGCCGGCCCACCTGGAAAAGGGCTTCTTCGTGGAACCCACCTTGCTGGCCGATGTCGATCCGGACGCCACCGTCGCGCAGGAAGAGATCTTCGGCCCCGTCCTTTGCGCCATTCCCTACAAAGATGACGAGGACGCGATCCGTATCGCCAACAACTCCATCTACGGCCTCTCCGGGGCAGTCTGGTCGGGGGACACCGACCGTGCGTTGTCTGTGGCCCGGCAGATCCGGACCGGAACCCTCTCCGTCAACGGAGCCCAGTGGTTCCACATCGACACCCCCTTTGGCGGATACCGCCAGAGTGGAGTCGGCCGCGAGAATGGCGTAGCGGGCTTCGAGGAGTATCTGGAGACAAAGGTCATCGCCGTCCCCAGTTCCTGATTTCCAGGAATCCATCTTGCGGGACCCCGCACACAACAGAACAAAGGGTCGGCTATTGCGTCACCGACTTCGGGAATGACATGGAATTCGAAACACTCATCTATGATGTCCAGGACGGAGTGGCCCAGATCACCCTCAATCGGGAAAAGGCCGCCAATGCCCTCAATCTCCAGATGGCCAAGGAACTCATGCAGGCCGCCATGGCCATCGATGGCAACCCCTCGGTGCGGGCGGTGGTGATCGGCGCGAAGGGCAAGATGTTCTGCGCCGGCGGCGACCTGGCGAGTTTTCGGGAAGCCGGCGACGGAATGTCGTCCCTCCTCAAGGAGATCACGACATTCCTCCATGCCGCCATCTCCCAGTTCGCTCGAATGCGCGCCCCGGTGATTGCCGCCGTCAACGGCACCGCGGCCGGGGCCGGTTTCAGCCTGGTCTGCGCAACGGACTTTGCGATCGCGGCTGAGTCCGCCAAGTTCAGCATGGCGTATACCCAGGCGGGGTTGACGCCCGACGGCAGTTCCACCTACTTCATGCCCCGTCTCATCGGAGCCCGACGTACACTGGAGTTGATGATCACCAACCGTCGCCTGAGCGCGCAAGAAGCCCTGGATTGGGGACTTCTGAACCAGGTGGTTCCCGACGAGGAACTCCAGACCGCGGCCATGGACCTCGCCCGGCGATTGGCCGAGGGGGCCACATCGGCTTTCGGCGCCACCAAGAAGCTCGTGGTGGAAAGCTTTTCAGAATCCCTGGAGACCCAGATGGAAGCAGAATCCAGAGCCATCACCCAGGCCTCGCGCGGACCGGAAGCCAAAGAGGGCATCGGCGCCTTCTTCGAAAAACGCAAGCCCGACTTCTCCAAGAGTTGAGAACACGATCGAACTCCCCACCCATGGACTTGGGTGATTCAAGTCCAACCGAGGTCATCTACTATGAAGTTCTGGCAGTCCACCGCTTTCAACGACCCGATGGAACTCCCTGAAATCGCTCGCACGGCGGACGAACTGGGCTTTGAGGGCATCCTCCTCGCGGAACACCTCTTCTTGCCGGAAAGCTACGAACCGGCATACCTCTACACGGAAGATGGCCGACCGGACTTCGATGCCGAGACCCCCTTCCCCGACCCCTGGGTCACCATCGCGACCCTGGCCGCCCAGACGAAGAATCTCAAGTTCTGCACACTCATCCAGATCCTCCCTCTTCATCATCCAGTCGAAGTCGCCAAATCCCTGGCCACACTTTCCCTTTTCAGCGATGACCGGGTCCTGCTCGGTGCGGGGGCCGGCTGGATGAAGGAGGAATTCGAAGTCATGGGCGTGAATTTCAAGACTCGAGGCTCCCGTTTCAATGAGATGATCGAAGTCATGCGAAAGCTCTGGACCGGCGAGACCATCGAGCACCACGGCGAGTTCTTCGACCTACCGCCCCTGGTCCAAACCCCATCGCCCGCTCGCCCCATCCCGATCCTGATCGGGGGCGCCAGCAAGGCAGCCTTGCGCCGAGCCGGGAGGCTTGGGGATGGCTGGTGTGGCGCGGGCAATTCGCTCGAAGACGCCGAAGCGATCCTGACGAGCCTTCAAAAGGAGCGAAAAGAAGCCGGGCGTGAAAATGAGCCCTTTGAAGCCATCGTCCCCCTCATCACGCCGCCTGACCGGGATGAGTTCCAGAGGATCTCCGACCTCGGAGCCACATCCGGTGTAAACTACCCCTTCAAATACACCTGCGGGCCCGATGCCCCCCTTCAGCAGAAACTCGATACCATGAAGCGGTTCAGTGATGAAGTCATCGGTGCTTTCAAGGACATCTAGGACAAGGTCGGCCCCCGGGCGGTCGACGTGTGGAGGACAGATGACAGGTCGAGCCGCCAACAAGAGCCTTCTCATCGGTCTCCTCGTTTTCGCAGCATCCATCCTGGCAGCGGGAGTGGCGGGCGCCGAGGATGAGGAGACAGAAGGCTTCGTCAACAAGGGCGGGTATATCGTTCTCGGCGGCGTCACCGCATTCAATGATTTCTCGGACATCCCGCCGGATTTCAACTTCGATACCAGTCTGGGTTTCATGCTCCGAGGCGGCTACCGCATCGATCGTATTTTTTCAGTCGAAGCCGAGGGCAACTTCCTGTCAGGCTGGGACACCCAGGGCACGACGCTGCCAGGGACCGATGCCAACAACTTCACCCTCGACGGAGGCGTCGCCACCATCAATGCCCTGGCCTACCTGCCTCTGGGTCGCTTCCAACCGCATCTCATGGTCGGACTGGGAGGCATGTGGGCCCAGTTGCGCACCTCCAACTCCACGGAAGAGATCTGCGGCCCCAACGAGTACTGGTTCTGCCAACCCGTCTACAGCCAACTCGGCCATTCGGGCAGTTTCGTCATGAAATTCGGAGGCGGGCTCGACTTCTATGTCACCCGCGATTGGGCCATCGCCCTGGATGTCGCCTACGTGATGCCCTTCGGAGACCTGGAAGACCTGCGCTACACCAGCTTCAACTGGGGCTTCCTGTTCAATTTCTAGAACCGTGAGCCACTCCAGCGAGTTCTCTCCGTGAACCCGCTCCCTCTCCGGTTCAAACCCTTCCACCTAACCCGGTGGATCCCGAGGCATGATTCATGAAAAGCGCATTCATCTACGAAGAGGTGGAAGGAATACTCGTGCCCACGAAATGGGCCGGCGGCCCCTGGGCGGAGGGCCTGCAACACGGCGGTCCCGTCAACGCGCTCTTCGCACGTGCGGCGGAACAAGCCGCAGCCGAAACCGGCTTCCAGATTGCGCGACTGACCGTCGACCTTTTCAAACCGGTTCCCACCGTGCCTCTCCGCTCCCGCTATCGCTTCATCCGACGCGGGCGAAGGATTGCCAATGTCGAGATCGAGCTGACCCTTCCGGGCGAAGAAACCCCTCTTTGCCGCGGCAGCGCCGTCCTTCTACAACGAGTCGAAGANCGCGGACGGAACTGGCAACCCCAGATCGACCCCGCTCCCGACATGCAAGGCGTGGAAGCCCTCGACATGATCCCGAAGGCGCACCGCGCCGCCCTTCCCGACGGCTTCCACTTGAGCCTTCAGGTGGGCTTCGGCGAGGATGCGTCCGGATCCTTCGCCGCCATCCATTCCCCCCTGCAGGTGGTGGCCGGAGAGGCTCCCTCCCCTCTTCAGCACTGCGCCGCCGTAGCCGATCTGACCTTCGGCTTGTCGATCCGGATGCGCATGACGAGCGGCGACCTCGGCCCATCCCGAGGCCCCTTCTCCCTGATCAACACCGACACCACCATCCAGTGGGAGAGACCTCCCGTCGGTACGCAGATCTTCTTCCGGGATACCTACATCGCCGACGAAGCCGGAATCGGAATGGCCAGCGTGTGCCTCTACGACGAAAAGGGTCGCCTGGGTCGGTCGACCCAGGTGCTGCTCGATCAGAGTCCGCGGAATTCATAGCCGCGAGCGAACCGACCGCTAGCCCAGTGAAGAGACCGGCACCACCTGGGTTTGGGGATCCGGATGATGATCCGCCCGGATCCAGCGCAAGCACATGGTGCCTCGAGCATGGCCAGCCGTATCCATCCAATTGGGAAGCCCGGGATCACGGTGGGTGATCACCAGACGAACGGATCCGTCGTCATTGCATACGGCTCCATGATGGTTCACGTCGATGCTGTGGTAGCGATAGTCGAGGGATTCCATCCAGTGATTGTTCAACTGGAAGTTCCAGTACTCGCAATCGGGCGGNGTGAAGTCCACCACCAGGGCTTCATCGGGCGCCAGTTCCCAGTAACCGTGNTAGTACTGGATATGGGGATCGCCATGCGCGGCCTGTGCAATGGCCGGATCGAAAGACGGCAACTGATTGACATGCGCCTTGAAACCCTCGGACCAGTCACAAAAGAGCTTGGAGGTTCCCGTCACATAGGCGACCGCCGAAGAAAGACCCGCCGCCAGGAACTCAGGCGAAAGAGGATCCGGNGGTCCCTCTGAACCCAGTCGTTCGATGGAAAGTTGGGCGATCTCCTCGCGAGCNCGATCCTGGAAGGTCTGCCGGACAATCAAGGATGAGGTTTCAGGTTGCATGGGCAACCAGTTCATCCCTTCTTGCGGCTCGCAGCTGAGAATGATTTCAAAACTTCCGTCGGCCTCGATCTGCATGTCGGCCGCCTCGAGATAGCCGCTCTGTCCCATGGAATCATCGGAACCGTAGTTTCCAAAATAGGTCCCCATCCCGAGATAGTGGACCGTGCCTCGGGTCCCGCGGATCCGGTACTCATGCTGGCCGCTGACCGCCGCNCTCTGGTAATGNTTGTCCGGGTTGTCGGCCCCGATCTTGACCGTCTCGTGCGAGGGCCGGCGGAAGACCGGCGCTGCCGGGTCGGCGAATTCCACGTAGGACTCGAGAGCCACCCGCGTAAGACGGCTCAAGTAACGAAAGCCCTCGGCTCGATCAAAGGCGTCCTGGGGAGAACCCTCTCGAAGCACCACGTCCCCGGCCGCTTTGAGGGAATCGCAGAACTCGGCCCAGACCCGACCGTCCATGACCCGCGCGGAAGCATCGTCAGACATGACTTTCCCCCTTTCAGCAAACCCACAGAACCGCAGCGACTATTCAGTTTCCAGTGACGCCTTGACCCAGCTGATCAGCAGACCGTACATACCTTCCAGCGCCGCGCCGGCCGAAGCCTCATCCGTTCCTTCCGCGGGCGTGAACGCACAACTCCAATCCAACTGACTGCGNCCTTCGCCCAGGTCGACGGCTTTGCATCGAGCATGGTAGTCGCTGACAGGCATGGGGTTGTTCTGCGTGATCGTGTAGCCGATCTCATGAGCGCTTTCGTCGATGGATTCCAGCACTTCAATGATGGCCTGATCGCCTTCGCCGATGATCCGGCTCATCCCCTCTCCCTCGCCCTGCACTTCGACCTGGGTCACACCCTGCATCCACCCCACAGAACCGAAATCCAGAAGCAGATCCCACAAACGCTCGGAGGGAACCTCGATCTCACCACTCACCACAACCTCAGCCATGTCGTCTCCTCGCTCGGCTCACCGAGCTCTATGTGCCTCTTTCCTCAAGCGCGCGAACCCTCAGGGCTTCCAGTCATCGCCCTTGCGTGCCCAGGGGTTGTCGCTTCCATCCGCCGGCAGAGCCACCCGGGCCGTGCAGTCCGTCACGGTCCGGTCCCCCACCGAGAGATTGACCGAGAGATCGGCCCAATGGCATCCCTGATCATCGGTGGAAAGCTTGTCGACCTTTCCGACGAAGGTCATCGTATCTCCGGGAAAGACCGAGTTCTTCATGCGGAACTTGATCCGGCCCAGGCGACCCTTGGGACCTGTCCAATCGGTGAGATAGCGCTCGAACCAGGCCGCCTGATTCGGCGTATTGAGGAAGATGTCCTGGGTCCCGTTCCTCTTCTGCGCGAAATCCCGGTCGTGATGCATGGGCCTGAAATCCCGACTCGCCAAGGCACCCAGGACCACGGTGCTCGCGGTCACATCGTAGGAAAGATCCGGCAGCGACTGCCCTTCATTGACGTCTCCAAAGACGAGTTCCTGCTGTGCGTCGGCCATGGTCATGCTCCTTCCTTTGCGGCCCGGTTGTACCCAAAGCCCGTATAATGTTCGGCGCCCACCT
>NZGT01000065.1 GCA_002691025.1 Spirochaeta sp. | reverse complement strand
ATGGGGACCGCTCGAGTCACAAAATTAGCCCCGCAGCAGTTCACCATAATGGCCTCAAGATCAAACTCAGCCACGGCTTCGAACGCCTCCGGAATGGTCTCACCGCTCGGAAGTTTGTCAGGCCGATCTCCCTGAAGGGTCCAACTCAGCCAAACAGGCAGATCGGATTCACAAGCCGCTTCCACCGCGGCCCGTGCTTCCCGCGCGCAGGACATGGTTTCGCAGAGCAACACGTCGACACCCCGAGAAAGCTCTTTCACCATTTCGCGGTAGTCGCGAAGCAAGGTCGCATCGTCTAAGACAAGACCCGGTCGATAACTCGTCTCAAGGGGCGGGACCGAACCTGCAATCAAAACCGGCCTAGAGGCCTTGTCTCTGGATTTCTGAGCAAGCTCCACGGCCGTTTCGGTCAAGGAGACAAAGCGATCCCCCATGCCCTCGCGATCAAGCAAAGGCCGAGTCACCGCATAGTTGTTGACGGTAATCACATCCGCCCCGGCATCGATATAGGCGTCGTGAACCTCGGTCACTCTTTCCGGATCATCGACAAGAGCCTGGGCAGACCAAATCGAAGTAATGTGATCGAGAACTCGAACACCTCGCGCCCGAAGCTCCGTTCCCATCCCCCCGTCTAAAAGAAGGACATTCTTCTCCAGTTTCGCCACGAGTTCTCCTTTAAGAGTCCGCAGGTCCTACTCTCTCCTGAAGAGAGCAAAAGTACGCCGATGGCATCCCCAACGGGACTCGAACCCGTGTCGCCGGCTTGAAAGGCCGGTGTCCTAACCACTAGACGATGGGGACCCAGATCGGCGCGGGCGCAATGTAGCGCGTCTTTCTGGGTTCCGGAAGGAAGCACGAGCGCCCTCACAAGAAACCGCCCATCCGTTCTCCATTCCTCCCAAAAGCGACCCCGAAATCCAGAAAAACGCCTCTTCCCAGAGTCAGCCGCACCCTCGGTCCGGCCCATGGGACCCGGACCAGGCTGGCGTTGAAACCGCCAGGCGAAGGAACCCGCCTCGAACTACACGCTCAACACGGTTGGGATCTTCCTCACCGACTGGCGCGCCGCCGTCGAATTTGATTCGAAGACGCTGGGGATCCCCGTGGTGTTCGCCAATCCCGAGGTGGGCTGGGCCGAACTCGATACGGGGCGAGCTCGACCTCAGTCATTCTACCTAGATAGGATAGGTCCCGAACGACTGATATCTCGGGCTAAAGACTTGTGAGAGAATGGCCGTTCTGTTCTTCAGTCGATAGGCCAGCCCAAGCAAGCTCATGTTTTCAAATACCCTTATGAAAAAAAGCAGCGAGGCGAGACGGATCACGCTCTGCACAACGTTGGCCCTGACGTTGTTCTCCTGTTCCTCCGAGCCGCTTCCGCGCACACCGGGACTGCGTCCCAGTGTGATGATGGTGGTCGTCGACACCCTTCGACGGGATCACCTGGGCGCCTACGGGTACGGCCGTGAAGTCAGCCCCCATATCGATGCTTTCGCCGAGTCGGCCGTGGTCTTCGATCGGGCCTATGCGCAGAGCCCTTCCACGAAGCCCTCCATGGCTTCACTCTTTACTTCCACTCTCCCGTCGCATCACGGCACGATCTTCAACGAACACGCGCTCCCTGAGCACTACGTCACTCTCGCCGAGGTCTTTCAATCCGCCGGGTACGAAACAGCCGGATTCGGGGAGAATCCCATAATCCGGGCCGACTTCGACTTTGATCAGGGATTTGAAGAGTACGAGACCCAATCCCACCGACACTCAATCCGCAATGACGGGCCCAACGATGGATTCGACCGGTCCGTACGCGACTGGCTCGGCGACCATGCCCATGAGGAATTCTTCCTCATGGTCCACTACGTGGATCCCCACAGCCCCTACTGGGCACCCGAACCGTTTCGCGGTCGCTTCTCCTCGACCGACGGACCCGCCGGTCAGGACCTCAATGTGCTCTCTTCCGATCTGGACGATGTGGACGAAGCCATCGCGAAATACGACGAAGAAGTCCTCTACATCGACCAACGATTCGGTGGGCTTCTGGACCGACTCGATGAACTCGACATCCACGACGAAACCATCGTGATCCTCCTCTCGGACCACGGAGAAGCGTTTGGCGAGCACGGCCAGTTCCATCACTCCCACTCGGTCTACTCCGAACTGATCAATATTCCGTTGATGATTTCGCCGAACTCACAGATGAAGACGGGAAGGCGCCCTGAACCGGTGCAACACGTGGATCTCTTTCCAACACTGATGGACCTCACCGGCATCTCCATCGCCACGCTCGGTCTCGACGACATACAGAACCTGCAGGGGGCCAGCCTGGTCGACTCCAAACGCAGCCAATTGGAGCAGCGAGGCGTGATCAGCGAGCATCTCCGAGTCGGCTGGGGAGACCGCATGCGCTCGGTCGTCTCGGGCCAGCTCAAGCTCATCGAGTATCTCGACTCCGACAGGCTGGAAGTCTTCCATGCCGATCTCGATCCGAGCGACACAATCGATCAGCGCGACGCCACTTCGCCCGAGGTTTGGAATCGGCTCTATGCCCTTTTTCCCCCTTTGGATGAGAAGGGGCCGCCGACGGTGAATCCAGAAATAGAGATCGATCCTGACTTGAAAGAAGAGCTGCGAATGTTGGGGTACCTCCCAGAAGAGCATGCCCGGGCCTTCTGACGCCGACCTTGCATGAATCCACCCCCCAGGGTCAGGGAAATCAAGATTACTCCGCATTGAAGCGGAATTTTCTATTGCATTGAATGGCATTCGGTCGATGATGGGTGAATGCGGGCCTTCCATCTGAAAACCCCAGCCCTCTTCGCACGCCCTCTTCGGGGCCGGGCACGCACGACGCATTCAGCGCGTTGGACCCGGAGGCCGCTCGCCCTGTGGGCCGCCCTCCTGCTCGCGACTCCCCTGCCCGCTCTGGCCGGCGAATTCGTGATGGGCCTCGATCTGGATCAATCCGGCCACGAGGACTGCTCCGCAACCCTTTCTGATCAGAACGGCTCCCAGGAATTCACGGGGCTGGATCGCTGGATCGAAGTGATCGTGGACTCCACCCCACCGGCTCGCATCACCTCTCTCACCGTGTGGGCGTGCGATGGCGATACCTTTACGACATCGCCTTACAGCAACACAAGCGACTGGCCCGTCGCGGTGGGCGCAGGCGTCGACGGCACCGACGCCGTCGAGTGGGAGGTGCCCTCCACCGTACTCGAAGGGGCACAATCCATCCGACTCGTGGTCGGCAGCCTACAAGACGGGGTCAACGTCGACGCCATGCTCAGCGCCGACCCCATCGTGATCACCGCACCGACCTCGGTTCCCCTGCTCTCGCGCTTCGCCAGCCTGATGCTGGCACTGGCTGTGTGTCTCGTCGCCTTTCTTTTCCTGCGACGACTGCCCAAGCAAAGCGTTGCGTTCCTGCTGGTCAGTCTTCTGGCCCTGGCGGACCACCGCGCGGGCGCCAGCATCGGGCTGATCATCGATGGCCTCCTCTCGGACTGGGCAGGAATCCCGGTCAGCGCCCTCGACCCGGCTGGGGATTCTTCCGACCCCTATGGGCGCGGAGATATCCACGCTCTCACGGCCACCCTGGATTCAGGCACACTGTTCGTACGGCTGGATGCAGACGCGATCGAAGACGCCCCTTGCCAGGCCTCCCCCCCCATCGCCCACGCCGCGGACCTGTCGGCGTGTGCGGACACTCCGTCGAGCGATACCTGTTCGCTGGAGTGCTCCCCCGGCTGGCAAGCGAGCCAAGCAGACATCGCCTGCGAATACGGCGTCTGGGATCCGGCGGCGACCTGTTCGCCCATCGTGCTTGAAGTCAGCGAGAACATGTCGCTGGCGGAAGACCTCGCCGTCGCCCGGCTTGAACTCGCGTCCGGAACCACCCTGAGCCTGGCCGACGGCGTCGCGTTGTCGGTAGGCGAACTGACTCTGGCCCCCGGCTCGGAGCTCGGGAACGCTTCGGCCCATCTCTCCCTCGCCGTCGGCGACACCGCCACACTCTCCGGCGATGCCCGAATCGTGGCCTCACAGCTGACCCTCTCCGGCGGCGATTGGTCACTCGATGACACCGCCTCCATCGCCGGCAATCTGGACGCGGATGTCAGAAACCTGAATGTCTGCCCGGACTGCGTGATCACCGCATCGGGCCAGGGACACCCGGCCACAGCCGGCCTGGGCGGCGCCGCCTCCTCGGCAACGTTACGCAGCGCAAGCGGCGCCGGATACGGTGGTTCCGGTGGCACCGGATACAACAGCTCAAGTGCGGGCGGGGACGCGTACGGGGAAGGCCTCGCCCCCGACCACCTCGGATCTGGCGGCGGCAACGGGTGTGCCGGTGCGGGCGCGGGCGGCGTCGGTGGGGGGGCTCTTCGAATCCTGGTCTCGGAAACCCTCACTTTGGCGGGCCGCCTTCTTGCCGACGGAGCCAACGGAGCCCATTGCACAAACCAGGTCCAATATGGCGGCGGCGGCGGCTCGGGCGGATCCATCTGGATTGCGGCCGGAACCCTGGAAGCCCCATCTGGCAACCGCATCACGGCCCTCGGCGGTCAAGGTGGAGGAAGCCACAGCGTCTACCGAGGCGGAGGGGGTGGCGGCGGTCGCATCATGATCGCGGCCAATACGCTGGGTCCCCAACCCGACGTCGCGCTCTGGTCCGTGGAGGGAGGCGCAGGTCGAGTCGCCGGATCGGAAGGCTCTCTTTGGCTCAACGAGGACAACGACTGGTCCGCGCACGCAACCCAGAGTCTCGACGTACCCACCGAGTGGACCTCTCTCACCTTGAAGCCCGGCTCGGAACTCACCCTGGAGGCGGGCTCATCCCTCACACTGACCGACTTCGTGATGGATTCCAACTCCACGCTCCTGCCGGCCGACAGCACGTCGCTCTCCACCGAGACGCTGGTCATGAATGCAGACGCGCTTCTCGAAGGCGGTCTTTTTGAGATCACGGTGGGCAGCACCGCCGCGCTCCTCAGCACGGCCGAAATCAGCGCGAGTTCACTCACTCTATCCGGCGGTCACTGGTCCCTGCATGACACCGCCTCCATCACGGCCAATCTTGAAGCCGAGGTCACGGCTCTCGACGTGGACACGAACTCCATCATCTCGGCTTCGAATCGGGGATACTCCGCCACCGAAGGTCCGGGCGGAGCCCTCTCCGTGGGAAGTTTCCGAAGCGCGAGCGGAGGCGGACACGGCGGGGCCGGCAGCATGGGCTACAACAGCACTTCGCAGGGCGGCAGCCCGTACGGAGACGAGTTTGCCCCGGACACCCAGGGCTCCGGCGGAGGCAACGGCTGCGCAGGAGCCGGCGCCGGCGGCACGGGAGGCGGACGGCTTCGCCTCCAGGTCACCGGGACTCTCGGCCTGGCCGGTCGCATCCTGGCCGACGGGGCCAACGGAGCCTCCTGCCTCAACGACAACCGATACGGAGGCGGGGGCGGCGCAGGCGGTTCCATCTGGATTACNACCGGCGTCCTGCAAGCCTCGGTGGGCAACCGGATCACGGCGCTTGGCGGTCAAGGAGGTGGAAGCCAGACCGCCCGTCGAGGCGGGGGCGGAAGCGGAGGACGCGTCCTGATTGAAGCCAACGCAGTGGCTTTCGAACCTGAAGCGGCCCTGTGGTCCGTCGACGGAGGGACCGGTCGGTCGGGAGACTCGGGGGACACAGGTACGCTGTGGCTCAAAGAGGGAAATGAATGGACGGCCCACGGCGCCAACAGTCTGGATGCCGCAACCGATTGGACCTCACTCACCCTCCCCTCCGGATCGGAACTCACATTGGAGANCGGNTCTTCGCTCACCGTCACGAACCTGATGATGGAGTCGGGNGCCCGGATCCTGCCCGCCGATGACACTTCGCTTTCCATCGACACCCTGGTGATGGATCCGGGAACCGCCATCGAGGCCGGCCTTTTCGAGCTTTCCGTCAACGGCACGGCCCACCTCTCGGGCGATGCCCAGATCACCGCCGACCANCTCACCCTGACGGGAGGCGACTGGNCGCTGGAAGACACCGCCTCCATGACGGCGAATCTGGAAGCCGATATAGGCAGCCTCTCGNTCTGTGCCCAATGCACCCTCTCCGCCTCGGCCCTTGGATTNTNNGCCGCCACCGGTCCAGGCACAGCGGCCTCGGTCGGAATCAACCGGAGCGGCAGCGGTGCCGGCCATGGNGGAACCGGAGGCACCGGCCACAACAGTACGAGCCCGGGCGGCGACCCGTACGGAGACGCTTTCGCCCCGGCCACACCCGGTTCCGGTGGAGCCAACGGGTGCGGAGGAGCCGGAGCCGGCGGCGCAGGAGGAGGCACCCTGCGCATCCAGACCTCGGGAACACTCACATTGGCGGGAAGCCTCCAGGCCAATGGAGCCACCGGTTCCCATTGCGTTAATAACATCAACTACGGCGGAGGCGGNGGCTCNGGCGGATCCATCTGGCTCAATGTCGCCACGCTGGAGGCGACTGCGGGAAACCAGATCCAGGCCTACGGCGGAAGCAGCGGCGGGACGCAGAGCAACTACCGCGGAGGCGGCGGTTCGGGCGGGCGCATCCTGATCACGACCGCTGCGGTGGGAAGCGAAGTCGACCCCGCGCTCTGGTCTGTCGCGGGCGGAAACGGAAACGGACAGGCCGGGACAGGCACTCTGTGGTTCAACGAGGACCAGGACTGGATCGCCTATGGAGCCAACGTTCTGGATTCGGCCACAGACTGGCACTCACTCACGTTGTCCGACGGATCTGATCTGTCGCTGGAAGCCGGAGCGTCTCTGACTCTCACGGAACTGACCCTGGAGACCGGGACCCGGATGCTCCCGGCCGACGGGGTCCCGATCTCAGCGGANATCCTCGTCATGCATTCGGGGGCCAGCCTGGAAGGCGGCGACCTGGACCTCACGGTGACCAGTTCCGCCACACTCTCCGGGAATGCGCAGATTATCGCGAGCGAGTTCAACCTTTCCGGGGGCCAGTGGGCCTTGCAGGACACAGCCTCGATCACCGGCAATCTGGATGCGAACGTGACGAGCCTGAGCCTGTGCGCGGACTGCGTCATCACGGCGAGCGCCCTGGGCTACTCGGCGACAGCGGGCCCAGGCGGAGCCGCCTCATCGGGCAGTTCCCGAAGTGGCAGCGGCGCCGGGCACGGCGGCGCCGGTGGCATGGGCTACAACAGCACCGGCGGCGGCGGGAGTCCCTATGGCGANCCCCTCGCTCCGGACACACGAGGTTCAGGTGGCGGCAACGGATGCGCCGGGGCCGGACCGGGCGGAACCGGGGGCGGATCGATCCGACTCCAGGTGTCTGGAACCCTTTCCTTGGCCGGCCGCCTGCTCTCCAACGGCAACCATGGACTGAACTGCGCCAACGACGTCCGGTATGGAGGCGGGGGCGGCTCGGGGGGCTCGATCTGGCTCACCGCCGGAACCCTCGACGCCTCCTTGGCCGGGAACCGGATTGAAGCCGTGGGTGGCCAAGCCGGCGGAAGCTTTTCTTCACGTCGCGGCGGGGGCGGCGGAGGAGGACGCGTGCAGNTCGAAGCCGGCGCGGTCACGTCCGCACCGGACACCACCCTCTGGTTCGTCATCGGTGGAACCGGACGCACGCCAGGCAGCTCGGGAAGCGCGCGACTCNAGGCCGACGGGACGCTCANGATTCTGGCCCCGTAGCAANGCGACCCGCACAACACGAGGTCGGTACAGCTCCCTCAAGTTTGACTGGAAACCGTGACGCCATCCTGGGGCAGAAACGGTAGACTCCGCCCGATGTCCGAAAGCCAGATCAAGATCGAACGCACCCAGAACCTGTGGGCCAGCTTTGCACGGAGCCTCGAGCCCATGGCTCGCTCCATCACGGTNCAAGCTGACCCCNACCAGACTTTTGACGGCATTGGCGGCTTGGCCGGCGCCAAGGACGAGATCCTGACCTATGCGTATGCCGCCATACAGCCGGAAATCTATTCGAACTGGGGCACGTTTCCTCCATCGGGCCTCCTTCTGATCGGCGCATCGGGCTGCGGAAAGCGCATGCTGGGCGAAGCCCTGGCCTGCCAGACCCAGACTGCCTTTGTCCATATCGACGTACCCCGCCTCGCGGTGGACATGGCCCACTCCGGTGGAAAAGCCGGGGAGTTCATCCAGAAATGGCGCCCGATCCTGGAAGAAACGCCTCCCCTGACGCTTTTCTTTGATGAGTTGGAATTCTCACAAACCCATGATCTCGGAGAGCGCCGGGCCGATCTACCCGTGGGTCCCATCATGGATTTCCTGCTTGAACTCATCGATGCCGCCATTGAAGTCGGCCACCATCGCGTGGTGGGATCCACCGCCCACCCCGACACCTTGCGTCAGGCCTTCGCTCGCCCCGGACGCCTGGAACGCTTTGTCGAAGTCACACCGACCTTCCCCGACGATGTCGTCACCGCACTCGAAATCCACACACGACTCGCAGAGTCTCGGGCCGGACGCCCCCTCTTCAGTGAAATCGATTGGAAGAGCACCCTGGGTCAAACGGAACAAGGCGGAATCGGAGACTGGGTTCGGGTCCTGCACGCCGTCCTGCGCAAGAAAGCACGACTCGAAGCCGCGGGCGAGACGCCCTCCCTGGTCACCCAAGCCGACGTGAGCCAGGAAATCGTCCGCTTCAACCAGGCGCGCAGGCGGATCCACCAAACGGGTAGCGGCAACTACGTCTGAGCCNGGCTTTGGGTCCAACCCNGCCTGAAACCCGCCCCTGGCGCTCCTCGCGCACGGAGGTCGGGTCAATTGTCGACCGTCGTCAGGCAAAGCACCGACCTGCACGTACGGACCCTCGTGGGTATTTCCCTGATTCTCGCTAACGCGTTTACCCCATTTGGCCGATAGCAGTAGACAAGGATGACCCGACTTCCGGGCACCTTGGAAGATCGGGTCGGGGGAAAATACTGTGAACGAGAACACTGTCCTTTTTGTCGATGATGAGGCCAATATCCTGAAGGCCCTCAAGCGACTGCTGCGAAATGAGCCTTTTGAGGTCCTGACCGCCACCTGCGCGGAGGAGGCCCTGGAGCACTTTCGCCGTTACGAAATCCAGGTCGTGGTCTCGGACCAACGCATGCCCGAAATGAGTGGCGCGGATTTCCTGTCCCGACTTCGCGAACGATACCCGGACACCATTCGCATGATGCTCACCGGTCATACCGAAATGGACACCGCGGTGGAAGCCATCAACCGCGGCGAGATCTTTCGTCTGATCACCAAGCCCTGGAATGAAGACGTCCTCAAGGCCGCCTTGCGACAAGCACTCGATCACTGCGAGATGAAGCAGGAGATCAAGCGACTCAATCAGGTCTCGCGAGAGCAGAACTTCAAGCTTCAAGACATGAACCGGAACCTGGAAGCCAAGGTGCGCGAACGCACGCAGCAACTCGGCCAGAAGAACCGCGCTCTGCGCAAGGGCTATATCGAAACCATCCGAGCCCTCGCCGAAGCCGTGGATGCCAAAGACGCTTACACGCGCGGCCATTCAGAACGAGTAGCCGTCTACGCTTCACGAATCGCACGCGAGCTCAACCTCGAAAAGACCCTGATCGAACGGGTGTACTTCTCGGGCCTGCTCCACGACGTGGGCAAGATCGGAATCCCGGACGCCATCATCACCAAGCCGGCTCGACTCACAGAAGACGAGTACCACGAAATCAAGAAGCATCCCGAGATCGGAGCCAAGATCCTGGAACCGGTGGAGATGCTGTCCGAAATTGCTCCCTGCGTGCGCCACCACCACGAGTGGTTCGATGGCTCCACCCGGGGCTATCCGGATCGTCTGCGGGGAGAACAGATCCCCCTGCCCTCGCGCATCATCCTGGTGGCCGACACCGTGGAAGCCATGACCAGCAACCGGCCCTACCGCAAGGTCCTGCCCCTGACCGTGGTGATCGATGAACTCCGGAAATATTCAGGACGACAGTTTGACCCCAAAGTGGTCGATGCCTTCATGAGTCTGCTTGAGCAGCAAGGAGACGACTTCATTTCCAAGGACGAGAAGTTCGATATCGATGCCTTTATCGATGCCTGATCGGGCACGGAGACCCTGCTGATGAGCCAAGCACAAGAGCCCGGGGATCGACCCTCCCTTCCCGCCGCCCCGGTCGCCCTCGATGAAATCGGACTCGGCCCGGAATCCACCCTGATGCGGGAACCCAAGCTCTTCCAGGACCGAGCCTTTCTAGGCCTTCTCCTGAAGGAACTGAATGAACAACTCGGATCCGAAGCGAGCCATCGCGCCCTGTTCCAGATTGGCGCCTGGCACGGAATGCGAGAGGCCCGAAGAATCTGGCAGGCACCCGCCGCCTATGACACAAAGCCTCAAGACCCCACCTCAGCCCAGGTCCCCAGCCTCGGAATGCGTCTGTTTTCTGAAGTCACACGTGAAACCGGAGAAAGGCTGCACGGATCCTGGCCCGACCATCATGAAGCCCGCGCCCGGCTGAGTCACACCCCCGAGACCCATGAGCCGGCCTGCTTCTTGAGTTCGGGATATACGTCGGGATGGCTTTCTGAAACCCATGGCCGGGATTTCGTGGTCATTGAAGATTCGTGCCTGGCTGCGGGCGACACGCACTGTTCCTTCCGGGCCATCCCGGACGCCGTTTCAACCAAACGACCCCAAGACCATCACGAACCCGAGCCGGGCTCGGAAGACAGCGAGTTCCTGGAGAACGGAGACGCCATCCATATCTGGGGACCGGTCATGGTCCTCCCTTGCCGACAACTCGATATCGCATTCACCACGCTGCAGAACCTCTTGAGCGATCAGAGCCTGCGTGACATCCGCGTCATCGTCCTGGACCTCAACCACAGCGCCGTCCCTGCAGAAGGCATAGCCCCCGACGGTTTTGAAAAACTGCTTCAGCTGATCAAAAGCTGGGGTGTCGAGATCCTCCTGAGTGGGGCCGAAGCAAGAAACCTGCGCGCGCGATCGCCTCTCCAATGCCCTTTCATGATCGGCCCGAAGCGCCTCCAGGAATCCATCGCCATGGCGTTTCAGATTGCCGACGTCGGCCTTCACGCGGCCTGAGCGACACCGTTTTGGAACTCGACATGTTTTCCCACGCCAGGCTTCCCGACGATCCCAGGGTCCATGGACTCGATCTTCATAAACTGATCCTCAAACAATGGCGTCAACGCTTCAGTGGAACACTCTGCCTGGAGCAGGGCAAGAAAAAGAAGGCGTTCCTCTTCGACCAGGGATCCCCGGTTCAGGTCATCTCCGATCTGGAAAGCAACTCGCTGACGCTCTTCCTGACTCAAACAGGGAAGATCAGCACCCAGGACGCTGAACTCACTCGCGAACAGGTCCGCAAGAGTGCAGGCCACGAAGGGCTCGCGATCCTGAAACTGGGCCTGATGGATGCACCG
>NZGT01000064.1 GCA_002691025.1 Spirochaeta sp. | reverse complement strand
GCTCACAGCTTGAGTTGGCTATAGATAAAGCAGGTCTGGTGGGCCCCGGCGGCGTAAGTCGTCTTCGGGGCCCACTTCTTTTTGAGGATGTCAACCCATGACTCTCTGGTTTCCGTTGAAAGCCAGCCAGGCGCTCTTGCGGTGCTTGATGACGCTCAGTGTGGTGTCAGGGGCCCTTGGCAACCCTGTTCTTCTGCAGGCCAGCACAGGAGGACAGGTGGCGTCGAAGAGCGCTTCCGATCTTTTTCTCGACGAGGCATCATGGCCCTATCGGGTCGAAATGATTGAGGGCTGGGCGGTGGAATCTCCCAGTTCGATCGAATCGGTCGAGGGGACCGAAGCGGTCGCCTTGAAGAAAGGACTTGGGGGTGTCTTGATCCGCCTTGAGTCCAACGAGTGGGCGCGAGTCGATTTCGGCGGCGTGGGCGTGCACACGGTTCCGGTACGGGTCACCGACATCCCGAGGCAGGCCAGTCGTATTCGTTCGGACCCCAGCCTCAAACCGCACCCGAATCTGGCCGCCATGTTGGGCCGGCGGACGTTGGATCTCCAAGCAGACCCTGCGGTCATGCTTGAGCGCGAGGCGCTGGCCGCCCACGCAAAGTTCGTGATCCTCGTCGCTTCTACCGAAGACGAAGATTTCGGGCGTATGGCGGCGGATCTGGCCCCTTACGGGGATCGTGAAGATACGCTCTTGATCCTTCTTTCGTTGGGAGAGCCGTTGCGAATCCGGAATGAAATCAAGGATGCTCGCGATCGGGGCTGGCCGGGCGCTCTGGTCCAGCGCTTCCTTGCCGAAGGCTATGTTCGAAGTCTGACGGACCGGGATGTTTCAGAACCCTACCTTCTCATGCTTTCGCCAGAAGGCCGAGTACTCGCCGAAGGGCCCTGGGAGGATGGGCAGGTCTCATCACTGCTGGGTCCGGCCGCTCCCTAGTGATCGGATGTTCGGCCGTTCCCTGAGTACTGGTCCATGAACTCACGAGCGAAGTCGGAGTAGCGATTCTCAAGGACCGCCTGTCGCGCCTCGCGCATGAGACTCTGATAGAAGTGTACGTTGTGGATGGAGCACAGGATGGCCGAGAGCACTTCGTTGGCGGCGAAAAGGTGGTGGAGATAGGCGCGGGTGAAAGCCCCGTCCTTGCACGCGTAGCAGTCGCACGACACATCGATGGGGTAGGCGTCGCGTCGGTAGCGGCGCTGGGTTAAGCGGATGCGACCTCTCTTGGTGAACACGGTGGCACTGCGCGCGTATCGGGTGGGGATCACGCAGTCGAACATGTCGATCCCGTAGCCCACGCAGGCGATCAGGTCCTCCGGAAGCCCCACGCCCATGAGGTAGCGGGGTTTTTCAACAGGGAGGAGCGGAGCCGTTTTTTCCGTGATCTGGCAGAGGAGTTCGTGTCCTTCGCCCACACTCACGCCCCCGATCGCATAGCCGGGACAATCCATGGCGCAGAGTGCGGCCGCGCATTCCGCGCGCAATTCTGGATAGACGCTTCCTTGAACGATGCCAAAGAGGGCCTGGTCGTCGGGCCGCGCATGGGCGGCCATGCATCGTTCCATCCAGGAGAGCGTGCGGCGTACGCCGGTGGCCGCCAATTTGCGTGTGGCCGGGTAGGGGGTGCACTCATCGAACGCCATGATGATGTCGGCGCCGAGTGTGTTCTGGATCTGGATGGATCGCTCGGGGGTGAGTTCCATGCTGTCGCCCGAGTTTTCGTTCTTGAAGCGCACGCCCTTGTCGTTGATCTGGACGCCGGGAAGCGAAAAGACCTGGAAGCCTCCGCTGTCGGTGAGGATGGGCCCCGACCACTGCATGAAGTCGTGGAGCCCGCCGAGTTTTTCAACCAGCGCTTCGCCGGGTTTCAAGGCGAGGTGATAGGTGTTGGCCAGGAGCACCTGCGCTCCCGTTGCGCGGGCTTGATCGGGCGTCATGGCCTTGAGGGCGCCGTGCGTCCCCACCGGCATGAAGGCGGGGGTCTGGACTTNGCCGTGGGGGGTCGAGAGGGTTCCGGCTCTCGCCGCCTCGGATTGCCCGTTGAGTTCGAATTCAAANGCCACGGCGGTAGGCTAGCCCGGTCATGGCGTTCTGGCGCGGTGNGAGGGGCATAGAGGAGAGAAGCCCGGAAGCGGAATCGCGGCCCGGGGTGCGATATGGTCTCCGCAATCTGAGTCGGGGAGGGCCAGAATGCATTTTGCGGACACAGTGGTGGCGCGTATGCGTGAGCTTGGCCATCCGCTATGCGCCGGGCTCGACCCCCACATCGACCGGATCCCGCCTCTTTTCCGGCGAGGCACCATGGAGGTCGGTGACCCNGAAACGGCGGCGGTGATCGAGGAGTTCATGCTCGCCTTCNTGGAGCGCCTGGTGGGCCGGGTCGCCGTGGTCAAACCCCAGATTGCCTTCTTTGAGCAATTGGGGGCGCGGGGACTCGCGGCCCTGGAGCGGATCGTGGCGGCGGCGCGGGAGCGCGATCTTCTGGTTCTGCTGGATGCCAAGCGGGGCGATATCGGGTCCACGGCGGAGGGATACGCGCGGGCTTATCTTGAACCCGGGGCCCCTTGTGAATCCGACGCCTTGACGCTGAACCCGTATCTGGGCCTCGACACACTTCGGCCTTTCGCGGACCGCGCGGTTTCATANGGGCGTGGGCTGTTTGTGCTGGTTCGCACCAGCAATCCGGGCTCGGCCGANTACCAGGAGCGTTTCCTCGAAAAAGGCGGCCCCCTCTATACCGCGGTGGCGGAGAGCCTGGCTCCTTTGTCGGACGAACTGGTCGGTCCCGCCACGGGCTGGTCGTCGCTGGGCATCGTGGCGGGAGCCACGTATCCCGAGCAGGCGGAGAAACTGAGGGAACGGCTTCCGCGGGCTCTTTTTCTGGTGCCGGGTTACGGAGCCCAGGGTGGAAGCGCGGCCGATGCCATGCGGGGTTTCGTGGACGGTCCGTCGGGGCGAGAAGGCGGCCTCATCAATTCTTCCCGGGGTCTACTTTTCCCGGAAGACGCGCGCTCGGCCGATACGGCGGCCGGATGGGAAAGCGCCATCGATCAAGCCATCGACCAATCCACGGACGAACTCGCGCAGGCGGTTCGCGGTTCGGGTTGACCCTTGAGCCGAAGTCGTGGCTTCTCGTTGTCGGGATCTCTTGGCTGTCGGGTGAGAGATCAGACCGAGAATCGAGAGAGGAAGAACCGAGCTGCTAGCGGTACGTGGAGCGGGCTCCGCCGGTCATCCGCTTGCGGGCGCGGCGGTGCTTCTGCTTGAGCTTGGCGCGGTGCCGAGACGAGCGTTTCCGATTTCGAGTCTGTGTGCCCTTTTTCATNGTGCCCGTCTCTTTCCCTTGGCCTGGTCTGTCTTCATTCTTGCCGTTGCTTTGCGGTCATCGAGGCGTGAGCCCGAGGTCCGCTTCGTCCGGGGGCCGTGGAAGTCCCGGGGCGCAAGACCATACGCAAGGCGAAGCCCAATGTCCATCCCCCGCAGGGCATTCAGGTTCAGGCTATGGTCATAGGGGCCGACCAAGCCCTGAAACGNAGATAGAAGCCGCGGATCGAGGGCGGCCGGGGGCTGGATGGCGGGATATCCGCGTCCGCCGACGTAGATGACGTAGATGACGTAGATGTAGATAGAGAAGTAATCGACTCGATCGAGACAGAGAAGGAAGAAGAAGATGTCGAACTCCCTTGAGCGGATGGCCGATTTTGATCTCACCCCGGAGCAACGCGAAGTCCGGTACACGGTTCGCGAATTCGCCGAGAAGGAAATTCTCCCTCACGTTGAAAAATANGAGGAAGAGGAGCGGTATCCCCTCGAGTTGATCGCCAAGTTGCCCGCCATGGGTCTTCTCGGCCCGATGATTCCCGAGGAGTACGGAGGCTCTTTCAGCGACGTGGTCACATACGGAATCATTTGCGAAGAGATCGCCCGTGTGGACTGGGTGGTGGCTTCGGTCATTTCTGTTTCCAATTCCCTTTGCGCGGGCTCCTTGCTCAATTTCGGAAGCGACGCCCAGAAGGAGACTTTTCTTCCGGGGATTACCCGGGGCGAGATCATCTGNTCGGCGTGTCTCACGGAGCCNGGCGGAGGCACTGATCTCGGAAACATGCAGACCACCGCCAAGAAGGTGGACGGCGGTTGGCTCATCAATGGCACCAAGGTCTTCATCTCNCATGCCGCGCACGCGGGGCTCTTCTTCCTGGTGGCCAGCATTGACCGCGAAAAGAAGCACAAGGGCGTCACCGCCTTCGTGTTTGACCCTCGCGAAGTCAAGAGCGGGCTCACCATCGGNAAGTTTCCCATGCGGACCCTCAAGCGGGACAATCTGGCCGAGGTCCANTTCGAGGATGCGTTCATCCCCGACGAGGCGCTGCTCGGAGANCCGGGCGGAGGCTTTCCGATTCTCGGGGGCGCCCTCGATACCGGTCGCTTCTCGGTGGCGGCGCGTCAGATCGGACAGGCTCAGCGGTGNATCGACCTGGCGACCCCGTACGCGATGGAGCGCGAAGCGTTCGGTCAGAAGCTCGGGAACTTCCAGATGACCCAGCAGAAGGTCTCCGACATGGTGTGCCGGACCCAACAGGCCCGGCTCCTCGTCTATCAACTGGGTCGCATGAAGGACTCCGGGGTGAAGCGGGCCAGCATGGAGAGCAGCATGGCGAAGCTGTGCGCCAGTCAGGCGGCGGTCAAGAATGCCCTGGACGGCATGCAGATCTTTGGCGGATATTCGTGCAGCGCCGAGTATGAGATCGGGCGGCTTCTTCTGGAGGCCAAGTCCATGGAATTCGGCGAAGGAACCAGTGAACTGCACAATCGTTTGATCGCTGAGTTCGCGTTGGGGATCCGCCAGCAATAAGTTCCGAGGCGGGCCTTCTTGCGTGTCCTTTTGCGTGCCCTCTTGCGTGTATCAGGGAGATCCGATTGAACGAACGGGATGGGCGAAGCCAGGCGTCTTGTGCGCCGCTCTTTTCGATTGAAGCGATCGGGACGTGTGGAGATCGGTTTTGATTTCCTCTTCGCCGACCACGGGCGTCATCATCACGGGCGGGGCTTCGGGAATCGGTCTTGCGTCGGCGCGTGCGCTGGCGGAGGTGGGTCGGCCGGTGGCGCTCTGGGACCTGGTGGCCGAGCGCGCCGAGGAGGCCGCGGCAGCGATCGCTTCGGAGTTCGGGGTCGCCGCACTCGGCGAGGGGTTCGACGTCTGTGACAGCGCCCTTTATGNGGACGCCATCGCGCGCGCCCGAGANAAGCTCGGCTCCCTGGGCGGNCTNGTTCACAGCGCGGGCGTCTCGAACCCGATTCCCGTGGATCAACTCGATGAAGAGAACTGGGGGGCGGTGCTGGATGTGAATCTCCGCGCGGAAGCNCTCCTGGTTCGGGATCTNCTGCCGGACCTCTCCCAGAATCCGGGTTCGGCCGTCGTGGGGATCGCGTCCATCAATGCGATTCTGGGCAATGCGGCCAATCCCGCCTACGGGGCTTCCAAGTCCGGCCTGCTCGGGCTCACGCGATCCCTGGCGGCTCGGCTTGCGCCGGAGGGTGTTCGGGTGAACGCCATCTGTCCCGGCTATGTGGACACCCCCATGCTGGCGCCCGCCTTCGAGCACGTACCCGGCTTGCGCGAGGGCATGGAGAATCAGTCCATGGTGGGTCGTCTTGCTCAGCCAGAAGAAATNGGNCGNGTGGTCCGCTTTCTTCTTTCCGATGAAGCGAGCTTCATCACGGCCGAACACATTGTCGTGGACGGCGGCGTGGTCCGCGCGCAGTCCTGATCTCTTTGACCCACGAAGAGTGAGGACCGATNCGGAATGCTCCGTGTGGGCCGACCGTGTCTACTGGGACTTGAGGGCCAACTCGCCGGCCGTACTTCGCATCTCTTCGTAGGCGGGCAGGTCTTCCAAAGCGAATTGGGCCCGCACCTCCTCGAGAGGTTGCTTGAGCAGGGCTTCCCAATCCGCGCCCGGAAGCCAGTTGGCCTTTCGGCCTCGGCGATAGCCCGCCCGAATCATTTTTCGGGCTTGAGGGGAGTCGGTGGAATGGAGATACGCCATGGCGACAATGGCGCCGATCCCGGGGTTGCGGGTCTGNGCGAACGTGAANGCNAGCAAGGAGGCTTCGCCGACCAGGTCCCGGTTGTAGCCGGTGGTGACGTGCCAGAGATCATGGGTGTCGCGCATCCGTGTCCCGAAGCGGATCCGGGTTTGATCGACTTCGGTCTGAAGACGTTCGCTGCCTTGCTCGCTGGCATCGGCGAGGCCGTCGGCACTGATCTGTTCCCGGTTCATGAATTCCGCATAGGTGTGGCCCAGGCTGCCTTTGGGNAGGGCGAGCAGGGCGTCGCGGTCGTTCAAGACGGGAAGGATGTCGCGGTCTTCCTCGAGAACCTGTTGGCCGGTCTCCGTAGCTGCAAAACGCTGAAACTGTTTTTCACCGCTGTTGCCCGAGAGGGCATCGATGATCGTAAAGACATGGTCGGTGCGGTCGGGGTCGGCCAGCAGTTTTCGAAGGCCCCGCCAGGCATCGCCAAGGCGGATCGGGTTTCGGGGTCGACGGGAAGGAGTGGTCTGGCTGCTCATAAGGGATTCCTCGCTCTAAGGGGGGCGCTTACTTACAGTAATGTAAGTATTTATTACTGACAATGGTGTAAGCTATAAAAATGACAGAAACCACTGTCCCCACGGGAAAGACGCGCCGCCGCCGNAGNCCGGAAGTCGCCCGGGAAGAGATCCTCAATGCCGCCCAGCATTTGCTGTCGTTGGGGGGACCGGACGCGATCCGTCTGCAGGACATTGCGCGTGATGTCGGCATTTCCCATCCGACCATTCTGCATCATTTCGGGAGTCGAGAGGGTTTGATCGAGGCTCTGGACGCCCGCGCCCTTCATGCGCTGACCTCCGACGTGGCTCGCATTCTCCAAAGCAACGAGGAGCCGCAAGCCGGCGAGCTGGTGGAGCGGGTGGCGGAGACCATGGACCAACAAGGTCTGGCCCGTTTGATCGCTCTTTGGTCGATGCGGGAGACCGACGGACCGACTTCCCTTGAAGGCACCGATCCGGCGGCNCTGGTGGCGGAGGTCTCGGAATTGATTCGCAGTCGACTCGACGCCACCGAAGGCGTGGAGCCCGACCGCCTGGAGGCCATCTCGTTTCGCGTGCGCCTGGCTGTCTTTGCGATGTTCGGCCAGGCGTTGATCGGGGACGCCATGAGTCCGGTCACCGGGGATCAGCGAAAGGCCGAGCGCCATCGCTTTCGTCAGTGGTTCTCGGAACTCATGTTCGAAAGCGTGGCNCGNGATCCCGAGAGCCCCACGTCCGAATAGACGGGGCTCTATTNTCAGNCTTCGAGGTCGAAGCGGACGCCGGCATTCTGGTTCAGTCTGGCGAGAAGCGCTTCGCCCATCGCCGAGGCGGGCGTCAAGCAGCCGCCTTCAGAGGGCAGTGAATCCAGGGCAAGGCAGACCGCACTCTCGCCCAGCATCTTGGACGTGGAACCGTACCCGGGGTCGCGATCGCCCTCGACATGGGCCCGTAGGTTGAGGCTCGGGTCAGTGGGGTGGTGGCCGAGAAGAGTCAGGCTGAAGAANCCGGCTTCGCGTTTTTCAAGACTCGGGCCGTCACCCGGTTGAGGAAGNCGGCCGGCCGCAAACCGACGAATGGGTCCGATCGCCATGGCGCCCATTCCAAGGGCTCCGCCGAGCCCTGTGGCGGTGGCTTTGACGAAGCCGCCGGGCCCACGCCCACAAAGCACGCCTTCGTCGTAGCGGAAGTCGGCCCCATACGCGTAGTCGAGAAGGGCGTTGCTGCGCCGCACCACCTTGGTGTTGACCGAGGCCATCACGAAGGGCGCGACCCATTGGTCGAACTGNGAATCATAGGAGGGAAGAACNNCCTCGGATCCGTCCGGCCCACTTTGCTGGCCTTCGGGGTTGATCGAGTAGGGGGCGCGGAGGGTCTTCAAGATCGAGGAGTCCTCCTGGGCCTCGTCCATCATGTTCAGCATGCTGGCCACGGTGCCACCGCTTGCGGCCCCACTGAAGCCATTGACGCGAAGCTGGATCTGGGAGCAGGGAACGCCGTGTTTTTCCTTCATGGATTTCTGCATGAAGTANGCNCCGATATCGGACGGGATGCAGTCGAACCCGCAGGTGAAGACGATGCGGGCCCGGTTGCTTACGGCTTCGTCATGGTGGGCGTCGATCATCCGCTTCACCCACTGGACNTCACCCGTGAGGTCGCAGTAGTCGGTTCCGGCTTTCACGCAGGCAGCCACAAGCTTGGATCCGTACTTCGCATAGGGGCCCACGGTGGTGCAGACCACATGGGTTTGTTCGGCGAGGCTCGTCAGGAAGGNTTCGTCNTCGCCATCGCCCACGACGATGGGCAGGGACTCCGCGGCGACGCCNGTGCTTTCGCTGATCTCCTTGCGGACCTTCTCGAGCTTCGCGAGGTTGCGGCCTCCAAGCGCCCAGCGGAAGTGATCGCTCACCCCGTAGCGNCCCAGGATATATTCGGCGGTCAGTTTTCCGGTNAACCCGGACGCTCCCCAGATGACGATGGAATACTCTCGATTTTCTTCAGACATGCTGGCCTTTTCTCTTCGAAGGACGGGTTCAACCTTGTTAGACAGGATACCGGGCAGGGAGCCGGCCGACATCAAGAACGAGGGCCATTCTGTTAGAATGTGGAATCGAGGGGGCAGAAGACCTTCGGGAGGAGTTTCGGATTGCGGTATTTCGAAGATTTCGTGGTGGGTGAGAAGATCACTCTCGGGTCCATTCGGGTCACGCGAGAGGAGATCGTGGAGTTCGCGAAGCGTTACGACCCACAACCCTTCCATATCGACGAAGAAGCGGCCCAGGCTTCCATCTATGGCGGGCTGACGGGATCGTCGACGCATACCTTTGCGCTCACGAGCCAGATTCATCATCAAAGCCAGGATGAAATCGCTCTTGTGGCGAATCTGGGCTCAGAGAATCTCCGCTTTTTATCGCCTCTTCGACCCGACGATGAGATAACGATGGCGACGGAATGTCTGGCGACGCGGGTCTCGAAGTCGCGTCCCGAGATCGGGATCGTCACGACGCGAAGCCTGCTTTTGAATCAGCGCGAAGAGATCGTGATGGAGATGACGACGTCTTTCATGGTCCAGCGTCGACCGGANTGAGGAAGCNNCCGTGTCGTGCATCGACTTGAAGGTCCGCGTCCATCCCGAGGGTGGGGTCAGGCCCGGTCGGGCGCAGCCCGGCCTACGAAGAAGTGTTCTTCTATTGTGCTTACTGTGCTCGCTCTGCTTGGCGCTGATCCTGGTGGGCTGTACGCGTGCCCACGATCTTGGTTCGCGGACGGGTTCGCCCGCCGATCATCTCCCGGAGTGGATCACGCCTCTTCTTGATTCCGGGCTTCGCCCGGATTGGTCGGCGGACGGGAGCCATCTCGTCTACCTCGATGCGTTGGTGGGAGACGTCTTTGAACTGAATCTGGAAACGGGTGAGAGCCGTATTCTGACCGGGCATTTTGATCACTCCGGCTTCACCCGGGCTCGCTACCTGGCGTCCGGAGACCTGCTTGTTTGCGGGCCGGGGCCCGAGTCAGGCGCTGAGGAAAAGGGTCGCTGGCGGACGCAGATGTATTTTCTGCCGCGGGACGGCCATGGGCCCGCGCAGCCTCTTCGCGAACCCTGCTTTGAGGGACCCGCGGTTTCGCGCCAGAACATGCAGATCGCCTGGACGCGCACCGATTATCCCGACGAGATCCTCCTGGGTCGCTCGGAAATCTGGACGGGGCGCCTTGAGGTCGAAGGCGGTGAGGCTCGGCTTGTGGACCGGAAGAAGCGGGTGGATCGCAGCGACTTCATGTACCTGGCTTTTCTGGAGACCCAGGATTTCCGTCCCCCGGACGACGGCGAACTGATCTTCACCGCCTATGCGTACAAGGGGGGTGAGGTCATGGGTGTGGATCTGGTTTCCGGAGAACTCACCAACTACTCCCAGGACTGGGCCTACGACGAAGCCGAAGGCGTCTTTCCGGACGGGCAAAGCGTGGCGGTGGAACGCGAACTCGATACGTATACCGCGGTCCCGGTGGGCGATATCGACATCTGGCGGCTCTCCCTCCATGAGCCTCACGTCTATCGCCGTCTCACCTTCTTTACCGAATACGCGGGGTATGGGGCCAACAATCCCGTCATCAGTCCCGATGGAAAGAAGATGGTCTTTGGCTTACGGATCAAAGGCGGCGAGCATGGCAACGCAGAAGGCCTCTTTCTCTACGATTTCACAAAAGCACAGCCTTGATGTGGTGTATCGATCGCAGCCGAAGGAAATCTGGGGGCGGGTTCCGTTGAAATTCGAGAATGCCTTCTTTGCGTGGATGGCGTAGAGGGCTGGGCCCCTTTTTGTGGGGCGTCTTGTCTGGTATCCAATCAACAGCACACTGATCAGGATGGAGCGTTTTATGCTGAGTGAGAAATTTGGAGAACCGAGCGAGCTTGTTCGGAAGAAGGTCAAACCCGAAATGGACGCCATGGTGCGCGACTTCATCGCGCATGCGCCCTTTGCGGTTCTCGCTACAGCGAATGCCGCAGGGGATTGCGACGCCTCTCCGCGAGGCGGCACGCCGGGTTTCTTCAAGGTCCTCGACAACAAGCGGCTCGTGATTCCCGACATTGCGGGAAACAAGCTGTTTCAATCCTTTGAAAACATAGAGAGCAACCCCCATGCGGGCCTCGTCTTCCTGATCCCGGGTTGTGACTGGACGGTGCGGGTCAACGGATCGGCGCGACGTATCGACGGCGAGAGCGAACTGATTGACGGTCTTTCGTGCGAAACGCTCTGGGAAGATGACAACACGAAGGTGATTCAGGGGCTTTTGATGGAAGTCGACGAGGCCTACGCCCACTGTCCGCGGGCCTTCCTCTTCTCCAAGCTCTGGGACCTGGAGCGTCTGGGCGAGAGCTTGGAGTCGGACCCCAATCGCTACTGGTTCGATCGCTGGCGAGAAGGGGCCCCCTAGCCGGCGCCGCATGACGGAGTGGAATGGAGTCCCGGCGTGGGGCCGGGCGAGTCCCTCTTGTTTTTGACATGCTGTGGGTATGGCCGAAGACGATCCTTCCGAGCGTGCGAACCCGGTGCCTGATCCCCAGGTGCTGATCGAGATCGCCCGCATGAAGATGCCTTTTGGACGCTATGCGGGTCGGTGTTTGATCGATCTGCCCGAACCCTATCTGGTGTGGTTCTCCAGAAAGGGTTTTCCGGAAGGGCGATTGGGGATGCTTCTCGCGACCCTCTTCGAGATCAAGGCCAACGGGCTTGAGCCCCTGCTGGCTTCCTTCCGCGAGAAGTCAGACCCGCGTTATCGGAACACGGATCCGCGTCAGTTCCGGGAAGGGGACCGTTAGCTTGAGTTTTCTCATGGGTGGAACCAGGGAGGAGTGGGCATGAGAGGTCGGTGCGAGTGCGGTCGGGTTCAGTACCGGTCGGAAGGGAAAGTCGAATACTTCAGTCACTGCCATTGTAGTCAGTGCCGGAGGGTCCACGGGGCTGCCTTTGCGACCTTTGTCAGCGTACCGCGCGAAGGGTTTACCTACCTTTCGGGTGAGTCGGATCTAAGAACCTATGCGTCTTCGGATCATCAGAACCGTCTGTTCTGTGGAGTCTGCGGCTCGAGTCTCCTGGTGGAGGCGGCCCGCGAACCCGATCTGATCCACCTGGCTCTTGGCACCGTGGAAGAGGTTCCGGAGCTCCCCGATGCCTTCCACATCTTTGTGGGCTCGAAGGCCGCGTGGCATCGTTTTCATGACGATGCCCCGCAGTATGATACGTATCCGGATTGAGGGTGTGTTTTCATCGGGTGGAAGATCAGTTCCGGCTGGATCCCGAAAGGTCTGAGTGAAGAGAGACGATGAAGTTCGTAGAAGGCGTCACGCATGAAGATTGAAATTCGTCACGGGCCGCGGGGACTCGAGGGCGGAGAGCCTTTTCCCGAAGTACGCGAAGCCATGCAGCCGGTTTCCCGGATGCGGCGCCTCATCGGCCCAGGCTTTCTTCGTCTGTTTCCGAAGTCAATGGCGGTTCGGGGGATGCGAAAGACCTTCGGGGCGAGGAACAAAGATATCGCGAAGAGTCCGGTGGGGACCGAGCACGCCGAGGTGCCGGGCCCGTACGGGCCCATTCCTGTCCGCATCTATCGACCCGAGGGCGAGAACCTACCCGTGCTGCTCTACTACCATGGAGGCGGCTGGGTGGCCGGAAGTGCGGCTGCGGTGGAGAACGTGTGTCGGGCGCTTGCGGATCGGGCCAGACATATCGTGATCAATGTCGACTATCGCCTGGCTCCGGAGTACAAATTTCCAGCGGGCCTCGAGGACTGCTACGCGGTTTTGGGCTGGGCTTCCCAGCACGCTGGTGAGTGGGGAGGTGACCCGGAGCGTCTTGTGGTGGCGGGTGACAGTGCCGGAGGAAACTTCGCCACCGTCTGTTGCCTGTTGGCCCACGAGCGCGGAGGTCCTTCCATCTCACATCAGGTTCTCATCTATCCGGGCGTCGATATGTCGGGTCGCCATCTGGAAGACAGGGGGATCGATCTCGGTGAGCGAGGTCGTCTGCTTTCCCGTTTCATGGCCTCGGTGTATGTGGACCGTCCCGAAATGCTTTTGGACCCGCGCTGTTCGCCGTGGCTTGCGCCGGACCTTTCTTTCATGCCTCCGACGTTGATGATCACCGCGGAGTATTGCTTCTTGCGCGATCAGGATGAAGCGTATGCGGAGAGGCTGGAAGCGGCGGGGGTGGCCACTCGGGTCATCCGCTACAACGGACTCAACCATGCCTTCGTCGATAAGGTCGGAGTCTGGCCCTATGCGGAAGGCTGTATCGACGACATCGCGGAGGCGCTTGCAGGTACCTGAAGTCTGAACCTCTCGTAGACCCAAGAGGAATTCCATGAGCCGTACCGAACCGGGGGAGGAACTCCAATGACCCAAGATCAACGTTTTGTGGCGGCTGGAATGGCTGGTTCTGTGGTCTTTTCCGTTCTTTTCGTCCTGGCCGGGCTCTCCTTCTTCACCTCTCCGGTGGTGGGTGTGGAGTCTCCGGGAGACCGGATCGCGTATGTGTTCCGCTGTGACTTCTGGGCTGGCTTCGCTCTTCTGGCCGGCATCGCGCGGGTGGCGGGTCAGCGTTTCTTTTCGGGCGAGATCGATGGATCCGTTCCCGCCGCAGAGCACAGCTTGCAGGTCAATCGAACCTATATCGAGAACACCGTAGAGCAGATCGTCCTTCTCCTCATCGCTCATGCTGCATTGGCGCTTGTGGTGTCGAGCGAAATGCTTCGTTTGATTCCGATCCTGGTCGCACTCTTCCTGGTCGGGCGGGTCACCTTCTGGGCGGGTTACCTCAAGTC
The DNA here is from genome assembly GCA_002691025.1 of Spirochaeta sp. GTDB lineage: Bacteria > Myxococcota_A > UBA9160 > UBA9160 > UBA4427 > MED660. Next base: position 3,586 of record NZGT01000064.1, on the reverse strand, counting down.
GCCGCCCGCCCGGGCCTTTGGTTTTGCAACCACCTTCTACCCCACGGTTGCGGTGTTCTTCTTTGTGGCTTTTTCACTCGTCACGCAGTGACGGGGCGCTCCTTCCTGTCCGAGGAGGGGTTTCCGTGAGAAGACCCATCTAGATCGGTGTCGCCGATCCGGCGTCGAAGCCCACGCTGAGAAGGACAGGGCGCTTCTCGGTCTGCCAATCCCCGCTGATACGGAGGTCGAGCATCCGAACGTCCACCGGGATGGAAAGGGTTCGCGTTTCGCCTGCATCCAATCTGATTTTCTTGAATCCGACCAGGCGTTTCGGGGGTCTCCGGTATTCGCTTCCAGGCACGCTTCCGTAGACCTGGACCACGGTGGAGCCCGGACGGGATCCCGTGTTGGTGAGTTCGGCCTGAACCGTGTCGCCCTCCGCTTTGACGGGACCCATCGCGAAGGACGTGTAGCCAAGCCCGTAGCCGAAGGCGCGGAGGGCGCGAATGTTCTCGTGGTCCAGTTTCCACTGACCGTGCAGCAGTTCGTATTCGGCCGAAGTCGCCTCTCGTTCAAATGGAACCAGACTGGCTTCGTCCACCGGAATGGCAAAGGGAAGACGACCCCCGGGTTCGGCTTCCCCGCAGAGCAGGTCTCCCAGTGCGCGGCCTCCCTCGGATCCTGCGTAGAACAACGTCAAGGTGGCGGCGGTGGACTCCAGCCACGGGCAGACCACGGCGCTTCCACAGATCACGATGACCACGACATGCTCATTGTGTTGTCGGGCGGCTTCGATGAGCTTTTCATGGTGAGCGGGCAGGCGTAGACCTTTCCTGTCGCCTCCACTCTCGCCGCCACCTCCTCCTATGCCGGCGCTGGTCTTGAAGAGTTCTCCGAACCGCTCTCCCATGCCCGGGTCTGTAAAGCCCAGCACGGGGTGATGGGCGGGGGGCATCAGGTTCTGGAGCGCCTCGTTCATGCCGGCACCGATGTACTCACCTTCATCGTGACGGGTGAAGCCGACGACCACGATGGCGAGATCGGCTCCTTGGGCCAGCGAAGCATTGTCGGGGCTGTAGGCGATGGAGGCGTCCGGGAACCGCTCTTTGAGTCCTTCGAGCGGAGTGACGGGATCCGGGGTGAAGCGGATATTGCTCGAGCCTTCATCCCCCAGATTGACGGTATCGGCCAACTCACCCAAAACAGCGATTTGTGAAACCCGGCTGGCGTCCAGAGGCAGGATTCCCTTGTTGTGTAGCAATACAGCGGATTCGGCTGCGGCCTCGCGGGCCAACGCGCGATGTTCCGGGCAACCGATGACGGCCGTGGATGGACCTTCCTCATAGACGTTCGCAAAGCGGAGAAAAGTGGAGAGGGTTTCGGTGACACGCGCGTCCACGTCTTCGATGGCCAGACTTCCGTCATCGAGGGCAGGCTCCAGGGCTTGCGCTCTTTGTTGTGCAAAAGGCATCTCGATATTACAGCCCGCTTGTACGGAGAGGACCGGGTCCCGTAGGCCGTTGATGAAGTCGGTGATGACGAAACCGTCCCAGCCCCACTCCTCTCTTAAAATGGAAGTCAGGAGTTCCCGGTTCTGTCCGCACCACTCTCCATTGACCGAGTTGTAGGCACTCATGACGCTGGCGACCCCTTCCTCGGCGACGCGCCGGAAGTGGGGCAGGTAGACTTCATGGAGGGCTCTCTCATCAGCCACGACGTCCACGCTGAAGCGGGCATTTTCCATGGAGTTCATGGCGAAGTGTTTCATGCAGGCCATGACATTCTTTTGGAGCCCCCGCATCAAGGCCGCGGCCATTTCGCCCACATGGTGGGGGTCTTCGCCATAGGTTTCCTGGGCTCTGCCCCAGGCCGGGTGGCGCAAGAGGTTCATACAGACCGCGCCGGTAAAGGTGGCGCCGGTGGCGCGCAATTCCGCTCCGATGGCTTGCCCGATTCGTTCCTCGAGATCGGGGTTGAAGGCCGCACCGCGGGCCATGGAGACCGGAAAGGTCGTGGCAGGGCCCACCACACAGCCGCGCGGCCCGTCTATGAAGTCGAGGCCGGGAATGCCGAGTCGCTCCACATGCGCGGCGGGCCACGCTCGGGTGTTGTATCCGCCGCCCATCATTTCGATGAGGCCGGGCCAGAAAGGCAGGTCTCCATCCAGGCAGCCTAATTTTTCTTCTTGCGTCATGAGTGCAACCAGACGCGTGGCTTCCTCTCGTGGATCGGCACCCAGGTAGACTCGTTCTGCGGCCTCGCTGAATTCACTCATGGATCGAGTATCGCGGACTCTTGGGGGCTGCGCTGGCGTGGATTCTGGAGCGCCGCGGGTCCCTTCGTCCCGATCATTTTCGACCCACATCCCTGACGCCCGAGCGAGGATCCCGTACCGTTCCCAACGAAGGGGAGGTGGCATGAAATTCCTGGCTTTGATGATGATGCTGTGTGTTGTGGTTTCCTGTGCGGAGACGATCGATCCACCCCAGACCGGTCTGGCTCCTTCCCTGAGTCCGCGCTCGGTTCATGACCAGCAGGATGCGGGCCGGGCTCCTGTTGTGATTGATGTGCGCTCGCAAGCGGAGTATTCGGCAGGCCACATCCCGGGCGCTGTCCATATCCCTTTTGATGAGGTGGCTGAACGGATCAACGAGGTCGATACGTCAGAGGGAGTGGTGCTTTATTGCATGGTGGGTCCACGCGCTCGAAAGGGCGAGGCGGCTCTTCTTTCGGCCGGTCAGGAGAAGGTCTTCCACCTCGAGGGCGGGTTTTCGGCGTGGCAATCCGCCGGTTTACCCACCGCAGAAGGCCCATGATGTCCGGAGTGTTTGACTCTAGACAGGGAATCAGCATCCCTTGAGGGTTTCGCTTCATTTCGACCAAAGCCCTGGATAATGAAGAAGAGGAGGGAGTTCTTCCATGATTCTGGAAGTGGCTGTGCTGGATGTGATCCCGGATCACGTCGATCGTTTCGAGGAAGATTTCGAGAAAGCCCAGAGCAAGATCGCTTCGATGAAAGGGTACCGGTCCCATCGCTTGAGCCGGTGTATGGAAGTGCCGTATCGGTACCTTCTCCTGGTCGAGTGGGACAGACTGGAAGATCACACCGAGGGCTTCCGGAAATCCGAGGCCTATCAGGAGTGGAAGGAACTTCTTCATCACCACTACGATCCGTTCCCGGATGTGGAGCACTATGACGGTATTCGTTCCCTTTCATCTGTGAGCTAGCCGGTTCTGTCGTTCTGGAAGGCGGCGGGACTTCTTCCAGATCCGTGATTTGTGCCGATGGAAAGAGTGGCTAGAGTGGACCCGCTCGAGCCCGTTTCATCGCGAAGAGGATTTGGAGGAGGATTGATGATGTCTGCAGAGTTTCCCTACGAGAAGCAATCGAAAGAGATCAATGGCAAGAAGATCGCCTACGTGGATGTGGGCCAGGGCGATCCCATCGTTCTGCTCCATGGCAATCCCACCTCATCGTATCTCTGGCGGAATATCATTCCCTTGCTGGAAGGCCACGGTCGGGTCATCGTTCCGGACCTCATTGGTCAGGGAGACTCGGAGAAACTGCCCGCTAGCGAAGGACCGGATCGGTATTCATTCCTCG
>NZGT01000063.1 GCA_002691025.1 Spirochaeta sp. | reverse complement strand
CTCCTGAGGCCCGAATACCCGGACGCCGGGGACCCAAATCAACCCGGGCATCCCGTCATGATCTGTAGGAAGATCTGGCCCATGATGATGCAGCTTGACGGGGACCAGGGAGCCCGAGAAATCATACGGTCCCACCCGGACTGGCTGGAGACTCTCCCCATGATGGGAGCGGCTCCCAAGGATATCGACCGGATCGAAGACTGGAACGCCTGGGTACAATCGCGCTGAACCTCCGGCCCGAGCCCGAGCTCAAAACAAGAAAAAAAGGAAACAGGAAAACAATGGCGATCGAAATTACAGAGAAGATGACCATCTCTGCCCCCATGGAGAACGTCTGGGGGTTCATCAGCGATGCGGAGCGCGTAGCCCAGTGCATGCCCGGGGCTGAAATCGTAGAGCAAGTCGATGAGAAAACGTATGTGGGAAAAGCCAAGGTCAAGCTCGGCGCCATCACCACTGCGTACAAAGGCGAAGTCTCCTTTGAAGACGTAGACGAAGACGCGCACACCATGCGAATCAGCGGAAGCGGCCGTGAAACCGGCGGCGGGACCGCCAAGGGAACACTCGACGTCACCGCGGTCCAGGGCGAAGACGAGACAGTCGAACTCACCTTTGATATCCACGTCGATCTCACCGGCAAGGTGATGCAGATGGGTCGAGGAATGATCAAGGGGGTCTCGGGCCAGCTCTTCAAGCAGTTCTCCCAGAACACCGTGACGGCTCTGGAGGCAGAAGCCAGCGGAGACAGCGAAGCCGCCGAGGCCGCCGCTGCCGCCGTCGCCGAAAACCAGGCGGTGGAAGTCGGCTCCCTGGTCGGCCGCACCCTCTGGCAGATGGTCGTCAACTTCTTCAAGAAGCTCTTTGGCGGCCGCTCAGAATAGATTCAGGGCACCACCGGTATGGATCCGATCAGAAGTCAACAGAAATCCGAGGAACGCATGGCTGTGGGTGCTCTTGAGGGAATCAAGGTGGTGGAGTTCGGGGAGCTCATTTCGGCTCCCTACTGCGGAAAGCTCTTTGCCGATTACGGGGCGGACGTACTGAAGGTGGAGAGATCTCCGGAAGGCGATCCCGCCCGGAGCTGGGGCCCTTTCCCGGACGATCAACCCGACATCGAGAAGAGCGGCGTCTATCACTTCCTGAACACCAACAAACGATCGGCGCAACTGGACATTGATTCCGAAGCAGGACGCGAGCGCTTCCTTGAACTCATCAAGCAAGCCGATGTGCTCATTGAAAACCACAACCCCGCACAGATGCGCGACTGGAAGCTCGATTGGTCCCAGCTTTCCGAGATCAACCCTGAGTTGGTCATGATCTCCATCACACCCTTCGGACAGACGGGCCCCTATGCCGACTGGAAGGGAAACGACCTCACGGCTTTTCATCTGACGGGTGCCAGCGATCGATACTGCGGCCGCCCGGGACAGACCCCGCTTGAACACGGCACCTTTGCGGCCGACTTCTTCGGCGCCGTGGCCGCGGCCGCCTGGGGGCTCGCAGCCACTCTGGGCCGGGAAAATGTCGGCGGCGGACAGCACCTGGACGTTTCGTGTGCCGAGGCGATCGCAGCCACTTTCGTCGGCGGGCAGAATATCGGTGGCTTCGCCCAGGATGGCATCGCGGACAAGCGAACGGGCGTGGGGATGCCGCTGGCGGCCCCCGCCAGCATCATGCCCTGCAAAGACGGTCACGTGTGGATGCTCGCCCTCGAACCCGGCCAGTGGAATGGCCTGCGGGAAGTCATGGGCAATCCGGAGTGGATGGAAGCCGACATGTTCCAGGACATGTTCTCCCGGGGCGAGAATGCGGACCTGATCTACTCCCTGGTCGGAGAATGGACCGCCCAGTACGGAAAAATGGAGATCATGGAACGCTGCCAGGCGGCGGGATGCCCCATTACGGCCGTCTTCACCATGAAAGAAGCCGCAGAGCACCCCCATCTGCACGAACGCGGCTACATGATCGAACTCGAAAACGAGCGACTCGGCCGCTACCGCACTCTCGGAGCCCCCTTCAAGCTGAGCGAAACGCCCGGAGGCCCGGAGAGAGCCGCGCCGCAACTCGGGGCCCACACCGACGAAGGCTTCTCCTCCCCCGCCCCTGAACCCTCTTCGGGAGGAAGCGGTCGATTGCCCCTGGAAGGCGTTCGAGTGGCCAACTTCGGCTGGGTCTGGGCGGGGCCGGTCACCGGTCAGACACTCAGCTTCCTGGGCGCGGAAGTCTTCAAGGTCGAGTCCTATGCCCGTGTGGACATGACCCGAACCCTGCCTCCTTTTGCCGGAGGAGAACGAGACCCCAATCGCAGTCTTTCCAACAATGCGTGCTGGGCCGGAAACGGAAGCGTAAGCCTCAACTTGAAGAAAGAAGAGGCCCTCGACCTGGCCCGGGATCTGATTCGGGAATGCGACGTGGTGGTCGAGAACTTCGGGCCCGGCGTGATGGACCGGTTGGGCCTGGGCTATGACGAACTCAAGAAGATCAAGCCCGATATCATCATGTTCTCCATGCCCGCCACGGGGCTATACGGCCCGCTCAAGGACCTCCGGACCTACGGGCTGAGTCTGACCAGCACCACGGGACTCGACAGTACCGTGGGATATAGCGACAACGATATCCTGCCCATGGAAAATGCATTCTCGGATCCTTTCAATGGCATTTTTGGCGCCTATGCGATCCTCACCGCACTGGCCCACAAGAAACGGACCGGCCAAGGGCAACAGATCGACTTCTCCCAACAAGAAGCCGTCATGCAGATGGTCGGGCCGGCCTTCATGGACTACTCGCTCAACGGACGCATCGCGGGCCCCCTGGCCAACCGTCATCCTCTGGCCGGCGCGGCCCCCCATGGCGTCTTCCCCTCCGCGGGAGAAGATCAATGGATCAGCCTGGCCGTCTCCAACGACACCGAGTGGTCCGGGCTGCTCGAAACCATGGGTAGACCCGAATGGGCCCTGACCCCGGAATTCGAAACGGCCGAGGCCCGCAGCCAGAACATCCTCTCCCTGCACGAGAAGGTTTCCGAGTGGACATCCGGGTACGACAAACACGAGTTGACCCAAAGGCTGCAAGCCGCCGGCGTTACAGCCGCGCCGGTCCTCGGGGTGGCCGAGTTGCTGGGGGATCCCCACTTCAAGGCGCGGGATACCTTCATCGAGGTCGACCACCCTCTCGGATACAGCGAAACCATCTACGGCGCCTATATCAAGATGAGCCGAAGCCGTCCGATCATAAAACCGGGACCCTATATCGGGCAGGACAACGACACCGTCTTCCGCGATATCCTGGGACTTCCAGAAGAGCGTTACCAGGCCTTGATCGAAAGCCAAGTGATCTACTAGGAAGATGGAGCCCACGCACGATGAACAAGTTCAAAGAACGCTTGACGCAACTGGCTGAAGAGATGGAAGAGCCCTCGCCCAAATGGCTGGCCAAACGAGAACTGGCTGAGACCTTGCGCGAACTCATGTCCAGCCTCTCCGACACCGATGCGCAAGAAGATGAACTCAAGGCCATCACAGAGCAACTGGCCCGGAGCGCGACCCAGCTTCGCGTCCAGCCGGAAATGGACGAAAGGCCGGGTGTGGCCGAGGGCTCCCTGGCTGCAGGGATGGAGATGTTCCACGATCGCAGTCCCATCGTGGGCCTTTCCAACCCGCTCGCTCCTCCCGTCACACTCGAGCCCGACTACGACGACAAAGTGGTCCACGGTTCCGTCTTCTTCGGGCCGGCCTATGAAGGGGCGCCCGGATGCGTTCATGGAGGCTTTCTTTCGGCCATCCTCGATGAAGCCCTGGGGCTGGCCTCCATCTTTTCGGGCCAACCGGGCATGACCGGCGAATTGACGGTGCGCTACCTGAAACCCACCCCGGTAGAAATGCCTCTTCGAATTGAAGCCCGGTTCGACCGCCAAGAGGGCCGGAAGATCTACAATTCCGGAGAAATCTACAGCGGGGACGTCAAGGTGGTCGAATCCAAAGGCCTGTTCATCTCGATTCCCACGGAGCGCTTCAAGGAACTTCGAGAGGCCCGACTGGAAAGGCAGAAGACAGGGGCAGGTCAATAGGACATCCTTCGTCCATCGGTTTTCAGGCAGGGAAGATCGATCCAGACCCGAAAGCCCGACCCACCCCTGACTACGTACGATGAAGCGAGAGGCGCCTCCCATGTCGGCAGAAAAGGATCGAGACCACGCACTGGGTCTGGACCGGCCGATCTCGCGGCGGGATTTCCTGGCCGGAACCGGCGTGGCGGTGGCCAGCGCCGCCGCCTGCGGCCTTCCCCAGGACGCCCCCTTGGAGCCGAAGGCCAAGACCTCCTTGCCCGGGTCCGGATTCGTCGACTATCCGCCCGCCAAAGAGGGACTCCGCGGCAGCGACCCCTCTGCGTACCGGGTCGCTCACCAACTCGCCCGTTCCGGACAGACCGATTTTGGTCCGGTGCACGAAGACGACTCCACCCTCTACGACCTGGTGATCGTGGGCGGGGGGCTGAGCGGTCTCAGTGCCGCGTATTTCTATCGCGCACGCAAACCCGATGCCCGGATCTTGATCCTCGAGAACCATGACGACTTCGGAGGCCATGCGCGACGAAATGAGTTCGAGGTCGATGGGCAGACCCTCATTGGATATGGAGGAAGCCAGTCCCTTGAAGATCCCCACTCGTACTCTCGAGTCACCCGAGAGCTGATTTCAGAACTGGGCGTCGACCTCTCCCGCTTTGAATCCGCGTACGATCGGAATTTCTACAAGAAGCACGGACTTCAAATCGGGTTCCACTTCGACGAGAGCCTCTACGGAAAGAACCGTTGGGTCCCCTACCCCATCGCGAATCCGCTCGACGACGACGAATTCGCCCCGCCCAGNCTTTCCGCGGCCCAAGCCATGAGTCAGATGCCCATCTCCGAAACCGCCCAGCGAGACCTGCTCCGACTGCTGGAACCCGACCCGACCCGGATCCAGGCCGATGCGCGACTGACCCAGGTCGACTTCCTGCGCTCGCTCACGTATCAGGANTTCATCACCCGNNACCTGGGNGCCACGGCGCCCGAAGTCAGCCAGATCCTGAACACGGCGGCCTTGAGCAANTTTGCCGGCACCATCGATCACATCTCGGCCTGGGGAGCGATGAGTTGGGGTGGGCTACCTGGACTGCCCTGGTCCCTTGTGACCGAACTCNTGGAAGACGAGNAGTGGGAGCAAGAACCCTACATCTACCACTTCCCGGACGGGAACGCGTCCATTGCTCGCCTGCTTGTACGAAGCCTGATTCCCCAGGTCGCCCCCGGCGATGACATGGAGGATATCGTCGGTGCCCACTTCGACTACGGACGACTCGATGAGGTCCAGTCCCCGATTCGTTTGCGCCTGGGAAGTACCGTGATCCGCGTCGANCACCAAGGCCCCACCGAAAGTGCAGAAGGCGTGGAACTCACCTATGTGCGCGGTGATCGCACACAACGCATACGAGCCCGGCAATGCGTGCTCGCCTGCTACAGCGTGATGATNCCCTATCTNTGCCCCGATCTGCCCGACGTCCAGGCCCAGGCCCTGGGAAGCCTGGTCCGCTCCCCCTTGATCTATACCAGCGTCGCTTTGCGCAACTGGCGNGGNTTCGCGGAGAAAAANNTAGGCTGGGCCTTCTGCCCAGGGCTGGAACACCAGGCNTTGGCNCTNGATTTTCCNGTCAGNCTNGGAAGCCAGACCTTTTCCGCCAACCCCGATGAACCCATGCTGGTTCATCTCGAGGGCTCACCGCTCGAACTCGATTCGGGCCTCACACCCCGGAACCAGTACCGGGCCGCACGAGCCCGGATGCTGGCCACNCCCTTCGAAGACATCGAGCGATCGATCCGNAGCCANCTCAGCGGAGTCCTTTCTGGNACCTCCTTTGACCCGGCCCAGGACATAGAAGGAATCACGGTCAATCGCTGGGGACACGGATACGCGTACGGCTACAACCCGCTGGCCGACCCTCTGGACCGAGGGCCCATGGGAGCCCAGGCCCCTCACCGTGTGGGGCGCCAACGCTTTGGCCGGGTGAGTATTGCCAACTCCGATGCCGGGGCCAGTGCGAGTCTTCCGGGCGCNATCGAACAAGCCCACCGGGCCGTGGCTGACCTCTTCANCTAGGACGCAGTCCTCCCCATGAGANGGGGGGCTTTCTCCGACCTACTGGGGCTGGAGCCACAGACCGACGGTCACAAGGCCCGGCTCCGACCAGGCCTGCTTGTAGTCATGGGGGGTTCCCAGGTCGTATTGCTGGACACCCGCCTCACAAAGCTGGACCAGGGCTTCTCGCTGGAGCACGTGCCCGAGCCCAAGCCGGTTCCACCGGTCATCAAAACTGAATTGAAGACCGCGAAAGACCCCCTCCCACTGAGCCCCGTGGAGATACCCCACAAGCTCACCATCCCGCTCGGCGAGAAGAATCCGCAGTTGGCCCTCCGCGAGGAGTCGGGGCAGAAGCCGACGGTAGAACGCTTCCATGGGACCCCGATCCACCCCCTGGCCGGCCAGGCCCTTCCAACTNGCAGACTCGACTTCCAGGATCTGGCGATAGAGACCCGGCCACTCGGGGTCCGACAACTGCGAAAGCCAGCGAAACTCGATCCCCTCCGCTTGCGTGCGACGGACCGCCGCACGCAGGTTNCGGCGAAAAGACTTTGAGCGTCGGGAAAGCCATCCCTCCATCCCCCCCGTCAGTGAAGCCACGCATCGCTCAAGCGGGGGCAAGGCACGCACGGAGAAGCGTCCNCCCACGCCATCCAGAAGCGGCGCCAATCGCTGGGCGTCCAGGGGTAGGCCCAGCAGAAGACTCGACACAGGGGTACGACGAAGCCTCTCCGCCCANTGTGTCGCCGCCCCGGGACCCGCGAGGCTGGATCCGAGACCCCACATGTTTTCGAGACTTTCAAACCGGGGGTCGTCTCCAGGCTCCTCGACCTCAGCCAGGAGAACCCAACTGCCCTCCTGTTCCGAGAGATGCAGTCGTCGTTCGGGCGCAAAGGCTTCATGGTAGGAACGCTGCCAGGCGCTCCGCGAACAAATAGGGTCGATCCACGGATCCGCCGCCACGGCTGCATCCCAGCGCTCGAAAATCAGATCCCCATTTGCGTCCACCGAGCCTTCCATACCACCCAGTATCGCCCAGACCCTCTTCGAGGGCCGCTCGCAAGCGGGAGAGGACCCGAAACGGCGCCTCCACACGGAACTCTCCATCTCCCCGCCCATCCAAAGAGCCCTACAGGCGCCTGGGAGCGCGCTAGTCTCTTCTTTTTCCAAAAACCCGAGCCTTGGAGAACGAACCGATCCATGGAGAACCGCACCCGCTTCTCAATCTTCTACTACCTGATCGTCTTCATGGCGATCTTCAGCATCGATTCCATGTTGTTCGGAGGCTCCGGAGTCAAGAAGGTCCCGTACAGTGAGTTTCTGGATCGTGTGCGGGCGGACCGGGTCGAAGAAGTCGTACTGACGGAAGACACCCTCTACGGACTGCTCAAGTCCCCCGAATCCGAGGCCGCCAAAGGCCAGCCGGATGTCGACCCCCCCGGCGATCACACGCCCTGGCGGCTGAATTGGCATAGCGTCAAAAGCTTTTTCGGCGGATACGAGAAGTCATTTTCGGACTACACGAAGAAGCAGACCGACAAAGAAGCCCTGCATTTCACGGTCACCCCCCTGGATGACCCCGACCTGATCCCCCTGCTCCAGAAACACAAAGTCGAGTTCATGGGGAAGATCGAATCGAAGTTCTTCCACAANCTCTTCTTCAACTGGATCCTTCCCTTCGGTGCCATCTTCCTGATCTGGACCTTCCTCATGCGCAAAATGGGCAAAGGTCCCGCTTCCCTCAACATGGGAAACCGTCAGCCCAAGATCGTGGAAGCCGACCCCGCCAACCCGGTCCGGTTCAAGGATGTGGCGGGCGTCGATGAAGCCCTCGAAGAGATCAACGAAGTGGTCTCCTTCCTCAAGTCACCTGAGGCCTTTACCCGACTCGGGGCCAAGCTTCCCAAAGGCATCCTCCTGGCGGGACCTCCTGGGACAGGNAAAACGCTCCTCGCCAAGGCCGTGGCCGGCGAGGCCGGCGTGCCTTTCTTCAGCATGAGCGGTTCGGACTTCGTGGAGATGTTCGTGGGCGTGGGAGCCTCCCGGGTGCGGGACCTCTTTTCGGCCGCCAANGAAAAAGCACCCTGCATCATCTTCATCGACGAACTCGACGCCATTGGGAAGAGTCGCTCGAGCCAGGGCGCCACCATGGGCGGATACGATGAACGGGAAAACACGCTGAACCAGCTTCTGGTGGAAATGGATGGCTTCGATGCCCGTGCGGGGGTCGTCCTGATGGCCGCCACCAACCGGCCCGAAGTCCTCGACAAGGCCCTGCTCCGCCCTGGAAGGTTCGATCGCCGGATCGAGGTCGGAAAGCCCTACAAAGAGGGAAGGCTGGCTATTTTCAAAGTCCACGTGGAGTCGCTGCCGCTGGCCGACGACGTCGACCTGGACAGCCTCGCTGCCCAGACACCGGGATTCGTCGGCGCCGACATCGCAAACCTCTGCAACGAAGCCGCCCTTCTGGCGTCTCGTCGAAACCACGACCAGATTCACGAAGCCGAGTTCCAGGACGCTTTGGAGCGCGTCATCGGGGGCCTTGAGAAGAAGGGCTCGGTCATGAATGAAAAAGACCGACGCACCGTGGCCTACCACGAATCGGGTCACGCCCTGNTCGGTTGGCTGACCGCCGGCCAGGACCCCGTGCGCAAGATCTCCATCGTACCGCGCGGACAAGGCGCACTGGGCTATACGCTGGCCGCGCCCGATGAGGACCGGGTCCTGATGTCCCAGGATGAACTCAAGGGCCGGATCCGGGTCCTGCTCGGCGGTCGGGCCGCCGAAGAACTGACGTTTTCCGAAATCTCCAGCGGCGCCAGTGACGATGTCGAAAAGGCCAGCGCCCTGGGCCGCCAGATGCTCACCGTCTACGGCATGAGCGAGCAACTCCCGAATCTCTCACTCGTGGGTGGGCAGTCGGCCTCCTTTCTGGGCGAGGGGCCTTCCCTGGCTCATCACTCCGAAAAGACAGCCGAAACCCTGGACGATGAGTTGCTGACCCTTCTGGCCGAAGCGTATGCGTCCAATCTGGATCTTTTGAGAACCCATCAAAAAGCGCTCACGGAATTGGCCGAACGGCTCCTGAAGGACGAAAAACTGGAACAATCCGATCTCACCGAGATCCTGGGCCCGCGCCCAGGTCCATCCCCCAACCCATCCAACGACTGATCCAAGAGGAGTCCCTCATGACAGGTCCGCTCTCTGGCATTCGAATCGTCGACGCTTCCGCGGTCCTCTCAGGCCCTCTGGCCATACGCATCCTGGCCGACCAGGGTGCCGAAGTCATCAAGATCGAAGTGCCTGGCCAGGGCGATGTCCTTCGTTATGTCGGAAGCTCACGCAATGGCATGACGGCGAGCTTCCACATGGCCAATCGTGGCAAGAGATCCCTGGCCCTGAACCTGGGCCATGAGCGGGGGGTGGAGATCCTCAAGGATCTCGTTCGCGAAGCCGACGTCTTCATCCAGAATTGGCGACCGGGGGTCGCAGACCGTCTCGGCATCGGCTGGGAGAACCTGCGTGAAATCAATCAAAAGCTGATCTACGTCTCCATCAGCGGCTTTGGACCCAAAGGACCGTATTCCCAGAAACGCGTCTACGACAACGTGATCCAGGCCTACTCCGGCATCAACGATATCCAGTCCAATCCCGAAATCGGAAAGCCGGAACCCGTACGGCAGCTCCTGTGCGACAAGCTCACCTCCATCACCACAGCCCAGGCCATCTCATCGGCGCTCTTTGCCCGTGAAAAAGAGGGACAAGGACAACACGTGGAGATCTCGATGCTCGAGACCGCCATCGATTTCCTGTGGAACGACAACGGGGATGAGCACGCCCTACTCGAAGAAGACATTGTTCGGCTGTCCCCGCCTGGCAAGAAATACTCCCTGATGGAACTGGCGGACGGGTACGCGACCGCCACTCCGCTTACGGATTCAGAGTTCCAGGGCCTTTGCCGGGCCTTTCAGGTGGAGGAAATCGGAAACGATCCGAGATTCGCCACCCTCGCGGCCCGCATGCAGAACATCGACGCCCTGGGTGCCCTCTTCAAGAACGAGTTGGCCGAAGCCGCGGCCACCCTCACCTGCCAGGAGGCCTCCGACGCACTGGACGCGGAGGACGTGCCGGCCGGTGTTGCCGTCGCCATTTCCGACCTCCATGAGGATCCTCAGGTCCAGGCGAACGGAATCCTGCAGGAAAGTCAGCATCCCCGGTTGGGAAGGGTCCGTGAAGCCCGGCCCACCGCTCGTTTCTCGCACAACGAAACCACGGCGGGCGGCCCCGCTCCGGACCTGGGCCAACATACCGATGAAATCCTGTCGGACCTCGGACTGGAAGACGAAATCGCTGCGCTGCGAGAGGCGGGTGTGGTCAGCTGAATTCGCGCTCTATTCCTGCGCGAGTTCGGCCAGCAATTCCATGCCTTCCTGATTGCTGGTCCAGACCGTGAGCCCTGTGGCGCCGGAATCCACCCAGTCCGCAAAGCGCTCACGAATCCGCTGAGGCGGGCCCATCAAGGCTCCCTCATCGATGTACTCGTCCGGCACGGCTTCGGCCGCTTCGGCTTTCCGACCACTGAGAAAGAGCTCCTGGATCCGGTCCGCCGCCTCGCCATAGCCCCGCCGAATCATCGCGTCTTTGTGGAAGTTCTTGTGCTTGTGCCCCATCCCGCCCACATAGAGCGCAACGCTGTGCTTCGGCATCTGAAGGGCGCTTCGCAGGTCTTCGGTCACCACCACATTGACCATGGGCCGAATCTCGAAATCCTTCCAGGACTTCCCTCCGCCCGCACGCGCAAAGCCCTCTTCGATGGAAGACCGGTAGGACTCCAAGGTGCCAGGCACGAAGTTCAACGGGATCCAGCCGTCTGCAATCTCCGCCGTCAGTCGGACGTTCGTATCGGTTCCGGTCCCAAGCCAGATGGGGATGTCTGGATTCATATGGAGAATGGAAGTCAGCGGCTTGCCGATGCCCAGGGCACCCTCCCCCGTAAACGGCAAGGAGATCTCGCGCCCCTCATGGGAAACCGGCTCTTCGCGCTTGAAGACCTTGCGCATGATGGTGACGTAATCCCGAATGCGCCAATAGGGTTTGCCCCAGGGTTGGCCGTACCACCCCTCTACGATCTGTGGGCCCGAAACGCCGAGACCGCAGATCGCCCGGCCTGGCGCCAGCGCATCGAGCGTCCCCATCTGCATGGCCGCCATGGCGGGCGTCCTTCCCGCCAACTGGATCACCGCCGTGCCCAGGCGAATCCTCTCGGTTTGAGCCGCCAACCAGGCCAGGGGCGTAATGGCATCCGACCCGTAGGCCTCGGCGGTAAACACGGCGTCGTACCCGAGGCGTTCCGCCAGCTTCACCTGCTCCACCGGAATCTGGACCTGTGCCCCGGAATACCCCAACATCAAACCAAGCTTGAGCGACATCTTCTTTCTCCTGATCGAGTCTCGTCAGTGTAAACGCGCTTTCAGTGTATCGACCGTCCAACCGCCGACCACCCCACGGAAGGGGCAATGGGCATCACAGGACAGGCCTGATCGCCGGATCCGGATGGGACACCGGCCAACCAAACCCGTAGCGCCATCGCGTTTCCACACCCGGACACACCCGAACGGACCGTCCGCGAGTTGGACCTAGCGTCCCTTGAAGTCCGCAGGCCTCTTCTCGGCAAAGGCCTTGGGCCCTTCTTTGGCGTCCTCGGAAGCCAGCACCTTCTGACCCAGAGCCTTCTCGAGCACGAAGCCGCTCTCCAGATTGAAACTCCGAACCGCGATTTCCTTGGCGGTCTGCATGGCCAGCGGTCCGTTCCGACACAGCTTCTGGGCCCAATCCAGCGCCGTCGGCATCAATTGATCGGCTGGTACCACCTCATTGATCAAACCCACCTCGTAGGCGCGCTGGGCATCGATGTTCTTTCCAGTCAGCAGCAGTTGCATCGCCATGGCCCAGGGAATCTGGCGAGGCAGACGGATATGGGTCCCCCCCAGCGGAACCAGACCCCAGCGAACCTCTCCCAGACCAAAAGTCGCATGCTCGGCCGCAATCCGGAGATCGGTTCCCAGGAGCATCTCCATGCCGCCCGCAATACAGAATCCATTGACGGCACAGATGATGGGCTTGTAGACGTCGGAAAACTGCCTCTTCGTCCAGTCCGCGAAGCCCAACTGATCTCCACCGGTCAGCATGGGGGCCGCCTCCTTGAGATCCAGCCCCGAGGAGAAAGCCTTGTCGCCCGAGGCCGTAAACACCGCGACCCACAGATCGGGATCCTCATCAAAGGCCTGGAACGCCTCCTCGATCCCCAGGAGCATGTCCGCCGTAAGCGAGTTCATGGCCTCGGGCCGGTCGATGGTGATCACCGCCACCTTGTCCTGCTTTTCGAATTTGATTTCTGTGGGAATGGTCACGCTTTGCTCTCCTTCAGGATCGGGTGGGTTCGCTCTTGCAAGCCGACCCGCCTTTCAGTCCACCGCGCGCACGAACCGCGGCAGGGTGATTTCGTCTGTCACCGCATCAAAGGTGACTTCCACTCGCATTCCAATTTCCAGATCAGCGGGAGGCACATCGGTGACTTCACTGAGCAATCGGACGCCCTCCTCCAGTTCCACCACGGCGGGCGCATACGGGACCGAGTCGGCAAAGGCCGGATGAAGTGCGCGCTCGACGATCGTGTAGCTGAACACCTCGCCCTTCCCACTCGAACGCTGCCATTCCCACTCCCAGGAGCCGCACTCGGCACACAGTTCCCGGGGAACGTGACGCCAGGCTCCGCAACTCGTGCAACGC